>NZ_JARFVR010000009.1:0-26360 GCF_055818025.1 Gardnerella sp. c11Ua_71 | reverse complement strand
GTTTTTAAAGAATTTTCCCAGACTTTTCTCAGGAAACTACTCAAGCAAGAACACTAACACTATAAAACCATTGAAAAATCAACATTCCACACACATCACACACGCAACACGCCGACACCCCACCAACACAACATCAACGTCAAACCAACACCACACTACAAGACAATCGCACCCAATTAAATTCCCGAGTTTGTTCCCTTTTTAGCAAATATAGAAACAAACACGGGCAAAAAGAAACGAAAGCAAGAACACTTTCCCGAGATTGTTTACGTATTTGGTGATTTTGGGAACAAACGCAAAATCATTTTCCCGAGAATGTTGCTTAAAACCACAAAATCAACAACAAAATGCGGAAAGTTTTCCCGAGTTTGTAGCTGATTCACGGCGTGTCAAACTACAAAAAGCGCAAATGTTGTTCGCGCAGTCTAAGCGCGCGAACGTCTTCGCCGCACAGAAGCAGTGCTTCTGCCTTGAGCGGCTCAGCGCTCCGAATTGCCTTTGCACGCTACGCTTTAAGCGCTCAGTCAGGTCGTCGCGCCCGAAAACGATGTAAATATCAGCACTAAGCGCAGAATTAAAAAGTGATTAAACTCAATTTTTTAGCACGGAATCCAAACTCTTTATTCCAGAATTATTCAAATTCTCAAGAGATAAAATCTGCGTTCGAGCCAAATTTCTAAGTTCCACCATTCGATCAGCCTGTGGCAAACCCTTAGAAATCAAAACAGCGTTATAACTTTCCATATTCGCCAATACCAGAAGTTCATTAATACTCGCCTCGTCTCGAATGTTGCCCTTTGACTTAGGATTTGCATCTCTCCATTGTTTAGCAGTCTTATTAAACAGTGCAACATTTAACAAATCTGCTTCATTTGCATACTTGTACATCAACTGCTCAGGAGTCAAGTCCTTCAACAAATATTCTTTAATAGCATCCGTATGAATCTTGTAATTAATCTTCGAAATCTCACGATTCAAATTCCAATTCAGCGAAAGCCTTGAGTTCTCATCAGATTTAAGTCTTTGATAATCTTTGATAATATATAGTTCAAATTCTGCTGAAATCCAAGCCGCAAACTTAAATGCTATATCTTTATGAGCGTAAGTTCCACCATACTTACCAGATTTGGAAACTATACCAATAGCATTTGTTGATTCTACCCATCTTTTAGGAGATAAAGTAAAAGCATTAGAACCAGCCTCATTCTTAAAGGAGTCGAATTCGACCCCTTTAAAATTCGGGTTGTTAATACTCTCCCACAATCCCAAGAATTCAATAGTATTCTTCACTCTCAGCCAGTTTTTAACAACATCTTTAGGCTCTTCTTTGTTTTTATATCTCGCAATATCGGTTAAACTAACGTAATCATTCATAAAATCTTCCGTATAAACCTGAATTGTAAAGCCTTTTGCCTTAATAATATCTTTTTTAATATTTGACGCATTAGACATAATTTCCCCCTAATTTTTACGCAAATCTACACAAATCTACGCAAATAGTTGCTTTATTTGATTTGTTTACTTTATTTCTATGCGCTTAACACAAAACCCATGAATCACAAGCAAAATTACAAAATCAAGCACAAGCCATATAACATCTAAACTAGTAGAAAACTAGCATGCATCAGCGCATAAATATAATTCTACAAAGCAAGAGGATTTCCCGAGAATGTCGCTCAAAACGGCGTGTTGAACAACAAAAAGCGAAAAGCAAAAAGAGCTAATCCTCAAAACAATGCTCTAACTAAAACTATGCAAGCTGTAAGACTACTTCCAGTCACTCCACACTTTCTAATTCCACGCATCTGGCCAACAATCTGGCTTATTAGTGATTTCATTAAGTTTTGGCAAACCGTCAATAATGTTTATTGTTTCTACGCTAACGCGAACTACCTTCTTAACCAAATCAACAATGTAACGCGGATTATCGCAAGCTCCGTTTGGATTTCGTACAATACCAGTCTTCTTATCTACAACTACTTGATATCGCTCAATCAGCCATTTGATTGCACTTTTACACCAGTAAAACTATAAAAAACAACTATTTGAGTGAAATCTGTCCATCAGTCTCAACTATTTTCTCGGATTGAAGCAGCATAGATAAAGCATTATCTAAAGCCTCGCCATCTAATTTACCAATTCTCTTTTTACCATACAAGCCAAGCATAAAGCGATATAATCCTTCTTTCGCCAAAACAACATTTTTACTAATAATTTCCATCATGCCAACACCTAGCTCTTCTGGAGCAATTTGTTTAAAATCACGAACAATATCTCCTGGGAGCCGGAAAATAATCGGTTTATCCTTCAAATACATAAATCCATTTTCCCTGACAATACCAAAATATTCGCATCCACGCATTTTGATGTCAAACCTTTTTTGCACTGATGAAGTAACCTTTTCGCGCTCGAAATACCAAAGTATTCTTTGTAAAAGAAGATTTTCTGATAGAGGCGACTCAACTTCCAAAATATCTTTCACACTACTTTTGAAATCAGCGTTATTATATTTACTAAAAATATTCTTGCAATCCTTATTAGTATCCGCCATCTTATACTTAACAAAACTAAAAGGAATATCATTAAGAATACTATTAGTTGATTCTTCAGAGAACTCAGCATTGTATAAAGATTTTCCGCATAAATCAGCCTCAGTCTCAGATAAAAATGAGGAACTTACAGGCAGTCTGTCTTCAAGATTCTCTGCATAATCATCTTTATGATTTTTATAGTTGTCCACTGCCTTACGAACAAATCCTAAAAGCTTATCTTGTTCAGAAATCTTATTCCTGAACCATTCGGTAGACCAAATGCGATAGAACTTCCAACCCATATTTTCTAGAATTGTTTGTCGCAATCTATCACGATCTCGCGCATTCTTTGACGAATGGTAAGTGGCGCCATCACATTCGACAGCAAGTAGATAATCTGAACTATTAGGAACTTTAACACCGAGATCTATTCTAAATCCAGAGCATCCCACTTGCGTATCAACCGAATAACCATGATTTCGCAAAAACTCACATACTTCAACCTCAAAATCGGAATCAAACTGATCATAACTCGCCACGCTTTCACTGCGCTGCAAGGCAATCTCACCATTCTCAGCAAAATCAATATATTCTCGAAGAAGACGAGCGCCATCTGACTCACTATGACTTAAATCTATATCAGTTGCATGCATGGAAGAAACAACTTGAATATTATATTTTGCCCTTGTAACGGCAACATTCAGCCTCTTTTGCCCTCCATCGCGATTTAAAGGACCAAAATTAGTTGAGAACATTCCATTACTATCAGGACCGTAACCAATACTAAAAATGATTGCGTCACGTTCATCTCCCTGAACTGTTTCAAGATTCTTTATAAAGAAAGGCTCTTCCTTACCAGAATCAAAGAAAAACTCTTTTTCAGGAGTAATTTGACGGCGCTTAAAAAGCAAATTATCTATGAGATTTTGTTGAGACTGACTAAAAGCAACAACGCCTAAACTCCTATTAGGATATTTCTCAACGTTTTTATAAATTAAATCGACAACATATTCAGCTTCTTTTCGATTATTATGATATGAACGATTAAATACTCCATTTACGTAGTAATAATCCACACCCATACCTTCTGAATTATCTTTAGCAGCGGGAAAACTTATAAGGCTACCGTTGTAAAAATTCTTGTTTGAAAATGCAATAAGTTGCTCGCTGCGACTGCGATAATGCCAATTTAGTCTAAGCTGAGGCATAGTGCTAGAAGCAAAATCTAGTATGGAATCGAAGCTCCTAATATCGTCATAGTCATCTATGTCATCATCATTATTAACAGATGTTGCGAAAAAGTTACTAGGTGGCATCTGCTTTGAATCACCAACTATGATAGCTTGTTTAGCACGGCTAATTGCACCAACCGCATCCCATGGAAAGACCTGAGAAGCCTCATCGAATATTACAACATCAAACTTTAAATCTTTATAATTAAGAAATGTGCTCACACTTAAAGGAGACATCATAAAGCAAGGTTTAACTATTTGTACAGCATCTTTGGTTTCTGAAAGAAGTAAACGTATATTCTTTTTATTCCTTGATTTTTGATTCTCATACAAAAGCTCACTTAATTGACTCCCAGCAACAGCACATTCCCTTACAGGACATGCATTTGCTAACTTTGCACGCAACCTTTTTCTATTAATATCAAATTCTTCTAAATCTTTCTCTATAAAATCTTTTATAAATCTATCCTGAGTTGCTCTATTAAATTGAGAAAGAATCGGACTTTTTAAAATTACAAAATCAATCCACTGTAAATAAAATTGCTTATTAAATGTAGGAACAATATTATCTTTACTAACATTATTCTTTATAAGTTCATGAATAAAAGGAATAAGCCCATTCTTCTCTAAACGAGCAAGAATGTCTCTAAAAGTACACCATTTTTGCAATATATCAGAAGACTCAATGCACTTATGCAATCTAGATTGAACTTTAACAGCATCAATTGCATTAAAATCAACAATATTTTTATCAAAACATCCAGAAACGTAATCTATATTTTTGACGCTATTTTCATTCAAAATATTGTTAATTTGATGAGAATATTCCACAAAAATTTTGCTTTCAGACGCAAAGCTTGAATATCTTTCCAAGGATTCAAATGAGTATCCACTATCAAGCATATTTTTAAGAATTCTCATTTGACTGCTAACATAATTCCAATCAGTATCAATACCTTTATAAGCCGAACCAAGCAATGATTTTATAGAAGCTTCAGCGTCAGAATATTCACTAATAGATTTCTGATATTTCGCCAAAAGCTCCATTAAAAGAATTGATTCTTTATAATTAGGTTTTTTATTTACTTTCTTGCATGAACGTATATCGTAAACAATTTTTTTATATTCAGAATTAAAAATTCTAGATAATACGCTTCTAAATTGTCTTAAATTATTGTAGTTATCTAAACCATCCAGATAATAAATATCCTCATTACAATCAGATAATTTCTGCATTAAAGCATGTATTTTATTGCTCATTGATTCTAGATTTTCTAGCGCATTGTAAGCAATATCAAAATTCTGTCTCTTTAATATAGATGGCGTAACTAATGCTGAATTAGCAACAAAGTCAAAGAATTTCCCCCAGAATAGAGCATCTTTTAAACTTTCACAACGAACACCATACTGTTCAGAAATCCTGTCCAACAATGGAATTAGGTCGTTCAAAGTATCTACAGCAGAAGAAATACTGCCCTTTAATCGCACTTCTTCGGCAATTGAATTATCTTGATTTATATACCCATACCAAGGATTCTTGCGATAGTCATAACCGATATAATATGAATAATCAACATAGCTTCTTAAAAGATCAGTAGACCTATCCAAGTATTCAGAACCTAATTTTGATATATCTTCAGTGGGGCATATAAATTCTGGCGCATAATCCCATTTCGCAAGTGACTCGTATAAATCATATAAACTTTTATTTATTACGGGTTGCACCTCATGAAGAGTACGTTCATAAGAATCTAATTTTTCTTTAACATTCTTCTTAGCTTTTATTTCTTCATCAAATTTAATATTACTTACAACATCCTTCTTAATATTGAGATTTCTGCATATATCTTCAATAACACTCTTTTTGTTAGCTTTATTTGAATGAAGTTGAAGACAAAAATCCGCAAGACCAACCTGCTTCATTTTGTTATAAACGACGTTTAAAGCAGCAAGTTTTTCTGAAACAAACAATACTTTCTTACCATCATTAAGACATTCAGCAATAATATTCGTAATTGTCTGACTCTTACCAGTTCCTGGAGGCCCCTGCAAAACAAAGCTTTTACCAGATTTAGCCATTTCTATAGCCTCTATTTGGCTAGAATCAGCATCTACAACGTTACATAAATCAATTATTGAATCGTAATCAGATTTATCAATATCTTCGCTATCTAAGTATGAATTACCAGAATCAACTACTTCGCCAAAAAGTTGACGAACAGTAGGGCTATTTAAAATATCATTTTTATTTTCCTTAAGATCCACATACATATTAATCTTTGCAAATGAAAATAGCCCAATTTTGCACTCTTTACTTATTACCCATCCGAGTTTAGAAACCATGTTTTGTACATTTTCAAAATATTCTCCTAACGTGGTTTCACTATCATAATTCGGAAGAGTTATGCCATACTCGTTATCAAGTTTGTAAGAAAACGCTCTATTTACAATAACATCATTATCTAAAACAGATATTTTATATGACCGTCCAATCGACTCACTACTTAATTGAACAGGTATTAAAAGTATTGGTGCATTGTAAATAGTATCAGCATAATTAGCTTCTTTCCAATGAATTAGCCCAAATGTAATGAACGCAACATTTACTCCAGTCTCTTCAATAATCTCCCTGGATTTTCTCATAATATTTCTTGCTGCTTCTAATGGCTTTCCAGATGAACTATATGCAAGAATTTGATTAGCTTTTATTTTGTTGGAATAATTATTCTTAAAATCAGTTTTTGATTCATATTTTTTTCTTGGGTTACCATCTGCATATTCTATCTCATGAAAATCATCCGTATCTAAATTATCTACATAATACTTGTCGTTATGCTTTTTATTAAATTCTTCTTCTGGGTCAAATATTTTAAAGGAACCAGAATTTTCTGATGAAAACTTTTGAAAAATATCTTCACAGCTTGGAAGCAAAACATCTAATGTTGAAGTTTTAGTATCCTTAAAATTAACTAAATTATTGCGATTCTTACCAGTATCCAACAGCTGCTTTGCCCACTGGTCAAATTTTCCAACTTCCATAATCGTAGCCCTATTTGCTCAAAACCTGCAAAACAAATTACTCTAATTCTATCGCCATTAATAACTATAGAAGTGTAGCGTTTAATAAATCCCAAAAACTAGCTAACGTTTGGAAGTCTACTTCCAAACTGCAGATCTCTTTGCACAGCTACCTTTGCGCTGCTAGCGAATCAAGGCGAGCGCGGAAAGACGGCCAATCCGTGCGCATCGCCGTAAGCAGCTTTAGCTTCGGCACATCGTCAATCGGCACCCACTTAATTTCCATACTCTCGTCGTCGTGCGCGCACGGATTCACACAATGCCCAGGCTTTTCAAACGCAAAAACCGTTGTATAACGCCAATTACCGTGATTTTCGCAATACGCTCCAACAACATCAATGTCTTGAGACGTTATGTTAGCTTCTTCAAACGACTCGCGCAACGCGCCCTCAATCGCAGTTTCGCCATCAGATATTGCGCCGCCAGGGATGCCCCAAGTGCCACCTTCCGCGCTCCAAAGCGCGCGATGTTGCATAACAACGTGAGTCACGCGCCCAGTGGCATCGTCTCGCCTAGCGAGCAACACGCCAGCCGCGCCATTATGGCCCCAATGCTTGCGCCCGCAATCGCACATAACCCATCCGTCTCCAGGCTGGTGCACGTTTTCTTTAGGCACTTGCGCGGAAGCAGGATCGTCCTTAATCGCCTCTCCCTCTAACTTGCGACTATTCCACAAATCTTGCCAAGCGTACCCAAAATCGCAAACCATCTGCCTTAGTAGCGGCAAGCTAATCCCAAGAACTCCATGCGGATCACCCTGAATTCCCTCAATAAATACCCCACCAAAGCCTTCTAGCGTAAAGGATCCTGCAACTTCCAATGGCTCGCCAGTTTCTACGTATGCGCGGATCTCCTCATCGCTCATATGCGCAAAAGTCACGCTTGCGCGGCTCACTTTGCACACTGTTTTGCCACTTTTCGTGTCGATTAAGCAATGGCCAGTAAACAATTCTCCAGTTTTTCCGCTCATTCGCTTAATCCGCTCAAATGCCACTTCAGGAGTATGCGGCTTGCCGTAGCATTCGCCGTCTAGCAAAAACATGGAGTCGCAGCCAACAATAAGCACACTATTGGAATCAGCGGAAGACTTATTCACGTGCGCAAAATCGTGAATATCAAAAGTCTTGGTAGGTACTTTTACGCCAGAAAAATCGCGAGTCTGTGCAGTATCTACGTTATGCGTTATATGCGATTGCGAATCGTTTGCCAAAGCGCTACTAGCAGTTTCAAAAGACTCAGATTCAGAAGATTCAGCCTCAGCTGCATCCACCTCAGCCTCCAGAGGATACCCCACAACCAAATCGCCACTAGCCGAAGCCGCCGCATTTGCAACAAGCTTCCACGACTCATACACCGCAAAAGCCTTTGCTTGCGCCAAAATCGAAACGCGCTCCTCGGCGCTCATCTGCTCCACGCTAACACCTTGCGCATTTGCAGCATTACGCAACGCCGCTGGCTCATCTACCTCGCTCACGTGAATCACAGGAATCACGCCTGCAGCAGTCAACACAGATCTACGCGCTGGCGATTGAGAAGCTAAAATCAACGAAACTGTCATACCTTACTCTTCCTTTTTACAACTTCACACAAATTATTCGCGAGTTATTGCAACGCCAATAGAATCAACATGCACGTGCAAAACTTTCCAATCGCAGCCGCTTAAAAGCGGTTCTGCAATTTTTTCTATTTTTTCTCTTATATTAGTAGCGTTATTTTCATCTACGGTTGCTGGCGACTTTTCCTCATAGAACACCGCCGCGCAAGATCCAGCTCCAGAAATAGCAGCTGCAAACCCCTTATCTCGCAAAGCTTTTACTAAATCCCAAGTTGGTTGCATAAGACTTGCTCGGTATGGCTGGTGAATAGCGTCTTGAGTAGCTGTAAAAAGCAAATCGTTTCTAGAAAGAGTGGATTTTACGCAAGAATCGCAAGAATCAGCAAACGCGCTAAAATCACCAAAATCACCAAACGCAATCGGCAATAAGCAAGCGCGCGAAACGTTAAATACGGCATCTACATATGGCACTGTTTCTGGAAGCGCTTGGCGAGCCATTTGCGTTGAAAGAGTAAAGTTTGGCACAAAAATCGTTGCACGAATTTGCTTAGAAACGCCGTATCGAACAGTGTGGAACTCATCGCCATTCTTCCAACTGGTTGTCAATCCGCCAAAAACCGCTGGAGCAACATTATCTGGGTGTCCTTCAATCGCAGCTGCAAGCTCAAAAATCGCCTGCTTATTAAGATTTCCATTATGCGCAAAAGCCCAAGCTGCAGCCACGCCCGAAACAATCGCACTGGCGGAAGATCCCATTCCTCGCGCTTGCGGAATGCGATTATGCGCTTCTAGAGTAAAGCGCAAATGCGGCAAGCCAAACGCTTCGCACGCTTTGCGAAATGCGCGAACAACAAGATGCGTCTCGTCTTTTGGCAACGTATCTTCGCCTTCGCCGTGAATAATCACGCGAACATCTTGCGAATCGTCAAGCGTATCATCAAGCGTAAAAACTAGCGAATCCGCATAATCAAGCGCAATTCCTGCAACGTCAAATCCCGACCCAAGATTTGCGCTGGTTGCTGGCACGCAAACTGACACACTGTTGCATACTGGTTTCATTTCGCACCTTTTCCGTTCGAGCAGCCTACTTAATTACTTAATTACTTAATTACTCAATAATTACTCAATTACGCGATTACTTAATTACTCAATTACTTAATAATTCGCAAAGCAAGCGGTTTTGCACACACAACATCCACTTTTTGCAAATCCGCAAGAATTGCGCTCAAATCCGCCTCTGTACAATCTTTTACAAGCACACGCAAATCGCCAGGACCGCCGATTCCGCAAGCTGGGCAATCGCCCTCGCCCTCATATTGAGTTTGGCAAAGCATAGGCAATCGTTCCGCGTTAACTCCATGCGCATCAAACACATCCATCACTTCGCTGCAAAGCGCAAGTGAAGTATCCTCCATGCTGCATCGCACAACAAAATCCGCACGAATCGAGCGCGTGGAAGCCAAAGATTTTGCGTTATACATTGGCACGCTGGCATCGCTGCAACCGCGCGCTATGTTTCTAGCAGCTCCAACAATATCTCCAACAACCGCGCTGGCTGTTGGCGCACCGCCCGCGCCGCGGCCGTAAAACATAAGATCATCCGCCGCTTGCGCTTTAACAAAAACGGCGTTAAAGCTGCCATGAACGGAAGCCAGCGGATGCTCTTTGCTTACCAACGCTGGGTAAACGCTTGCGCTCACACAGCCACTCGAATTGCAAGCAACCGCTGCAAGCAGCTTAATCACGCGATTTTCTGCACTTGCCGCAGCAATGTCTTCAGCCGTAATCGCGCTAATTCCTTCAACACTAACGTCATCAATGCTTATTGGCATTTGGAATGCAAGCGTCGCAAGAATAGCAGCCTTGTTTGCTGCATCAAATCCTTCAACGTCTCCTGTAGGATCCGCCTCCGCGTACCCCTTTTCTTGAGCTGCGCGCAAAGCCGAGTCAAAATCAAGCCCGCGAACCGTCATCTCGTCAAGAATGTAGTTTGTAGTTCCGTTTACGATTCCAAAAATTTGCGTGATTTTGTCACCTACAAGCGACTCTCTAAGCGGACGCAAAATTGGGATTGCGCCTGCAACAGACGCCTCGAAACTTAAATCCACTCCGTTTTTTTGCGCGCACTCGTAAAGTTCTGGACCAAACTTTGCAAGTAACGCCTTGTTTGCTGTCACAACCGACTTTCCGCATTCTAGAGCGGTTTTTACAAATGTGTGCGCTGGTTCCAAACCGCCAATTAGCTCAACGATTATGTCTATATCTTCGCGTTCACATAATGCTAGAGCGTCTGCGCTTAGAAGATTTTTGGCAATCCATGGAGCATCCACATCTTCTGGATGCAAGCATGCTACTCCTGCAAGTTCTAGCGGGGAGCCGATTCTCGCCGATAAGTCAGAGTTTTCTTCCACTATTAGACGCGCTGTTTGCGATCCTACTGTTCCGGCGCCTAAAAGACCCACGCGGATTGGCTCAGCAGAAAAGTCGCCAGCAACCGATCCATCACTATTTTCTGCATTTTCTGCATTTACCGTAACCATAAAATCGCCTCCAATACACTAATCAATCACAAATAATCCCGTAATCCGAAATCACACTAAACGCGTTCTCGCTCACACAAAAAGCATTATCATATTCATAAGCACTGAAACCACAAGGAAACCCATAATGCCGACTGTTCCGTAAAGCGCCTTTATTCCAGCACTTCCGCGAATTTCAAGCGGCGAATCGTAGAATTCGAGATATTTTTTACTCCTTGCTAACAGCACAATTCCAAACACAAACATAACAATCATGAACATCGCGTAAAGACCTATAAACATGAATCCAGGAGCCAAATCCGCGATTTCTTGCGTTGTAAGATTCTCAACTTTAATTAAGTTCCCGTTTGAATCCATCATATTGTCGGAAATCCACATCGCTATAACGCTTCCTTGGAAGTTTACAATCATGTGCAAAAATACGCTGTATCTAAGCTGTGATGTACGCGCATACATGTAGCCGAACACAAGTCCCAGCCCAAAAGCATAGAAGAACTGGAACATGTTCATATGGAACAACGCAAACGCCAGAGCCGAGAACACAATCGCGCGCTTTTCGCCATACACTCGCAGCCTGTCTATAATCTGCTTTCTAAACAGCCATTCCTCCACAACTGGAGCAAGGAAAACAACAAAAATCATGGTTTCCCATACGTTTCCGCCTGCCACTATATCTGCAATCCTGTTTTCAGCTTTTCCGCCAGATATAAGCGCAGAAATCGCCAAACCTAGGTAGTTTCCTGCATACATTATCGGTACACTCACTGCGAAAAATCCAGCAAACTGTCTGAACGTCATTGTGAATTTGCGTGTTTCTACCGCTGGCACTCGTCTTAAAACAAGCATCGCTATCGGCAACGCTATTAAGTATTGCGCAATGTCTGACGAAACGAAGGAGCTTAGCGAAGGACTTAGAACACCTTTTGGAACGAACAAGCCTATAAGTTCACCTATTAAAATAGTTGCAAGAATCCAAACAAATAGGAATAAGCATAGCGATATACCAACATCTCCTTGACGTTTTCGCGCTAGATGGTACATGTCGTTATGCTGAGTTTTCCGCATTTTTACCTCTTCGTTTGTGTTTTAATTTTTCTTTTAAATCTGATTTTATACAGACTTTAAGATTTGATATTTGCGCGAATTTGCACAAATTCTTCGGTTGCTGGCGACTAATCCTCAAAAACTATGATTTTTAAGATTGTTTCAGTCTAAAATCACGCCTTCAATAAGCTTTGTGATTAAATCACTGTAGCTTATTCCGGTTGCTTCCCAAGCTTTTGGATACATGGAGATTGGCGTAAATCCAGGCATTGTGTTGATTTCGTTAATCATTACATGTCCTTCTGGAGTAACGAAGGAATCCACGCGACTAAGTCCTCTGCCATCTGCCGCTTTGAACGCTGCAAGCGCTGTTTTGCGAACGCGCTGCAAAGTTTCTTCCGGAAGATTTGCTGGAACTTCCACGTGTGAAGCTGCGGAATCCATGTATTTGCTGTCAAAATCGTAGAACTGGTCTTCTCCAGCCTCGCGCTTGTCAAGCACAACTTCTCCAGGCCAGCTTGCCTGAGGCTCGTCGCCGTCGCGCGCCGCAAGAACAGCGCACTCGATTTCTCGCGCATCAATTCCCTGCTCTACCAATACTCGCCAATCGTGCTTTGAAGCCTCATAAACGGCATCTGCTAAAGCTTTAGCATCGCGCGATTCAACTTTTGTAACTCCAAAACTAGATCCTGCTCGGCTTGGTTTTACAAAAAGTGGATACTCTAGTTTTTCAGCTTCAACTTGCTCAAGAATTTCATTTGCATATGAGTCGAAGTGATTTGCCGCGTCGCTAGCGAACTTTCGCACATCCAGCGCGATTCCTGGAGCAACATCAATTCCTGCTGCCTTAAAAAGTTGCTTAGCGTAATACTTATCCATGCACGCGGCGGATGCCAAAACTCCGCAACCAACGTATGGAACTTGCATCATTTCTAGCAAGCCTTGCAAAGTGCCATCTTCGCCGTTTGGACCGTGAAGAACTGGGAAAACTGCGTCAATATGACCTAAGCTTGTAAGCGTGCCATCCGCCTCTCGCACCAAAAATCCATCTGCTCCCTTTGCAGGATCTAGCACAACATCGCGCGTTTCCGCGGTTTTTGTTATTACCGGAAGCTCTCCTTCTTCCATGCGGAAGTTTCGCGGATCTTCGCCACCAACAATCCACTCGCCTTGCTTTGTGATTGCAATGCGCACGATTTCAAATCGACTTTCGTCTACAGCACTGAGCACTCCAGCAGCAGATATGCAAGAAATCGAATGTTCGTCTGCTTTACCGCCATACAAGAACACTACACGCTTTTTAGTCATTTTTTTCCTTTGAAAATTATTTTAATTATCTTAATTATCTACGCGCACTGCTTATCAGGCGCTTCACTACTCTTCACAAACATCGTTATCGAAAAGCATTGCAAGCATTTCTTGGCAAGAGATTCCTTCTTCAAGCACTCGAGCCATTGCGCTTGCAAGCGGAGTTTCAACGCCTAAACGCTTGCCCATCGCTACAACCGCGCCAGTTGTTGGCACACCTTCAGCCACACCATTGCTTACGGCAGTTGCTTCCTCAACGCTCATGCCTTTTCCAAGATTTGATCCAAAAGTGTAATTGCGGCTTAGAGGAGACCCGCAAGTTGCCACTAGATCGCCAAAGCCTGCAAGACCTGCAAAAGTGCGAGAATCTGCGCCTTCCGCAACGCCCAATGCCGTCAACTCTGCAAGACCGCGCGTTTCAATCATAGCAGCCGTGTTTTCGCCGTATCCTGCGCCTCGAGCCATGCCAACTGCGAGCGCAACCACGTTTTTAAGCGATCCACACATTTCTACGCCGATTACGTCGGTTGATACGAATGCTTTAAAGTAACTATTTGAGCATGCTTTTGCAACGACTTCGGCATTTGCGCGATTTTCACACGCAACAACAGCCGCTGCGTGCTGCCTTAATGCCACTTCTTTGCTTAAGTTTGGACCCGATAGTGCTGCGAAGCGGCTTCGAGGCAAGCTTAAAGCTTCGCACACAACTTCGTCCATACGCTTGCCTGTTGTGCGCTCAATGCCCTTCATAAGCGAAACAACAATCGCATGTTGCGGAATTTTGCCAGCAAATTCTTCGAGTGCAACGCGCGCAAATTGTGCTGCAATCGCAACTACTACAATGTCTGCGTTTGCTACAGCTTCTTCGCGATCCCCAGTAGCAGTCATGTTTTCTGGCAAACGCTCTACGCTTGGCAGCCTCACTTCGTTGCGGTGATTATCTCGAATGCCTTCCACAATTTGCGGCTCTATTGCCCACATTGTCACTTGATTTCCCGCGTCTGCAAGCACTTGCCCAAACGCCGTACCCCAAGCTCCAGCACCCAACACCGTAACGTTCATGTTTACGCCTAGCCTTTCGGTTTTAATCTATATACTTTTGTGATTTAAGTATTTACGATTTTATGTTTGCATACTTTTAATCAAACTAT
This sequence comes from Gardnerella sp. c11Ua_71, assembly GCF_055818025.1. Lineage (NCBI taxonomy): Bacteria > Bacillati > Actinomycetota > Actinomycetes > Bifidobacteriales > Bifidobacteriaceae > Gardnerella > Gardnerella sp. c11Ua_71. The sequence goes on along the minus strand of NZ_JARFVR010000009.1, from coordinate 11,921 downwards.
TGCATAATTCTACACAGCCCGCTTTACGGATGATTCACAAAAGTTTTACGGCTTAGTGAACCGCAAATTTACAGTCACTATTCTTTGACTCTCTTCATAAGTCTATAGTCAAAGTATCCTTCTGGTGCTTTTTCTCCGCGGATCTCTTCCATAATTTCCGTCATGCGTACGCGTACGCGACGAGCCAATTCGGCAGCAGACTCCATAGGCGGCAAATCACCCCAATTTTCCATATCTTTTAGAAGATCCGAATAATCAAGACGCGCATCGTAGCACATTACAACGTTCTTCTTTGGCCACGGCCACCAATGATTGATGCTTGCAGCACCCCATGTAACAGCGCAAAATAGCGGAATTTGATGCCCCAGCCTACGCGATGCTTCGAGCGCAATAACTCCGATTCCTGGCTTCATGCTCATAGGCCATTTTTGAGGGTCGCGCGTAACTGTTCCTTCTGGCCATACGCTAAGCGGCCTACCGTTTGTTAGGATTTTAATCGATTCTTCTTCGATTTCACGTGCTTTTCCGCTTCTGCGTGGAACTGGTTGCATGCCAACAAGCTGGAACCATTTTCCTAAGATTGGCCAATGCGCAAGCTCTGCTTTTGCCATGTATCGCGGACGTCGGCCTTGGTGGAATAGAGACGTCATTGGCACGAAAACGTCGAACATTGTAACGTGCGTGCAAGCGGTTATAAACACGTCTTCTTCTGGCACATTCTCTAATCCCCATGCGCGCACTTTGCAACGAGATCTAAGCACGCGAGACGTTCCTTCAAGGAGACGCTCAGTTGCCTTTGGATTTTGCGCGTTGATTTCTGCCGTATTTGGCGTCCGCGCGCCAGTTGGGTAGTAATAAGTAGGATCAACTAACTTGTGTGCTCGCGCTAAGCGTTCTACTTGCTCATCACTGAGCGGCTTAACTGCGCTTCTAGGCGAAGGCTTTCCTTTAGATACCATACGTCTATTGTGCCGCAAACTATAAACCGCAATTTTACGAAACGACTGATCGCAGTTTCGGCACAATCCTCGCCACCAACCCATGTTTAGGCGAGCACACCCACGCTAGAACAAACATAAAAGTCGCAACCAAAACGATTGTGCCGCCAGTAGCAGTGTCTAAACTCCAAGACAAGTACATTCCAAGAATCGAAGAAGCGCACCCAATAGCAGGCGCCAAAATCATCATTTTCCCAAGTCTGTCGGTAAGCAATCGCGCAGTCGCCGCAGGCGTAATCAAAAGCGCTAAAACAAGCACGTTTCCAATTATTTGCACAGATACTACTACAGCAATCGCAACTAAAACGTATAGCATTCCATCCAACCACGCTACTGGCAACCCCATTGCGCGGCTTGTTTCTCTATCCATCGAAACGCATACTAGCTCTTTGTGGAACATCATTAAAAGCGTTATGATTATTAGCCCTGTTATTGCCACTACAGCAATGTCGGAGTCTGGTATTCCTGTAATGGAGCCAAATAGGAACGATTCCAAGGATCCTGCATAGCCCGAAGCCTTTGAGATTACTACGATTCCCAGCGCAAATGCAGACACAAAAAATACGCCGATAAACGAGTCTTCGCGAAGTCTACGATTTTGGCTAAAGATTGATACGATTAGCGCGGTTGCAACTCCTGCGAGCGCGCCACCAAATAGCAAGTTTCCTTGCAACACAAATGCGATTGCGAGTCCTGGAAAAACGGAGTGCGCTACTGCGTCTCCAATAAACGCCATTCCGCGTAGCACTACGTAGCATCCTACAACTCCGCATATTACGCTAGAAAGGCACGCTACTATAAGCGCTTTGAGTAAGAACCAAAGGTCTGGGTTTGTAAGGTCTTGTATAAAGTCGATTGGAGATAGCATTATTTTTCTACCACACTTTCATGCGCCATAACGCGCTCTACAGCTTTGATTAGTGGGTTTTGCGCATCCACATGGAATGTTTGCACCCATTGATTTGCGTTTAACGATTCTGGAGCGCCGTCGCCCACTATGCTTCCGTCGAAAAGCATGATTCTAGAACACGAGTTTATAGATCCGATTATGTCGTGCGAGCTCATCAAAATCGCTTCTCCCGAATTTGCTAAATCCAAAAAAAGACTCGTGAGCAGCTCTTGAGTAGGCATGTCTAAGCCTGTAAATGGCTCATCTAAAAGCAACAATCGCGGCTGTCCTGCAAGAGCACGTGCAACGAGTACGCGCTGCCTTTGCCCGCCCGAAAGCTCGCCGATTGTGCGATCCCTAAAATCCGCCATTCCTGTGCGCTCAAGAGAAGCGAGCGCTATCTCGTAGTCCTCTTTTTTTGCGCGACGAACGTAGCCAATGTGACGAATGCGGCCCATCATTACCACGTCTAATACGGAAAGTGGAAAATCCCACGCAATATCGTGACGTTGTGGCACGTATCCAACGTTGTTTACTCGCGAATTAATCAAAGATTCACCGCTTTTATTAGCGTGCACTTCGAGTTTTCCAGTATGCGGAATCAAACCCATAATCGCGCGGAAAAGCGTTGTTTTTCCAGCTCCATTTGCACCAAGAAGTCCAACAAATTCGCCACTTTTAATCGTAAACGAAACGTCTTTTACAACAGTGCGACTGCCGTAACTTACTCTTAAGTTTTGCGCGCTTATAACAGTATTCGCGTCCATAATTGTGTACATATTTCCCTCATCAATCTTCATAAATCCAACTTCAATCTCACTTCAAGCACTTTGCCAAAGAATCCGCATTCGCTCGCATCATATCCGCATAAGTTCGCACTTTAGAATCGAAAGCATCTCCATAAATCGGGCACACTTTTACGTGCGCTTGTGCCGCAAGCTCTTTAAGTACAGACGAACGCGAGATCAAATTTGGCTCCAAAAACACAGCTGGAATCTCTAAATCGCGCAAAATCTGCTGCAATCTACGCCTATCTTGTACGCTCGGCTCGCTCGAAGGATTAATCGTTACAAATCCTGCAATATTCACGCCGTAAGTCTTACCCAAGTATGCAAAAGCGTCGTGCGTTGTAACCAAATTGCGCTTCTCTTTTGGTATTGACGCCACTTTTTTGCGCATATACGCATCTACATCTAACAACTTATTAATGTATCGATCCGCATTTTCGCGATATTTACGAGCATTTTTAGGGTCCACTTCGCAAAGGCGATCTGCGATTGTGCGCACGTATGCTATGCCATTTTTTACGGATTGCCACAAATGCGGGTCAATATCTCCGTGAACATGCTTTCCTAAAACTGCTTGTGGCAGCTGATAAATTTTCTGCCTTGCAGCTCCCAAAAACCTGTATCCTTGTTCTGCCGGAATCTCTTTCAAAGCGTTAGTTGGAACTTCTACAACCACATCGCAAGGCTTGTAATACACGCGTTTTGGTGTAGTGGAGCGCTTTTCTTGCAAAGTATCTACGCGGTACACAAATCCACGTTTTGCTAAGTCGTAAGCTAAATCTGCATGACCTTTGTTCAGCACTACGCTAGCTCCACGCTTTTTGGCTATTTTTTGCGCATTTACGCCTACAGCAAATCGCATTTTGGTGTTTCCAAGGCTAGACACTACCTCGTTTTGTGCGTTTAGCATGTCGGCGTGCAAGTCAAGTGTGTATTCGCCTGGCTTGCTAAATGCCCAGCTTAAATGCGTGTGTGCGTCTGCTGGCAAGTCTACGTGGTCGTTTGCGCTTATTCCGTTTGCGCTGTTAAAGTATGTTTCTACGCTTCCAAAAGTGCCAGTCAAGTATGCAAATAGCGCACCTGGTCCGCTTACTTTTGTAGCTGTTAAGCGTATTCTGTCGGACCTTTTCATGTTGTATGCGTTTGGCTTTATTACAGTTGCGCGACCTTCTTTTGTTGCGGTAGAAGGCGCATTCGATTGCAAAGATTGACCTGACTTTTCTAGTTGGCTAACTTGCTGTGAATTTGTTTTTGCTTTATTGAGATTGTTTAGCGAAGCTAACTCACTAGCCGCCGCCGAGGGCGATTCTTCCGCACGCTTTTGCGTATTTGCACTTGTAGCGCCTTGCGCGCTATGCGCTTCCTCGCTCGGTTGTGCAGCCATGCGTTCTGTAGCAAGACCTAGCCAAATCGTGTCTAAAGACACGTCTTCTATCATCGGAATAATATCTGCCGCATGCTTCACGCTTTCTTCCGCAAGTTGCACATTTGGCACACCTTTTCGCAAATTCGCGTCGAGCGCGGTAATAACGCCGTGTTCTTCCAGCATCATGTAGTTGCTAAAAGCTACATCCGCGTACACAACATCTCTAATTGAGCGCAATCGCGGCTCGTAAGAGTGCGGATCCGCGTTGTCTGGCACAATCGCACTCACATTTGCTGCGTCTCCTGCAACATTCGCAACCATATCTCGCAAAACGCCCGTTGTTGTTACAACGTTAATGCGACCATCGCGATGTACTGTACGATTCCCATTAGCACTACCACAAGCAGACAGCGGCAGCGCGGTTAAAACTGCTAGAGCAGCAGAAACCGCGCGCTTCACACTTTTTTTACCTAGTAAATCAACGAATTTCATTAATTTTACCAACGTTTTCTACGCTTTATTTCAAATTCATAAGTGCTCTAAATAAGCCTCCTGCAGGTATTAATCCGCGTTTGCGTAGGACGAACAATCCAGCTGCGCAAGTTCCAGAAATTGCTGTAATACCAAGACTTAAAGCCGTGTATGCAACTACTGGCTTGCGTTTGAACAATCCTACTATTCCTCTAGGCTCTTCGCTTTTAACGCCGCTTTGCAAACTTTTTCTTAGACCTTTAACTCGTTTGGAATTGTATTTTGATTGGATGCCTTTGTTTGCATGATTTCCAATTCCGCCAGATATGCTTACAGATCTTCCAGTTTTGCCTCGATTAGCGCTTTTCGATGCTCCAAATCCGCCACCAAAGAATGATGATCCCGAACCGGAGTTTCCTCTAGCTGCAGCTGCTAATGGCGTCGTGCCACTATTATTGCCAGAATTTCCATTATTTCCAGAATTGTCGTTATTGTTGACTTTGTCGTCGGAGTTATTCTCAGAGTCATCATCAGTTTCATCAGTTTCATTTGACTTATCATCTGAATCTACGTCTTCGCCATCGACTTTTGTCATAGAGCAGCTCATTGGCTTTTCCATTGGGTCTACACCAATTGCAAAGTGGAAGTCTTTTGTAACTGTTTTTCCGTTTGCACTTACAGCAAAAGTAATCGTATAATATCCAGACTTTGAGAAGTCCCAGTTTAAATGCATATGCGTGTTTGCTGGGATTGTATACGTACTGTTTCCACTACTAGACATGAGTGTTTTAGCTTTTACACCAAGTCCGCCTTGCAACCAAATTCGCACGCTACCTGGCCCTTTTACAGATTTAAGGCTGATCTTGCTTGGCTTGTGTGGGCTTAAATTCTGGTTACTCCAGCCAACCCACGGTACGCTATTTTTTTGCGTTTGTGGAAGTCGCCACACACCTTTATCTTTAGCTGATTTTCCAGCATAAAACACAACTTTGCTCGGGTCGCGTTTCACGTGGCTTCCAGTCACGTCTTCTTGCACTGCAAATCCTATTCCGTTGCCAGTTGAATAGGTTGCTAAATCAACGTGACCATGCTTTATTACTAGCTTATCGCCTTGTAAATCCTTAAATTTTGAGCATTTTTTGACGGTTTTTTGCTTTTTGTCTTTGCCTTTAGATTCGGTTTCAGATCCGTTACCGCCTTCACTTTTCCCATTGCCATCTTCTTCGTCAGAACTTTGGTTAGCTAGTCCGCCATTTGGCTTGACACCAGGCCATGGTGTTACGTAAACTCTGTTATTGTTTCCGTTTATAACAATCGAAGTGGAAGAATCTTCATCATCTTCATCTTCGTTGTCTTCAGATTCTTCATCTTCATTATCACTATCGTTACCGTCTTCATCGTCTAAGTCCTTACCCTCAGACTGTTTATTTTTCTGATTATTTTGCGAAGTGGCATTATTATTAGTAGACTCACCTGATTGATCGTTTGTGTCATATTCAGAAGATTCTTTAGCACGCTTAAGGTCAACTTCAAATGTGTAATCTTGTGTAGCAGTAAGTTTATTACCATCACTAGTTTCAGCAACAGCCTTTACTGTCAAAATATACATACCTGGTACAGTAAAAACCCAATCCATATGCACATGAGCGTTATTGTCCACAGTGTACTCACTTGGAAAATCCGTGCCACTTGTTCCAAGATATTTTAATATTGCGCCATCATCTTTTCCAGCCATATAAACTGCGCCATTTTCTGGCATCTTAGCATTTTCAAAGCTGAAAGTTACTTTTTTGATTTTATGATCTTCACTCAAAGGTTCAGTAGAAACACCTGCATATAATTTACCTTCTTCCATTTGAGAAGAAAGATGATACACATATTTCACATTTTGTTTCACGAAAGAAAATGTTTTACCTTTTCTTACGCGACTTTTATTACCGACAATAAACCGAACCAACGAAGGGTCATATCGGACACCATTTTTCGTGGTTCCAGGAAAAGCGTCTCCTCTTGTTCCAAGCACAAGATTTCCGCCGGCATCTTTATAAGTTGCAAAAACGTCGGTATGACCTTTTTTTACTCTGCATAAGTTTGCGGCGGAAGTTGCATTACTGCTTGGTTGAGCAGCATTTTCTTCAAGTTGAGCTGCCACGCAAGCTTGAGCATTAGCAAGTTCAGAGTCTGCAACAGCATCGTCGGCATACGCACTACCGCAATTGCAGCAGCACATCGATGCCAAGAATCCAAAAGATATTATTGCGCTTAAAATCGCGCTTAGCAGTCTAAAGCAGATTAAGGTTGATTTATTACGCATTGTTTTGTCCTAAATTATTAAAATCTGTGTTCGGTAAAATCGTTGTTTCCTCTGTAGGATTCACTAAGTCACTGAGTGAACTTTGATTTTCAACATACTGAGGATTTGGATTCGCATAAGTCTGATTCACTTGAGGCTGAACATACTGCTGCGAATATGGCTGAGCATAAGTCTGTGCTGGTGCAACTGGCTGCACTGGCATATTAGACTGAGTATACATTTGCTGCTGCGGAACGCCATACTGCTGTTGTTGTACAGGCTGTTGTACGTACTGCGGTTGCATTTGCTGCACTGTATCTACCATTTGCGGTTGTGCTGGCTGCTGCATAGGAGCCATCGGCGGAACTTGCTGATTCACACCATGCTGACTAATCGCCTGCTGCTTTGCCTTCTTGCTTTTAATTACAGCGAATACAATAAACGCAATAATTACGATTGTTAAAATTACAAACACAATCATCACAATCTGTGCTATCGCTACTGTATCGTCAGCGCTACTATCTTTCTTATGCTTTCTGACGGAAGCATTGCTCGATTCGCTTCCTTCCACATTCTCATCATTGTTGTCTGCGTCAGACTCTTCGTTATTTTCTCCGTCGTTTCCTTCGTTTGCATTCGATGAGTCAGACTGAGAGTGCGCGCCTGAAGATGCTGCTCCTGCTGCGCCAGATAACGCAGCTTGTGGATCTGTTTTTTCTCCCACTGCAAAATTAAGCACACGAGTATCGCTTACAGCGCGTCCGTTCTTTAGTTTTCCAGAAAAAGTGAGCTTTACATGGTAGATTCCAGGCTTCGAGAATACCCAATTTACGTGAGTGTGCGCGTTCGCTTCAATCCAACTGTTTTGTGGATACCCTTTAGTGCTATCCCATAATTGCTGTGGAGCATTATTGCCATTTTCAAGGTAGACGTGCAGTTTTCCAGGTCCGCTAACGCCGTTTAAAGAAAGGTTTGCTCCGCGATCTAGCTCGTTAAGCACTCCGCCTTCCTGCGTGTTCCATCCTAGCCATACCACATTAGAGTTTTGTGTTTGTGGAATCACATAAAGCTTTGTTCCTGGTTTTTCGCCGATAAAGTTGTACGTTGCATCGTTTGGCATAGGAACTATTGAACTGTTGCCAAGTTTGAACACTACGTTTTCTGGGTCTCTCCATACTGGTTCGTCGCCAGTATCATCGCGAATTTGTATTTTCCAATTTCCGCCAGAAAGTGTTGGTCCAAAATCTGCGTGACCTGCCTGAATCATAACTGGCTGGTTGCTTGTTGCAGCTTTGGCGGACCCCATAAATGGAGATGGGAGTAGAGCCGTAGCTAGTAGCATAATTGCTGTGCATATTGATGCTATTATTGCCGTTGCTATATAGTGCTTGTTTTTAGTCATTTTTCTTCTCCTTCTACAACAACTTCATACGTGGTCTCATCAAGAAAGCCCCAGCGCCTGTTACAGCACACAAGCTCACGCTTGCAGTTCCTACAGCAGCAGCTACCCACTTTGTTTTGTGACTTTTCTCTTCTTGTTCTTCTTCTGACTCTTCTAGTACTTCTGAATCCTCAATGTTTTCATCATCAGAATTGTATGAAGCAGCTTTAGTCTTATTTGACTTTTTGCCTTTTTTACTAAGCAATTTCACTTTTTTCATCTTCTTAGAATGTTTTGAAGAAGAAATACCATTTGACAATCCGCCTAATCCTTTAGAAGAAGATTTTGTGAAGCTTCCACTAGCATTTGTAAATACATTATTAGTATTAGCTCTTGCAACTAACGGAGTGGTTGCGGATTGCTTAAAACTGTTATTGTCAGAGTCTGACGATTCGGAAGAGTTATGCGAATTGGAAGAATCAGACGAATTGGAAGAATCTTCGTTTTCATCTGACTTATTCTTATTCTTCTTTTTATCTTTATCCTTATCGTTTTTCTTTTTGTTCTTTTTAGAATCTTTATTATCTGACTCTGATTCCTTATTGTTATTCTTTTCTTTTGATTCACCTGTGTTATTGGATTCTTCGTCCTGATTGCCGTCTTCTATCTCATTCTGGCTATCAGATTCATCGTTTCCATTAGACTTATGGTTCTTATTCTTTTTACGATTCTTCTTATTTTTCTTATTCTTCTTGTTTTTTGTTTTATTGTTCGTAGATTTTTTCTTATTGGACTTCTTATTATTGTCCTTATTACCAGAATGTTCTTTCTCTGAATTTTTCAACCATATTTGATAATCGGTAAAATCGTTAAATTCTTCATTTCTGTACAATTCGCCGTTCTCAAGCACAAGCGACGAGCGAACAATAGCTCCATCCATACTTTCGTCAATCTTCAAATTTAAGTTCTTACCTTCTTCTTTAGGTATGTACTTAAATTTTGTTTCGCCAGCTTTTTTAATAAGCCAAACATGCCTTTTTACTATGGAAGTAACTTGAACGTCTGGATCTTGCTTTTGACCTTTAATAACAGATACTCGTGGACTATAAAGCACAGAACGAAGATTTAGTGTATCTCCAACTCCAAGAGGTTTCATCCTACCAACCGCAGCAACCACAGGCCTTCCATCAGCACCATGATCATCTACCACAATTTTTACAGTATCTCTATCATCTCCAAAACCTAATCCCAACTCAATCCCACCGCTTATCGTTGCATTAACAAGCATTCCATTTAATGCAGGCTCTGCTGGAATATTAAATGTTTCTTTAAGATCTGGATCTCTATCCCCTACTGGAATATTGCTATTAAAATCGTATGAAAAATCAGGACCTTTTTCGTCTTCTCGAATATACGTCCAAGATGGCTTGGTATCTTTTTTACCGCGTATTGATTTTGGCAAATACACTGAAAGGCTAACTTCACCACCCGGCTCATACGAGTGATAATGCGGATGTGAACCAGTATTTCTTACGCCAACAATGCAAATATTACTATCGTCTTCTCTGCAATGTGTACTGCCCGACAATGATTCTTCAACAAATTTAGGATCTCTTGTTGGCGGCACGCGATTAGGATCCATCTGCAAAGTTTCTGTTTTGCTTGAAACTGCATGTGTTTTATTATGTTTTACTTCGAAAGTATACGTAGCATGCTTTGAAGTAACAGTTGTGCCAGTTTTCTTATTTTTTACTATTGTGTAAGCGCTAATTTTGTAAGTTCCAGGCTTTGTAAAAACCCAATCAGCATGTTCATGACCAACCATTGACTGATGTATAATGCCAGGCATTACGAATCGACTTCCAGCTACACTTTCATCATCTTTATCATGCGCTTCTAAAGATGACACAAAAGTTTCATTATTATCATTTGTTTTTTGAGTCCAAGCAAGAACGCGTCCGCCTTCAGGGGCAATAACTTTATCAATTACTATATCTGCGCAAGCGTCGCTAGTATCTTTAGCTCCTACAGAAAAACGAGAATTAGACGAATCCCAGCCAGGAAATACTTCGCTACTCTGCTTATTTCCTGAACCGTTCAAACGCCAATAGCCATCTGACGTATTAAAAGGTATATCTCCAGCATTTTTGTAAGGAAGATTTGAAGTATAAAATGACGAATCAGAAATAGTCATCGTCACATTTTTAGGAGAATAAATTACATTCCCATAGCTAAGACCCATTAGCAAATCACTATTTTCTCTAGTTTGGAATGAATAAAAAGCGTCTACATGCCCGGAGTTAATTGTGACTTTTTCTTCAGGGGAATATTGATCTCCTCTAACATCATCACTGCCAACCCAAACATTCTGAGAATCTTCTTCATCCGCATACGCAGGATTTGCAGCACTGAACCCCGATACCAGCACCGCAAACGCAAGCACCGCAACGCCGCACATCGCAAACGCGCGTTTTACCATATTCTTAATGACCTGAGTCATAATTACTATTTCGCTCTCTACACTTCATCTTCTCTATTTCGCAATGTGTACTCTTCTTTTACACATAACTACTCGAAGACATCTTTACAACGTCTATCAATAATAATAATGATTCTCATTAATAGTCAAGTCGACACTCCGAATAAACAAAAACGCTGGCAGCTCAAAGCAACCAGCGTCGATTATTTAATAATTGATTATTTAATAATTATTTATATTTTTAGCTAAAGATCTTAGCCTTCTACAATATCTGCATTAAGACAAGTCTTAAAGTGGCGCAAAGCCCACTCGTGACATTGAGGATCAAAGCTTGCGACAGCATCTTTGTGAACCACAATCTTGAATCCAAGATTATACGCATCAACAGCAGTGTGGAGCACGCAAATATCCGTGCAAACTCCAACCAAGTGCAACTCCTCAATATGACGTTCGCGAAGCTTAATCAGCAAATCCGTGCCATTAAACGAAGAGTAGCGAGTTTTATGAATGTAATAAACGTTGCTCTTATCTTTATTTGCTTCATAAAAATCGCCAAGCGTGCCATATAACTTCTGGCCATGAGTTCCAGCAATATTGTGAGGTGGGAAAAGCTTAGTTTCTGGATGATACGGATCGTTCAAATGATGCGTGTCGATTGCAAAAACAACGAATTCGCCAGCGTTTAGAAATTCTTGCGATATCTCCGTAATTCGCTTCTCGAGCTTTTGCGCAGGCTCTCCTACTGTAAGAGAGCCGTCGCTTGCCACGAAATCATTCGTATAATCAATGTTAATAAGAGCCTTTTTCATACATACTTCCGTTTAATCAGTTTAATTGTGTTAAAGCTACACTTACACACTACTCTTTACACTAACAAGATTCTTTACACTAACATGTTTCAGCGCAAGTGAGGTAGAGATTCGAGATTTTTCGCAGCGGATGAAGCGAACCTCAGCATGAAATGGTGATTCGCTGAAGCAGCAAGAAAAATCGAGAATCTCGGTGATTAAGTGATACGCAAAAGTTTTAGATATTCAGAAGGTTTGATGTATTTCTCTACGAGCAATAAAAGAGGAGCGTAGCGACGGGACTTGCGAGGAGAGAAATACTCAAACCTCGCACAACAATAAGTAAGGAAATATCGTTCGCGCTACGCTTTAAGCGAAAAGGTAGGTCGTAGCGCACGGCTACTAATAGCCGTGAGGAATAGCGCGAATAGACCGCGCGAACGACGACTTGGTTTTAAATAATAAAAT
>NZ_JARFVR010000008.1:0-35202 GCF_055818025.1 Gardnerella sp. c11Ua_71 | reverse complement strand
AGTGCCCCCTGTGGGGTACGAACTTATTGAAATAAAGCCGTTTTGAGTTTTCCTTGATTTTCCAACGATTATCGTTGATATTCCGCCATTCTTACGGCGTGTCTAGTATCTTTTTACCCTCTTAAACACGCCCGAATTGGGTATACTAAGTGTGTCGTTTGGTGTGTCGTTTGTGTGTCGTCGGCATATCAGCGCTTGAGTACAAGGAGTGAAAATGGTAAAAGATTTTGGGACGTTGAGCTATCGTCCGAACAAGGAGAGTCCGACTAGGATAGTGGCACGGTATCATACACCAATGTATGCGTTCAGTTTGTGGCAGGGATTGCCTAAAGTGCAGTCTAAGAGTTTTCCTATCATGCAGCAGCGTGCGGCGGAGGACTGGCTTAGAAAAGCAGAGTATGAGATAGAAGAGCGTATCTGGGTGCCGCCTCAAGAGGTTAAACGACGCGAGGCGTCAAAAACTATCACATTCGACGCGTACTTTCCCGACTGGCTTGAGCAAAGACGCTTTAGAGGCAATCCACTTAAAGCAAGCACAAAATACCATAATGAAGGCTATTATCGAAATCACATTAGCCCTGTTCTTGGCGACAAGCCTATTAGTGAAATCACGGCTCAAGACGTGCACGATTTTAGAGAAAGCTTAGATCCGTCGCAACCAGACATGATACGCTGCACGATGAAAGTATTACGCGCGATGATTCACTCAGCGATGAAACCTGGATTAGACGGCACGCCGCCGTTGCTAACTACAAATCCACTGATAGAGTCAGAGCCTAACGTAGTGCGCAAGAGAGAGATTGAGCCAGGAACAGAAAACGAGATTAGACTAATCTATGAGGCTATGCCAGAACGCTATGCGCTTAGCGTGTATATTGCGGCGCTTGTTGGATTGCGTATTGGTGAAGTATGCGCGCTGAAAGTTAGCGACATCGAGTTGCGCTCGCATAAGCTGAGAGTTGAAAGAACACGCACCACGACGCCTAACGCGCTGGAGCCTACTACGAGTCCAAAGACGGAGCGTTCAACGCGTACAGAGCCTATACCGTCCGAACTCGTGCCAATGATTCGAGAGCATATTAAAACGTTTAATCTCACCGACTCGGACTGGCTTTTCCCATCAACACTGAAGCATGATGAGCCTATTAGAACTACCATGCTTAGAAAGTATTACACTAACGCTAAGAAGCGTAGCGGCGTTCGCATGAGTCTTAACTTTCACGCTTTACGTCACACGTGCCTCACGTGGCTTGCACAGAGCGGCGCGACTGTTAAAGAACTCATGGACGCAGCAGGGCATTCAGATCCGAAGATTGCTATGATATACCAGCATGCGGCGGACGAACGACGACGTGAGCAGGCTGAGGCGCTTGGCGGACGATTGTTTAGCGAGTAATATTGAATGTAGCTCGTCTACTGTTTGTAGAAGGAGTTTCCTACGTCGTTGCGGCGGCGTTTGTTAACTCGCTTGCCATGTGTAAGTGGAGACTCTAGGATACGGTGTTAAAACCCGTATCCTATTTTTTTATATAAGTAAAGCGCGCTAATAAGAATACTAAGCAAAAAGTATTAGCGCGCTTTATGAGCAAAAATAGTATAAGCTTTTTTATTATACCCATTGTTTGCCTTATAAGTAAAGCGCGCTAGTAGAAAATGGGATAAAAACTACTAACGCGCTTCTGGTTTGAGACCTATTCAATTATTCAGAGAGAAACAGAGGTTTACACTTACTATTGAATCACGTTTGATTCCTAAAGCCTATAAAGTGTCTTACTGGCGCTTGCGGCTTTTCTTTAGGCGTAGTGTTTGAAGGCTGTTGGGGTTCTCCTAGAGTATCAGTTATACCAAGGCAGTATCTTGCCCAATCCTCAACTTTTCTATTCTCTTCATCATCTGCAATTGTTAGTAAATAGCCAGCATTTTTACCCAATGACGCTGGCTCTATACATTTTATAAGACCTTGCTCTTGCAAGAATTTCCAAGCTTGACTAATTCGATTTTGTGCAGTGTTTTCACGAGATTTTACTATACTCGCAACATCTAAATCTGGCTGGAATCTCTTATTTCCATTTGGCAGCTGAATCATGCCTAATGATTTTGCTATATGCCTCCAACCTCTTTGATAATACCTACAAGCCAGAGATTTATTAGCTATCGTTCCCGTAGCTGGGTAATCGTAACAGTTTGCCGCCATGCAAAGTAATACTGTAAAAGCGAATGGGTTAACAGTTACTTTTCCTCCGCGTAATTTTGATAGTTTACCAGTTTCGCCGAGTGCAAAAACCCTTTTAATGTTCGAGTATCCCATCGTTGCCGTCTTTCCTCCACGGCTAAATGTAAGATAGTCGCGGAACTTGTTTGGTTCTTCCTCATGCTTTCTATCTTTCCCGATGTGAGCATGAGGATTTTTTTATACTAAATTATCAATCTATAATAATACTCTGGTCATTGATTTAACTCAATGAGTGTTATTGTGTTAAATAATATTGTTGTATTGAGTTAAATCAATAATATACATGATATATACAAGTTATACAGGTTTATAACAAGTGCTTTCGCAAAATAAATTCTCAAGATAATAGCGTTTATAATCTTGAAGGATCTCAAGAGTTACCCCCAATTCGCAAGCAATAAGATAATCCATATTTGAATAAATCTTTTCTAACGCTTTGTAATCCTCTAGGCTAATCAGCCTTAAAGCCGTAACCTTCCTAGCTCTGATTTCAGCTTTAGTTGATATAAAACAGCCGTCATCTCCGTAGTACGCATGAACAAGCTCATGACATAATGCACACTTTTGCTGATACTCTAACAATCCTTCGTCAAGCACTATTAAGCGCTTAGGGTGATAATAAATGCCATAATACCCATCAGGTAAATTGCGCTCGCGGATTGTTATATTCTGTTTTGCCGCCTCTTGGTATAAGTCATTTAGCGTTATCGTCCTTCACCACCTCGTTTTTCTTCATCTCGATACGGTGACTTATATGTGGCTAGCGTGTAGTTTTGCACGTTTGCTGCAATGTCATCAGCAATATTTTCAATATCATCATTAGGAATGAGAATCTTTACTCGCATTATTGCTATGCTCACGATATCAGCTAGCGAGGTGCCAGCATACTCACAGATTTTATAAGCAACTTCAATAGGGATATTTGGTTTTCCGTTGAGCCATTTTGACAGGTTGCTTTGTTGGCAATTTAATGCGCGGCAGATTTCTAGTTGTGTTATTTTTTTAGCCACTAGCATTGCTTTTATCTCGCTGCCGACTGATTTAGCAAATAGCTCGGCTCTATCTTCTAATTTGTTCATATTGTAAGTATAGCAGTTTTAGACATAAATATGTCTAAATAGACACGCCGCTGCATTGCATTATGTCTAAAAAGACATTATTATGATTATATGAACATAAACGAAGATGAAGATAATAAAGCAACTCAATGGATTGCTGCCAGATTAGAGCAGGCTATCCAAGAAAGTGGAATGCGAATTAAAAACATTTCTGAGAAAGCAAAAATGTCTGAGACCGCATTAAGAAGCAAGAGAAGGGGGGAGATTCCACTTGGTTTCAAAGATATAGCGCTATTAGCTGCTGTATTGCATAAGCCAGTTGAGTATTTTATACCCCCAATGTACATAGCAAAGGAATAACAATGAGCGACAAAACCAGCGACAAAATCAAAGAACTAAGCGAAAAACGCAATGCCGCACTAATTGAAAAATATAAAGCATTATTTGTTAAAAACAACGCCGCAGCAGACTACCGCGAAAAATTAGAAACCTTCAACGAAATAGACAACCAACTACAAGAAGCCTTACAAGAAGAAGCCAACAATGACGCCACAAAACATTGACCACCTAATCGATGCAATAGCCGCACTCGTTAGCGCGCTAACTTTCACAGGCGTTCTCGTATACATAGTCACAATAATCTTCAAAAACATGGAATAACAATGAACGACAAAATCAAAGAACTAAAACAAAAACTCGCACACATAAAAGCCGACCTCGCGCAAGCACTAGAAAACCGCAACCGTGCCGACACAAACCGACTCCAAGCCATACTCGACAAAGCAGAAGCCGAAAGAGAACTCGCAGCACACGTAACAAAAGAAACAAAAACCAACCTTAAAACCGTGAAAGAAAAACTAAAACAAGCAACCGAAACATACCAAACCGCAGACGCGGCAGTAATGACCGTATACAAACAAAAAATCCACTTAGAAGACGAACTCGAACGCGCAGAAAGGAAACCACGAGATGTTCGCTAAAAAATACCCATACCTCACAATAATCCTCAGCCTAACAGCCTTCGCCACAGGCATGTGGCTAGCGATCCACAATATCGCATACTTTAACGGAATCAACTTTCTCGGAATCCTCCTAGCCACACTAGGAGTCCTCGGCACACTAAGCGCAGAACCACACATAGGAGAAAACCAATGAGCAAAAAACAATACGCATTCTGCCTAGCAGTATCCGCAATACTGGCAGCAGCAGGCATAATCCTCGTAGTTACAGCCTTCACGCAACCACCAGCCTACCTGTGCCTACCAGCAGGATTACTACTAATAATCTTTTCAATAATTGGCGCACTAGCCAGCAAACAAGAAAGAGCAACACGAGAAAGCATCGAATGGATACAGAATACACAAACCAAGACATCATCAAACACTACGATGAGCGACTCGACCGAATCAGCGAACAACTCGACCGAATCGAACGGATCTACACAAGCAAGCAAGTAAAAAAAGCCTACAGTGTGAAAGAATTTGCCGCCATGTACTCACTAAGCATACCAATGGTAAAACAGCTAATCGCGCGCGGCAAGTTAAAAGCCGCCACAAGCGACAGTAAACGCGGCAGCACACTACTCATAGACGCAAAAAGCGCCGAAACATGGTGGACTAAACAACTCGGCAAAAAAATAAACTAACAAAACTCAAGCGCGTAAAACGGCACTCTAGCGAAACAAAAAATCTGAGACGGAATCTCTTGAAATTGTTTCACTCGTCATGTACTCAAGCAAAAAGCTAGAGGCGCGAAGTTCGACTCTTCGCACGCGCACAAAGGGCACGGTTATGGGGACACTCCAATTAAAAAAACAAACCCTTAAACACACGCTTAACCGTGCACCCCCTTAAAAAAATGAAAGGAACCATCATGCTACTCACACCAAAACAAGTACGAGAAGCTGAACTAAGCACATGCGCGTTTGGACTAGGCTACGACCTAGAAGAAACGGACCAACTGTTAGACGAATGCGAGCGCACAATCAGCACGCTAGGCGGCGCGCTCCTAGCCATGAAGCGCCTACTCGAAGCACACAATATTCAAATCCCAACAACAATACGAGGCATCGCATGACCACGGACGAAGCATTAAAAACATTCGTCGAAACATGCGATAGGGAAACCGCGACACTCGACGAAATGATAAACGCGTACAAAACATTAGAAGCAACAATACGCTACCCACTATCATGCGATTACGCGCTCAAAAACGCCTCGCAAATAGAAAAAATTGATACGCTAATAAATTTTTACGCTGTAGAACAAGGCAGGCTCTTTGTCAAATTCGTAAATATTCCAACAGATGAAACAGTCAAACGTGCCGAAACACTACAAGAAATAAAAGACTCTTTCAAAACAATGAAAATGCTACTTTTCATCAGTGAAAGTGATCCAAACGAAAAATAAGAAACAAATCCCATCAACAATCTGAGAGGTAAAAATGGAAAACGCAACATTTGGCAAAGTTTTAGCACGCATAATTTTCGTGCTTGCCCCTACTACTTTTTGCGCTGTAGTGTGCATTAGTACCGCGTTCGCTCACGCTTTAGATAAGTGGATATTCCCATGTGGAATATACATGGCATTCGCGTCTTTCATTGCGTTAATTAGTGTGATTCTTTACGCAATTGCCGCTTGTGTCAACAGTCAGGAATGGTGATAAAAGTGAGCAACAGTATGACAACCGAAGAAGCGTTAAAAGCATTCGTTGAAACATGCGACAAGCCTGGCAGGACACTAAGCGAAATGACAGACGCATTCAAAGAACTAGAATCAACCATTCCCCACCCTCTACAATGCAACTCAGAATTCGCTTACGCAACATTAAACAAAAAAATCAGAATGTTTGCCGACTACATGAAAGCGGAGCGCGTTAAAAAATTCGTCAAGTTTATCAACCTAAAACCAGACGAAACAGACGCGCGTGCTGAAACATTGCGAGAAATACAAGAAACTTGCAAAACCCATCAAATAGCCTCAACTCTAGAAGTGTGGATTGATCCGAATGAAAAATAAGAAAAGAATCCTCAACGCGACGCAGAAAATGCGCAAAGCGTTAAAACATCAGCGACAAAACATAATCCGCGAAGTAGACGTAGTTGAATACTACTCGCAAAAATACCAGAAAGCCTACAACGAACTACTTGGCATACTACTCGACTAAGGAGGGAAAAATGGACGAAGACAAACTAGCAGAAGCGCTAGCAGAGTACAAGCAAGCAATAGAAGAAGAAGTACGTCTTGAACGCGAACTCTTGAATGCAAAAAACAAAGATAGCGCGCTCATACAAGCTAAAAAAGATGCAGAAAAACTTTACTCAAAATATAGCGACGCAAACGATGCATGGCAAGAACTCAATAACGAATTCAACAGCAAACACGAACAGCTCCTTGAATCTATAGACGATGCATGGCGTTATCGCTGTGAAGTAGAAAAACTTATCGCAGGAATAATTAGCAAACAAAAAGGAGAACCTGATGAGTGGTGAAAAAGAAATCACAGACCTTGAAGACCAATTAAGCAACCTCAATGACCGAGAAATAGCACAATGCATGATAAACATAACCAAGCTGCTAAAAACAGGGGAACAAGCTCTAAAATGTGCTAAAAAAATATGGAAGAAAAGGAATGATTCTCCACTCGCAAGAGAAACCGTAACAGCAAACGGTCAAAAAGTCGGCGACATAAGCATCACTAAAGGCTGTGCATCAAAGTGGAAAGTAAAAGACCAGGAAGCCTATGCAAGATGCCTTCAAGAAGAAGAGTGGCTACTCCCTAACGGCGCACCAGCATGGGAAGACACCATAAAGCCACGCATTGAAGCGTGCGACACAAAGTTTATCGACGCGCTAATAGAAGCGCATCACGGAGACGTGCCAGATTGCGTCACACTCACTGGCGGTCGCGAAGACAGTGTTACGGTCAAACTCAACTCAGATTTTGTCAACAACAGCATGAGTCTTAAAGAAATAGCAAACAATGTAATCTCACAAATCGAAGAAAGCAGTGAAGAAGATGAGTGGTGAACTAACCATTGGCGAACAAATAGACTTAGCAGGTAAATACGCGCTAGCTATGATCACGCCGCCAGCTTATCGCAAGAAAGCAGCAGACATACTCATTGCGATATCACTAGGTCAAAGCATTGGACTTGCACCCGTACAAAGCATGTATGAAATAAACGTAATAAACGGCAAACCGTCCATGAGCGCAGCTCTTGTAGAAGCACAAGTACGCAAAGCAGGGCACACGCTCCGAGTTAAAGTAGACGACACCCCTGGCAAAGAATGCGCAATATGCACAATCATTAGACGCGACGACCCAGAATATCCGTTTGTATCAAAACGCGATAGAGCATGGGCACAACGCATGGGGCTGTTAAAAAACCCCAATTACATTAAGCAGCTGCCAACAATGCTGAAAAAGCGAGCTATCACAGATTGCGCTCGCGACGCTTGTAGTGAGGCGTTATGCGGCATTGACTATTGCAAAGAGGAACTTGGCGATTTTGATAATATTGAAGCAACGGTAGAAGGAACAGAAGAAACTGTAGAACCTACAAAATCTGTAGAGCCTAAGCAAAACGTCGAAATCATCGAAGCGGAAGTGGTCAACGAACCACAATCAAACCCAGCAACACCACGCCTAGCAACAAGAGAACAAAAGGATAAAATTCTAAAACTCTTACACGACGCTGGAATCCTAAGCAGAATGCTGGCAACATGCTTTATCCAAGAACGAATCCTCCCAACTCCAACCGCAGCAATGACCTACACTGATGCGGAAGCAATCCTCAGCAATCCGCAAACAATAATGCAGCAGGCGCGCGAATGGATACGTGAGCAAAGCACTAGCCGCACACAAGAATCAACACAAGAAGGAGAACAAAAATGATATCAGCCACAATCACAGGCAACCTCGCAGCCAAACCAGAACTAGAAACCACGCCAAGCGGCACAAAGTTAGCACGCATCGTAGTCTACAGCACTCGCCGCGTCAAAGACCAAGCCACAGGCAACTGGGTAGACGCAACAACAACCAAAGTCCGCTGCACAGCATGGAACGGCTTAGCCGAACACGCCGCCGCCGAACTCGACAAAGGCATGAGCGTAATAGTAAAAGGCACTCTAGAGCAACGCGACTACACAGATAAGCAAGGCGCGCAACGCACAAGCCTAGAGCTAACCGTCAACGAAGTCGGACGCGCACTAAAACACGGAAGTCTCTCTAACGCACAACCCACGCAAGCGCCGCAACAAGGATTCACGCCATACGCGCAACCTCAAGCCAACACGCAAGCCGACCCATGGAACACGCAACCACAAGCCGACGAATGGGGAACACCAGACGCCGAACCCGACCCAGAATTCTAGGAGACACAAAATGAAACTCACACTCAAGCAGCGCATAATCGCACTCTTCACAGGCAAGCTGCCAGAACCGCTCATGGCAGTAGACACAAACGCATTTAAGATATTAGACACAGCCCCACTGATACCAGACACAACCGTAGCAAGCCCCCGCACCAAACGCTCACACGACAACTACGTAACACTAGCAAAACAATGCCGCAAAAACCCGAACAGTTGGACACAAATCGCCACAGTGCCGCTCACAACCGCAGCGCCACTAGCATCAAAAATCCGACACGGAAAACTCGTAGCATTCCGCAAGCCACGAGGCGGACACTACGACGCACGCCTCACACCATGCATGAGCGAATACCTAGTAGAAGCAAAATTCATACCAAACAACAAAAAGGAGAATACGAAATGAAAAAGGACCTTTATATCCTCGATGCGCAAGAATCAGAACAGGCATTAACCATGATTAAAAGCTACTTAAAACCGAGCGAGCTTAATCACCTTACCGTCGGCAAAGAAAAGATAGAAGGGGAAACATGTTGCGCAGTCACTTTTAGCATGTTTTTGTATGAAAAAGAATACAAACAGTTAAAAAAATTTGCTAAAAGTGCCGACGTTTTTAACGGCATTGCAGCCGAGGAAGTAGCCGAAAAGTGAGCCGACAGAAGCAGAAAGGCACGGCATTTGAAAGCGCAATCGTCGAATACTTACAAGACATGCTATGCGACGACACTATTGAACGCCGCGCCTTGAACGGTACAGCAGACCGCGGCGATATTAGCGGCGTAACATTCTGTGGTCATCGCATGGTACTCGAATGCAAAAACGAAGCAAGAATGCGATTAGCCGAATACATAAGTGAAGCAGAAAACGAAGCGTATAACGACCGTGCCATCTACTACGCGGTAATACACAAAAAGCGTGGCGTCGGCATAAGCACTCTTCAAACAGTCGGGCAGCAATATGTGACAATGCCACTACACATGCTCACCAACATGATTTACGATGCCAACCGCTGGCACGAAGAAGCACACAAAAACAAGGAGAATACAAAATGAGAAAAACCCAATACACAGGATCCATAATCAAAGGAAAACACTTTGCTACAGCATACCTCACAATAATCTCATACGGATTCTCCCTATCACCACGATACAAATCAATCAAAATCTACACAGACCAAAAAATCAACATCAAAAAAATCCCACCCCACCACAACCTAGCCCAATACATGAACACTCTAACAGGCTGCAAACAACCAAAAGCGGTACAACCATGGTAAATAAAAAAGCAATAGATCTAATCCGCAAATGGTATGCGGACAACATACCAATCAGCTACATATGTAAGCAAACAGGATTAACAGAACAGCACATAAAAGCGATTATTAAAAACACGACAGTATCAGAAGAATGGAAAAAGAAAATATTCAGCAACCACCGTTAGATTTAACACGCGTCTTGCGTGCGCTAGGCTACACGCACCCCAGCGACCTAGACGGAGCAAGCGTAATCGCAATACGCACCAACGGCGAAATCGTACACGACTATCTGCAAGGCGTAACCAACACGCACGCACAAGTAGTCACATGGCGACTACGAGACTCGGGGGAACGCATCATGGAAAGCATACGCACAACAAGCGCATGGCGAACCGTGCTAGACAGTAGTTGGAAGACAATCAACATTTTGGAGAAATAATGGCAGTAAACGTCACACAGAAAGATAAGACGATTGAGCGCGTGCGCGAGCGCATGAGTCAAGCCTATAGCGAAATATCGCCACACGTGCCAGACTCGGCAATCCAATACTTAGATGCTTACGATGAGCTGATCCGCAAATACTTAACAGAAGACTACGGGTATTGCACGCCGCGAATGCCACTGGAAGAACCAAACCACACGAAATAGGGGATATTATGAGCACACCAGACTATTACAAGTACGATGACGGCGAAACACACTTTGAATGTTTCGACATTAGCCGCTATTACTCGGGCGACTGGGCGCAAGTCATACAATATGTTTTTCGCTGGCGGAAAAAAGGCGGCGTAGAAGACCTAGAAAAAGCGTTAGCATGCGCAAACGACGCATACCACAACGGCATTGAATGCAAGCTAATAGTAGACAACCGTAGTACTCTAAATGCCGTTAGACGCAGATTATTAAGATTAAGAAACAATAGGTATGCGAGCGCGCCTAACTTTTGGAACTTAGTGTCATCATGTGACGGTTACGAGCCGACCGTTATTGAAGAACTTAAAAAAATAATTAAGAAAGCAAAAAGGCGGAGAGCATATAGGCTAAAATCCTCGGAGAACCCAACCAATAGCATGGCTGAGAGCGTATAATAATAAGAGCCTCCTTACGCCAAGAGAAAGGAACAACTCACAATGGGCGCAATAATGGTAATCGCCATAATGCTATTCATCGCAATGGTGATATTTGGATTTGTTGCTTGGATCTATGACTTGCTCCATTGCAAGCCACATAGTGAACTTGGGCAACGTATCTTAAGACTCGATGAAAACAATAATCCAATCGAAGATAAGAAAAAATAGCGAAGGAAAAGAATGCACGATAGTAGCGAGCGCAAACTATGCCGTGAATGCCGCCACACTTACGCGAAAATAATCCGTGCACTACCAGCGCAGGTTGCTATCGTGCGTCAAATCGCCTATAAGCAGGTGAGGCTCACGCATTTAGGGCATACGCCGTCACGTGGCGTGCCACCAATGCCATTGAATACGCGTGCGCTAAAGCTTATTGATCGTATCCACTCACAATGTTGTGTAGTTTTAGGGCAGATTAATGCGCGTTACGCGAGCTTGCCGCTTATGCCAGCGTTGCGTATACTAGGGGAGAACGTGAAACGTGTTCCGCAGCTGCCAGCCGCAGTAATCGACTTGCGAGAATGGCAAGCCGTCGAGCGTGATTATGATACGCTCACTACCCCCGACGAAATCAAACACCCTATAGGGGTATGTCCGAAATGTAATGCGCCAGCCTCGGCGCACACGTGGGATAAAACCTACACGTGCAGCAAGTGTGGTTGTAGTAGTATCGTTGCAGATATGGTGTCGGAGGCTAAAAAAGCACTCAAAAACAATAGGGGGGGTCTGGAAACAAGTCCGAAAAAAGTTGAAAAAAACCCCGGTCATATATACAAGCCTTCACGCATTTAGCATATCCGTATATAACATTGTCATACAAACAGTCATGCGCTACAGGATTGTAAAACCAGCTGTAGCACAATATCAATTAGGACAATCTAACAAACAATGATCTAAGGGTTAAACTATTAATCCGTCCGAAACCATCCAAAATCATCCGAATCCGTCCGAAAAATCCGAGTCTTCTAGAAAGAACCCAGCAATCTAATATGTACCCCAACGCCCCCAATGCTCCAACGTGCTGAAAACATTAGGTTTTGTGCTTATATAGAACGCGTCTCCGACATCATTGACACATAAAACCCGTTTTTGCAATAACATCATACCTATACGATCAATACTCATCGTATTCCACGTATACTAATGGTTTTATTAATAACCCCTACTGTAAAACAATTGACTATTGTTGTTTGGATTAGAATCACATAATCTTCATGCGAAACAAGTGAAGCCATTTATTATAAACGCTTTCAAGGCTTGTAATAAACTATTCTCATCAAGGGAGCGTGAACAGTCTTAAACCATAAGAACAGAGAAGAAGGATAGCTTAGCGTAAGCCTCGGCGAAAATCGGGGAAAATTTTAAAAATTTTTTAATAAATTATGAAACGATTGCGAAAACCCACATCCACCCTATTGTTAATGAGAATCATTATCAATAACTGAAAACGTTTGCAAAAACATACGCCTATCGAGAAGATTCTCACTAACAACAACATTAAGGCAAGCCATAAAGCCCCCTAATCCTTCGCATCTTCGCTATACTCACGCAGCAATGCTAAGCCTTCAGCTTCAGATATCGGCAAGTGTACGGGCGCATATGGACGACGCGCCAGCCACTCGCGAATCGTATCATAACGCCAAAGCGGCGTCTGACGCTTAAACCCCGCCAAAGCGTCAGGCAGCGGCATATCCGACGGCTTAACCGTGCCGCACCTATAGTGCATGCGCGCCTCAGTCAAATACTGACCAGCCACACGCTGCTTAACATCCATGAAAATAGCAACATCGCGCACAGTCAGATAGCATGGCGCGTCCTTCTTAGATCTAAAATCGTAGTTACTCATTACTCATTGGCTCCTGATACTCTAGTGCTTCTGTCTCTACTTGTGCCTGTATCGCTTTGCGCGCTTTCTCTAGCTCCTCTTGTGCCTTATAGCAGCGCTCAAAAACCGCGCGATTCTCTTTTATAATGCGCCTTTTTATGATTCGCATTTTCGCCCTAGCAGAGCGCCCCTCGTCGTCTGTTGTGCTGTGCTCTGCAATTTTGCGGCACGCTTGAAAATCCTTATCACTACCGACGAGAATGCTACACTCTCTTTGTGCGTCCGCGCACTCTTTATATGCTTTTTGCCACTCTATAAGCGCAAGCATAGCATCGCCCGACACCTCGTCATACTCTTGAGTCTCTTCAGCACGCGCTAAAAAGCTCTTGATAGCATCGGTCACTTGAACCGCTCTCTCGTGCTCTATCTCTGCTTTCCCTGTAAAGCACGAGACTTCAAAGCTATACTTCCCTTTTACGACAGTGCTAGCGCGCTCTCTACCCATAGGGGGTATCCAAAATGCCATTTCTTTACGACCGAAAATAATATCCCTCCCCTCTTGCCTTACGCGCGACATGTCGCCCGTCTTTAAAATTTTTTTCAGCCCTTCCTTATATGCTGCATTTATCCGCATTTTTTGTCCTTTCATGTATAAAAAAATGCCGTACACTTTCGTGCACGGCATACACCCCGCGTATGCGGGAAAAACCTTCAAGGCACAAAACCAATCATGCGAAACATAGAAGGATCACCCCCGCAAATGCGGGAAAGACGTCCAAAAGGACTCCTTTTATCGAAACGCAGAAGGATCACCCCCGCATATGCGGGAAAAAATGCCTTGATTTATTTTTTATGGTACCGTACACGTGACGCGCGCGCAAGCGGCGGCGCGTTGCGCTAGTCCCAAATCTCTCCCGTGTGTCCCATAAGCCGCTCTAGCACAGCATCTACAAGAGTGTTTACAAGCTCATCATACCCATCATATCTACTAATGAAATCGCACTCGTCCTCTTCTAAATTGTCAGGGTATGTAAAAGACACGCTGATACGCTGGCCGCTTTGCTCAAGTGCGTAAAGTAAACGCATACCAAGCTCAGACTTGCTTTTATCCAGGTTGTCTTCAAGATAAGTAACGGGCTGCACGCAGTAAGTGAGTCTGATAGGGTCAGAAGTCACAAAACCGCAGTTGAGCACATAAAGACAAATCGTCATCACCCCATCCTTAAGCACAGGCTCAAGAGGATTGCGCAAGGCATCTTTTACACACGCTACAGCTTGCTCTCTTAGCATCTCTGTATAGAAGTCGTAGACATCGGGGCGCTTTTTTGTAGCCATGATGCCAAAGACTTTATAGCCTTCTGCTTCTCTCCTGAGTACAGCATCGGTAATGGCTGCTTTTCTCGCTTGAAAGTCTGGGTCACACGCGTAAGCTCTAAGCTCATCGTCACTAGTGACCAAATCCCAAATCCACTCTTTTTTAATGCTTTTTACAGTAATCATTTTTATGCTCCTTTTTACTTTACTTTTATGCTAGAAAAGCGCCTTAGCTTCAGCCGCCAGCTCTTCCTCGTCGCCTTCTTCATTAGAAAAAAGACCATCGCCTTTATATTGCAGCTTCTTATAAAAAGCCTCTACAGCCGCGAGCGCCGCTTTCTCTTCGTCTAATCTTTCGCCTTTTTGTAAAGTAACGCCATTGTCTAAAGTAAGGCAGCCAGGCGCTACAAAATGGCTACGATGATATAAGCCATGCGCCGCGATTGTATCGCGCAATTCCGCGCACGCTGCTAGTGCAAGCTGTGGCATGATAGCACCCCATGCGTTGCACTCTTGCTCTCTGAGATAATCTTGATGCCCTTCAGCAGCTATCCAGTGCTCTCCACCGCTGCATTTAATGCACTCAGCGGGCACATTAAGCGGCAGCCAGTCCGTAACCCTGCGCGCCTCGCCTAGCATCTTATAACCAAAGCCGTTATGCTCATCGCTCCACGCAAGAGGTAAGCAAGTCTTCATTGGAGGAGCACCAAGCCATAAAGTCCTCGCGAGCCGGTCTTTCATAATATAAGCGTATTCATATTTATTCATTTAAATCTCCTTGTTTGAGCTTTCGCTCTTGTTGTTGACATTCTTTACTATACGTGCACCCTTGACTATAGTCAAGTACGGCGTGTCGCATGATAGGCTAGTAAAGCCGTGGCGCAAAGGGCGAGTTATCCTTTCGTCCTTGTTGACAATGACGCGCCACGGTCTTTCTTATATAAGCCCCCACTCCATCGCTTGATACACTTGCGTAACAGTGAAAAGGACTCCCGCTCTAAACTCGTCGCTAATTACGCTCTCGGGATGCTTTAAAACCCATGCGGAAAAATGAAAGAGCTTTTGCCAAAGCATACGGATTTGCGGGTTATTTGAATTTTTTGAAAGCTTAAGAGCGGTCGCTAGCCTTTCCGTGTATACGCTCACACCAGAAGCCATCCACTCCAAGCTATCCGCATCGGTCGCAAAATTGTCTTCCAAAAAGTCTTCTAAATCGCTGCAGTAATACTCAATATTTTGCATCTCACGCCTCCTAGCAAACCACAGGGCAATTGACAAACGCCACAGCCAGAAGAGCCATCATCGGCAAATAGCGAGCGCAGAAAAGAGAAACAACGCCGCGCAAAGCCTTACGCCAATCGCTCCAATCTGTTTTGAAAGCATCAGATACGAAATAAGCGATATTCATTGCGAAAAGAATTGCGCAGAAATCTTGCGCCTGAATCATAAGTACCATTTTTTCTCCTTGTTTGAGCTTTCGCTCTTGTTGTTGACATTCTTTACTATACGTGCACCCTTGACTATAGTCAAGTACGGCGTGTCGGGCTTAAAACCGCCACATGATAGCATAGAGCAAAGCGACAAGTATATATATAAAGACAAAAGACTTCACAAAAGGGGACGGCAGCCAAAGCCGCCCCCTTTTCATATACCCATAGAACCCCCCATGACTCCACCCAGTGCAGCACCTCCACATATAAAAGCGTATGCAAAAAGCAAAACCGCACACACAAAAGCAAGCGCCGCAATCACACACGCGCCGTAGCGCACACCATATATACGCACACATAGAAAGACCCCCCCCTCATGCTCAAGCCATGCCCCACCCCAGGCTGCCCCACCCTCATACCCACCAAAGACCGCGCGTGCAAAGAATGCCTCAAGCGCATCAGACACACCACCGACCGCACCCCATATAAAAGCATCGCACATAGAAGAGCAAGAGCAAAGCTCCTAGCACTCCATCCTTACTGTCAGTGCGAAGGATGCAAAGCACACAAAGGATTATGCACACAAAAAGCCACAATCGCAGATCACTTCCCGCTTGAGCGCTTCGAGCTCATCTCAGAAGGCAAAAATCCCAATGACACGCGTTTTATGCGTGCTTTATGCAAAAGATGCCACGACATCAAAACCGCGAGCACGCGCCCTGCTGGCGCCATCCTACAGCAGCATCAGTAAGCGCCCTAAAAATGCGGCGGATGCAACCCCTGCAAACGTTTGCAAAAAACGCGCCTAAAGACCCCGAAAAAAGCATGGGGGATAGGGGTATACGGTATCGACTTACGGAGGCGCTGCCTAACTCTCTTTTTGTTGCGCTGGGTTCAAAAGATTTGGGGAAAACGGCGAAATACCAACGATTTTGGATTTTTTGCAAATAATTGAGCCTATCTATTTTTTGAAAAATCCGCGAGTGTCGCGAATGCGCTAAAAACATTGAAAACGTTAGCATTTTTGGAGGTTTTATGGGTTCTGGACGTGGTGGAGCTAGGGTTCGTAGTGGTCCCGCGCCTGATCCGCATTCGCGCAATAGTTTGCGAAAAGGTGTTAAAGCTTTAGTGCTTTCGGCTGATGGGTTTGCTGGTGAAATACCTAAGTTCCCTTTGCCTCCGTTTCGTGTTGTTGATACTGAAGGGGTTAGGGATTCTAATGGCGAAAAGCGATTTGCTAGCCGTGAGAAGACTGTTTGGCGGCATTTATGGAGTTTGCCGCAGGCTGAGGCTTGGAGTATGCCTGAGTATTCTTACATGTTTTTTGAGATTGCTTTGTATGCTCGGCAGCTTGTGATTTGTGAGCAGGCTGGAGCGTCGGCAGCTGACCGTGGCTTGTTGCCTCGTTTTGCTGATCGTATTGGTTTGAGCGAGGCTGCTATGGCTGGTTTTGGTTGGAGTATTCGCCGCGATACTGTTGTTGATTCTGCTCGCGATTTGAGCGTGATTGACGGTGTTCGTGTTTTGCCTCGACGTATGCGTGGTGGTGATGATGCTTAGTTCTGATAATTGGCATGTTGACTTTCCGACTCTTGCCGATGTTATTGATGCGTGGATTCAAGCGCATTGTAAGCAACCTGATGGTTTTAATCGTGGTAAGCCGTTTGTGCTTGCTGATTGGCAGTTTTGGCTTGCTGCTAACCGTTGGCGTATTCGCGAGGATGCTAAGTTTGTGCCTCCTGAAGAGGTTACGACTGATAATCCTATGGTTTTAAATCAGGCGTTTACATATCGTCAAACATTGTGTGTGGCGCCTCAGAAGACTGGTAAAGGTCCATGCGCAGCTGCTTTTGTAGCTGCTGAAGCTGTAGGACCTACTGTTTTTAACGGTTGGGCAAAAAAAGGCGATGTTTACCGTTGCTCTGATTGGGGCTGCTCTTGTGGTTTTGAGTATGCGTATTTGCCGGGTGAGCCTATGGGTAGACCTCAGCCGTCGCCGCTTATTCAGCTGACCGCAAACAGCGAAGACCAGGTACTTAACATGTATCGTCCTTTGAAAGCTATGGTTTTGCTTGGTTCTTTGAAGGAGCGTTTGCGTGTGCGTGAGGGTTTTATTCGCGTGCTTAACGGCGATAGCGATGTGAGCGATGCTGCCGACCTCGACCGTATCGATATTGTGACGTCTTCTGCTCGCAGCCGTTTGGGTAACCCTATTACTGATGCAGAGCAAGACGAGGCTGGCTTGTATACGTCTTCTAATGGCATGGTGCAGGTTGCTCAGACTCAGCGCCGTGGCGCCGCAGGTATGGGAGGCAGGACTCATGCGTGGACTAACGCTTATGACCCTACTGAGAATAGTTATGCTCAGCAGATTGTGGAAAGCGGCGACCCTGACGTTTTTGTGTTTTACCGTAATCCTGATTTAGCGCCTGAGTTGAGGCGTGAAGATGGTTCTTTAATGTCTTTTTTGAAGCGTAGTGAGCGTCGCAAGATTCTTGAGTACGTGTATAAGGGGTCGCCTTGGGTTGATTTGGATAGTATCGAGGCTGAGGCGGCTAGCTTGCTTAAAACAGACCCTTCGCAGGCTGAACGCTTTTTTGGTAATCGTCTTGTGCAGGGTGCTGGAGCTTGGATTGAAGAATCGCAGTGGGCTGAGGCTTATGGGGGGTATCAAGATTGAGTAAAAAACATGAGTTGTGGCTTGAGAATCCGCCAGCTGGCACTAGCGTGTGTGGCGGCTTTGATGGTTCAGAAAATGATGATTTTACGTGTTTTAAGCTCGAGACTTTGAGTGGTTTTATTTTCACGCCTCGCTATGGGTACGATCAGCGTCCTACGATTTGGAATCCTAAAGAGTGGGGTGGTCGTATTCCTCGAGGTGAGGTTATTGCCGCTATGGATGAGCTTGCGCACAAGTATAAGTTTGTGCGTATTTACTGTGACCCGGGTTTTAAAGATGAGATGAGCTGGGAGTCGCAGATTGACGCTTGGGCACGCGCATATGGTGAGCGTGTTTTTGTGCCGTGGGTTATGAACGGCAGCAACCGTATTACGGCTGTTTATAAGGCGTTGCGTCGTTTTGAGGAAGATTTGAGTACGCATCGTATTACGCATGATGGTTGCCCTATTACTAACGCGCATATTGTGAACGCGCGGCGTATTCCTAAGACGGCTGAAAGATACGGTCTTGGCAAGCCGCAGCAGGATAGGAAGATTGATGCGGCTGTGGCTACGATTCTTGCGCATGAGGCGGCATGTGATGCACGTATGGACGGCTGGGGTGAAGAAAAACACAATATTATCTACTCTCCATCGAACGTGAGGAGGTTAAGGTGATTTTTAATGCAGATGATGTAAATGTGGTTCTTCGTAGACTGTTGATGCAGGTTATTGGACGTCAAGCGGATATTACGAAGCATGTTGAGTATTTCCGAGGGCGACGCGGCAAGCTGCCATTTACTAGCAAAGAGTTTAAGAAGTATATGGAGAATCGCTTTAGCTCGTTTTCTGATAATTGGTGTTCTACTGTGGCTCAAGCGCCTGTTGAGCGTATTCATTTTCAGGGGTTTATTACGCCTGATAGTAGTGTTGCGCCTGATTCTTTGCATCGCGTGTGGCAGGATTCTGATGCTGATAGGGGGCTTAGTGAAGCGGCTCTTATGATGATGGTTGCGCGGCGTTCGTATGGGTTGGTTACTCAAATGCCTGACGGTCACGCGCGTATTACTTTTGAGAATCCTGATTCTTGCGCCATGGAGTTTGACCCACGTACGGGCGCGCCTACTGTTGGTTTGACTCTTGGCGGCGAGGGGTCTGATACTGGTGTGCTGTATTTTCCTGACTGTTATGTGCTTGTTCGGAAGAATGCTGATATGGCGTTTGGTTCTACTGGCGTGGAGAATTGGGCGATAGATGAGTCTACTATTCAGCCTAATCCGCTTGGCGTTGTCCCTATGGTTGAGTTTCGCAATCAGTGTATGCTTGACCGTTCTCCAATATCTGATATTGAGCAGGTTGAAGCCATGCAGGACACTGTGAACGTTCTTTGGGCTTACTTACTTAATGCTCTTGATTTTGCTTCTCTGCCAGCTCGTGTAATCCTTGGCGGGGAGCGGCTTGAAGAAAATGTTTATGACACTAATGGCAATCTTGTGGGCACTCAGCCAGCCAATCTCGACAAGCAGGCGACTGAAAGAATCTATCAGATTACTGGTAGCGATGTGAAGATTGCAGAGTGGCAGCCAGCAAAATTGGACGCGTTTTTGCCTGTTATTAAGAAGGCTGTTGAGCATATTGCAGCTGAGACTCGCACACCGTCACACTATTTGCTTACGTCTACTGAAGTGCCAGCGACTGGTTATGAGGTTGCCGAGGCTGGCTTAGTGAATAAGATTCTTGATCGTATTTCTTATTTGCGTGCTGGCGTGAAGCAGCTGTGTTGGCTTGCGATGCTTACTGAAGGTGATAGTAGCGCTGCTTTGCTTGTGCGTAATAGTACGGTGAAGTTTGCTAATCCTCAGTATCGCAGTGAAGCTCAAATGATGGACGGGCTTATTAAGATGCGTCAAGCTGGATTCCCGTTTGAATATGTTGCTGAATATGCTGGCTTGAGTCCTCGTGATATTGAGCGTGTTCTTGCTATGCGCGAGAAGGAGATGAGTGATCCGACTCTTGAGAAGATTGCAGGGCAGTTGAAGCATGACGCGTAATCTTCAAGCAGTGGACACGTTCCATAGACGCGTGGCTGCTCGTGAGACTGTTGCAGTACGTGCAGCGCGTCACGCATGGAGTCGTGTGGATAAGAACAACATTCGTGGCTCATGGGCGCACATTAAACAACCTCTAACCGACATATTAAGCGATGTCCAAGAGCAAGCTGTTAACGCTGGATTGGACGCAAATGTTGACGTTATGACTGAAATTGGGCAATATTCAGCACCTGATGGGCTTATTAATGCGCGCAGCTTTTCGGGATACAGTGCGGGCGGCGTGGCATTAGATGAGTGGATTGACCGTCCCGCTATTCGTGCTCTCGAATTTATAAAAGAGGGGATTAGTGCAGACGAAGCGTTAGACCGTGTTGGCGGATTGTTTAGCTCTAGTGTTGCTACGAATCTAGCAGATGTGATTAGACAAGCGCAGCAAGCTGATATTGCCACACGCAAGCATATGGGGTTTATTCGTTGCTGTAATGCGGACGCTTGCAAATGGTGCATAGTGCTGAGCGGAAAAATCTACCGTTATAACACTGGTTTTGAGCGTCATATGAATTGTCACTGTTACCACTTGCCTGTCAATCTGGACGACGTTGGATCTGTTATGGATATTGCTCCATCTCCGATTGAACTATTTAACAGAATGAGCGAGTCTGAGCAGAATAAAACTTTTGGAATAGTTGGCGCAAGAAGCATTCGTGCTGGTGCTGATATTGGTCAGATTGTGAATAGCAGGCTTGATAGCACGCGCATTACCAAGTCTAGCCGTTCTTATTTTGCATTACAGCTGAAAGATAAAGGGTTCACTTTGCCGTCTGCTAAAGACAAGTCGCGCAAGCCTTTTAGGAGACTAACTGTTGATGAGTGCTGGGCATCTGGGAGTCGTAAAGAAGTCGTGCAACGACTTAAAGATAACGGTTACATTCTGCCTCGCGAGTTTAGGTATGAGCATAGGGGGAATGTCGGCGGCTTGTGGTCATTAAACCCAGCCGTTAGGCGTGCTGAGCAGATTTATCAAGAAGCCGTTAAAAGCGAAGATTTAGCGCGCGTTGCACAAGCCGAAAAGGGCTTGCGTGAGGCGTATGGAAAGATTTCCGATTCCATGTCAAACGGCATGGGTTATAGGTGACGAAAAGTCAACGAAAGGAGAAGACCATGCAAGATGGTGTAAACAATAATGATAATAATTCTCAACAAGATGAGGATTTACAGCAAAGTCCTCAATTGCTTTCTCAAGAAGAAGCTAATGAGAAATACAGAGCACAGCAGCATGTGAATCGTGATCTTGAGCGCAAGCTCAAAGAGGCGCTGAAGCAAAACGATAAATACAAAAGCATGGAAGAAGAGTATGCGAAATTGCAGGGGCGTGAGGCGGAAGCTGAAGAACTCGCAAAAATCCAACAACAAGCTATCGCTAATGCTAATCAGCGTGTTCTTAAAAGCGAGATTCGTGCCGCTGCAGCTAGCGTGTTAGAGAATCCATCTGATGCAACAATTTTCCTTGATTTATCGAAATTTACCGTTTCTGATGATGGAGAAACCAATTCTGAGGAAATTAGTAACGCTTTGGGCGCGCTTGTTAAAGAGCGTCCATATTTGGCGAAACGCCAACAAAACACTGGTGTCGTAAGCACGCCTCCTAGTGGCGCGCGCAATCAGACTGTTCAACAGCTTACGCTCGAACAAGTTAGAAACATGACGCCGAGTGAAATTGCGAAAGCCGACGCGGAAGGCAGGCTTAACAACATTCTAGAAGGCAAAAAATAATAATTACTTAAGGAGAAAATATGGCGGGTCTTAATAATTTTATCCCAGAAATATGGAGTGCCAATATTCTTGTCACTCTTGAAAATTCTCTCGTGTTCGCAAATCTTGCAAATCGTGAGCATGAAGGTGAGATTAAAGCATACGGCGACACTGTACACATTACTGGTATTGGTGATATCCAAATTCAGGATTATACAAAGTATGGCAAGCTAACAATTCAGCCTGTTACTGATATTGACGCTGGCGTGCTTAAGATTGACCAATCTAAAGCGTTTGCTTTTGAAGTAGACGACTTGGATACCGTTCAGGCTCGCAAAGATTTGCGAGGCAAATTCCAGGAGCGCGCCGCCTATAATCTTGCAGCTGAGGTTGATAAGTATGTTGGCGGTCTCATGGTTACAGCGGCGGCTGGTAAGGCTTTGAAGAAGACTTATACGAAGCCGGAAGACGTGTATGAAAGCATTGTTTCTCTCGGAGTGAAACTGAGTAAGCAGAATATCCCAACCACTGGCAGGTTCCTTGTAGTTGACCCAGATGTTTATGGAATGCTGCTCTTGGACGATCGCTTTGTTAAGAACACTGCTGTTGAATCCGCAACATTGCATAATGGTTTCGTTGGTAACGTGGACGGCTTCACCGTGTATCAGACTAATTGTATGCCAGGCAACACTGATACGAAGCATACTATGCTTGCAGGTTCTACTATTGCTACTACCTTCGCGCAACAGATTTCCAAAATGGAATCAACGCGTAGAGAAGAAAGCTTTAGCGATCTTATTAAAGGTTTGCTCGTGTACGGCGCTAAGGTCATCCGTCCTGAAGCTTTAGCAACATGCGAACTCACTACTACTGGCTCTGTTTCTAGGACTGCCTGATTATGAGCTTGGCGACGATAGATGATTGCCGCCGTTTCAAAGTGCAGGTTGACGGGCGTGAGGCGGAAGCTGAAGCACTATTAGAGGTTGCCAGCAGCAGCATTACAGCTGCCGCTGGTTCCCCTATCATACGAGGCGCACATACGGTGGTTTTGCCAGGTGTAGATCGTAAACGCCAGCCTTTACCGTTTCGCCCCGTCATTAGCGTTGAATCTGTTCTAGTTGATGGAGTACTTGACAATAGTTGGAAACTAATTGGAGATGCTTTATATCGTGACAAAGATTGGGCGTCCCCTAATGAGCCAACTACCGTGCAAATAACATTCACAGCTGGGCTCACGAACGTTCCAGAAGACATTAAGCGCTTATGCTGCTCAATGGTTGCCGCAGGCTTGGCACAAACAGAAAACGGTGGGCTTCAAACGCACGCTGGCATATCTTACGAGCGAATCGACGACTATCAAGTCGGTTACACGCAAGGTGAAAACGCTCTTATAGACGTCATGCAACTACCTGAAGCAACATGCAAAATGTTGCGCTCGCGGTTTGGTTCTACTGGGTTGGCGGTGAGAATAATATGAGTATTTTTAATATTGTTCGTCGCGCGCAACAGGCAGCAGAACAGCTTATGGTCGATACGGTTCTGGTGAAGCGGATAACAGGCTACACGCTAGATGAGCAAACTGCATTGCAAAAACCTTCATATATGAAAATATATGAAGGCAAATGCAAGCTGCAAGCTTACGATTCTAACGGTGCAAATAGTGCTAATACTGCAAACGGTGTGAGACTAAGCGATAAGGTAAGCTATGGTTCTCCTTTGCTTTCCTCCACATTGGGGGTTCATTTCCCTATGCGCACCAAAGGGCTTGAGCCAGGCGACATTGTAGAGGTTCTTCACAGTGTTAACAAAAATCTCGAGAATCGCGTGTTTAAGCTGGCGTTAAATACTAGCTCTAAAACGTTTACCTCAGCGCAACGCTGGGTATTAAACGCGAATATTGAGACAGTGGAGACAGGGGAAGCTAATGTTTCGTCTTGAATCTTCTGAGCTTACACGGTTTTTAAACACGCTAAATGAAACAGCTCGTATGAAAGATGAGCAGGTTGAAAAAATCGTTACTCACGCGGCTCTTAATGTTAAAAAAGCTGTTAAAGCTGATTTAGCAAAGTCGCACTACTGGTATTTTCGCAGAACACCTATCGCATATGAGATTGAGAAAAAGTTTCACACAGTTACAGCTACTGTAGCGCCTCTAAAAGGTAGTCCAGGTAGCATTATTAACTTTGCTTTTTTTGGATCTATGTACGGTGGCGGCACTCACAAATTCTACGAGTATGCACAGCCTGAGTTTGACACGATGCTTGAAGAAATGAGAAAGGTTGGTATTGAGATATGACAACTTTCCTCGAAGCTCGAAAAGAGGCTTTAAACATCATAAAACTACCTGATGGGTGGAAACGTTACGAAGATGGGCAAGCACCGCTCTCTAAAACAACGCTCCCCCCATGGGTTATTTTCACAGTAAAACCTCAAAATAGGTTCCATTGTGAGGCTGGCGAAACACGATTGCGATACGCACTCATACAGGCTCGCATTGTCAACGCGTCACAGCTAAGCGTCGATCTACTCGCTGAAAAACTCATAGATATGGTTGAAACGGCAAAATTGCAAAACATTGAAGGCATGAGCGTCTATAGGGATTCTGGCTCATACCCAGGGGATATGAAGAATCTCAAACAAAACATGAATTATGTTGTGCGAGTCGTCGAATGGCGGTTCGCATTTAATATTTAGGAGACATTATGACAGTTGAAATTGCTAAAGTCCCAACACATCTCGCGGCTGGCTTACACCGTACTATTTGGGTGCCAGCAACAAACGGTATTGCGGATATTCACAAGCCGACCGTGGCTGAATTGGAAAAAGATGGAAACATCGATTTAAGTATTTACTTAGGTTCTCACGACGCTTTTAATCTTGACCACTCGCAGGAGACTTTTAACGATGAACGCGAAGCCTATGCGGTAGCAGGAAAGATTAACGGCATGGAAAAGTATGAAAACGGCAAACTGCACGTCATCGATAATACGAACACTAAAGACGCAACACAGTACAACGAAGCCATTAAAGCACTAACCAAAGGCGCTCGTGGTTTCTTTGTGCGCAGGCGCGGCAAGAAGGCGTCTGAAGAGTTTGCTGCAGGCGATGTTGTTAGCGTATTCCCAGCGACTATTGGTTTGAAGACAGCGTTTAAAGATAATCGACAGATGAGTTTGATTAATTTTGCTGCTGATCCTTCTTCTTCTGATGAGGAAAGCGTTGTCGTAGCGGCTACTGGTGTGACTACTACATCTTCTGCTGTAGTGTCGGGTTCTCCACAACAGTAATGATTCTTTCTCGCTAGTCTTGTGGCGGCTGGTGAGAAATATAGGGGAAGCGTGTGCGAGCTTTTGTTCCTTTCCTCGCACACGCCTTTACTCTTTAACGCCACAACATACCCCTTCCCCCTATTATTTGGAGTTTTATTATGCCTATTAAATACACTCGACCACAATTAACTGTTGATATCGTAACTGACCTTGTAGCATTGCAGAAAACGCTCATGCTCACACAAGAACTCGTTCTCATGCAACAAGATGAGACGAATGCCATTCGCGACGGACGCTCAGCAGATGAAGTACTAGAAGAAATCCACAAGACAAAAGAAGTCGCAGACCGTAGCGTAATCACTATAACTTTGCAAGGTTTAAACCACTCTAAGTGGAGCGAATTCGTTCTCAAGAATACAGAAACTAAGGAAGGCGAAGATGCCCCAACAACTAACGTCAAAGAAGCGGCTTTAGATGCTTTTCCCGCAATGATTGTTAAAGCACAATACAAGATGAGCAAACGAAGCGTAAGCAATGATGACGTAAAACAACTGTTGCCAGAGCTTGCAGACTCGCAAATTACAGACATTATTACAACAATTCAAAATCTCAACGAGCCTACTACCGCGTTCCCAAAAGAATTAACGCAGCTTATTTAGAATACTTTCCCAGCTTGGTAGAACAGCTGAAAATAGCACGCAGGCTGGGGATTTCTTATAAGCGATTTTGTGGCTGGCAGCCAACAGATGAAGATCCAATCGAATGGGACGAAACGGAGCGCGCGTGGATGATTGCGTTAGAAGAATATGAGAACGCAACTCTTTGCCCATTGTGTGGTATGCCGTCTAGTTTCTGCCATGACTATTTGAAAGTAAACGACACGTTTGCGCGCGCGAAAATCGAAACATGTTTTATAAGTGCGATGCGTGAGCAGGCGATGGAGAAGTATTTGAAAGATGACCGTCCAGGTACCACGCGTTCTCAGACCGCGAAACTGGTGCCATATGGGGTTGAGGAGGAGTAAATGGCGCAAAACGAAAATATTACTATTCGCATGACCGCTGATATTGCTGACTACTCAGCAAAGCTTCAGACGGCATCGCGTTTAACTAGCAAATTTGACAGTTTTGTAAAAAGCGCTGGCTCTGCTGGGCAGAAAACTAAGCGCGTTTTGAATGCTCTTGCTATCGGTGCGGGGGCTGTTGCGACCGCAATTGGGGTTGATGCTGTGCGGCGTTTTGCTGAGTTTGACAAATCAATGGCGGCTGTTAGAGCGAATGTTACAGAGAACGCTGGCGAGCTAAAGAAACTTGAAACAGCTGCTCTTGAAGCTGGACGTAATGGAATCTTTTCTGCAACACAAGCTGCAAATGCTATTAACGAACTCGGCAAAGCAGGCGTCAGTGTTAAAGATATCATTGGCGGCGGCTTAAAGGGCGCTCTTGACTTGGCTGCCGCAGGTGAGATGGACGCGGCTAACGCCGCCGAACTTACAGCGTCTGCATTAAATCAGTTTGGGCTGAGTGGAGAAAAAGCTTCTCATGTTGCCGATTTACTTGCGGCTGGCGCAAACATGGCACAGGGTGGCGTGCAAGACATGGGCGAAGCATTAAAGAACGTTGGTGTTAACGCTCATATTCTCGGAATGAGCGTTGAGGAGACTGTTGGTGCGCTCACACTGTTTGCATCTAAGGGCTTGGTTGGTTCTGATGCTGGTACGAAATTCAACGCTATGCTTCAGAATCTTGTTGCACCGTCTATAAGAGCACAGGGCGCGGTGAAAGCCTTGGGCTTACAGATTTATGATTCTAACGGAAAATTTGTTGGGCTTGCCAGCGTTGCCCAGCAATTGCACGATAAACTCGGCAAAATGACACAAGCAGAACGTAATGCTGCTATGGGTCGTATTTTTTCTAACGCAGCATTAACAACAGCTAACACCTTATACGAGGGAGGGGCAAAAGCTGTTGAAAAATATACAAAGATGGTTAACCAGCAGGGATTCGCAGGGCGCGTCGCTGCAACTCAAATGGACAACCTTAAAGGTCAAGTAACCCGTCTTAGTAACGCTTGGGACGCAATGCTTATTAAAATTGGCAGCGGTGGAAAAGGCGTTATCAGCAGCATGGTCGGTGCTGTTACGGACTTAGTAAATGCTTTTGCGTCCCTACCATCTGGCGTGCAGCAAGCAATTGTTGCGATCGCAGCATTAACTGGTGTCGGCGCAGGACTACGTGATCTGTATCTAAAAAGCGCGCGCTACGGTGGAATTGTTGCTAAAAGCTTTGATTTTATTGGCAGCAAAATAAAAGCATTGTTCACAATGCTAAGAAGCACAAAGCTTGGCATGGGGCTTGAGTTAGCTTTTAGAAATTTGTCTAAAACAGCAACCGAAGCATTCTCTAATATTTGGTACAGAATCGTTGGCACTAAAGCAGGGATTAGTGAATTTAGGGCAAGTATGCTTGGTTTAAGTGCTGTAGCAACAGGCGTGTTGGCAGCATCATTGGCTGTAGCTGCTATTGGGTTTGCTTCATGGCAAGCTAAGGCGGACGCAGCAAAAAGACAGACTGATGCTCTAAAAGATACAGCACGCGATAGTGGCGACGTGTATCGCAGGCTTGCTGACGAATTAAGAAAAGGTAATGATGGTGTCAGCTGGTTTACAAAGGGCACTATGAGCTTTACTGATGCGCTTAAAAATTGTGGCGTTAGCATGGATACGTTCATTGGCGCTGTTAGAGGTAGTAAGCCATCTATTGACTCATTTAACAAAGCATTGTCGGAGCCTTGGAAGGGTGCAGCAAAAAATTATCATATCGCAAGACAATCTATTAGTGTTCTTAAACAAGGATATGAGCAGGCTAAGCAAAGTATTAAGGACGCTGATGCTGCTCTTAAGGAGGAACAGGCTCAGCGTAAAGCCAATGCGATTGCAGCATCTCAACACACTGATGCGCTTATGAGGGGCGCGGAAGCTGCTGCAAAAAACAGTGGAGAAGTCCTTA
Organism: Gardnerella sp. c11Ua_71; assembly: GCF_055818025.1. Lineage (NCBI taxonomy): Bacteria > Bacillati > Actinomycetota > Actinomycetes > Bifidobacteriales > Bifidobacteriaceae > Gardnerella > Gardnerella sp. c11Ua_71. The sequence goes on along the minus strand of NZ_JARFVR010000008.1, from coordinate 6,847 downwards.
AAGTCGCAAAAGTTGAGGATATTCTTGCTGCAAAATTCGGAGCCAGCAAAGATGCTATTAATGCTCAAGCACAGGCGTTAAACAATAATGTGGAAGCGATTGAGAAGTATTATGGCTTCACAATGAACGCTCAACACAGTATTACTGATTTGGATAAAGCTATTCGCGATGCGGGTAAAGCAGCAGCTGAGTCGGGAAGACACTGGATGGACAATACTGAAGCAGCTGATAAAAACATGGACGCTTTGTCTAGACTGGCAAAACAATGTTTTACAACCGCTGAAGCTATGGCGGCGAACGGTGACAGCCTCAATACTATTACAGGCTTGTTCGAGAAGGGTAGCTCAGCTTTTATTGATATCGCTTCAAAAATGGGGCTTAGTAAAGAGCAGGCGGAAAAATTAGCTAAAAGCTGGGGTCTTACAAGAGATTCTCTTAAGAGTTTAATTGACGAAGTCAAATCCTCTAATGTTGAATCTAAAATCACGGCTAAAGATGATTTTAGTGAAGTATTTAAGAGGCAAAATCTTGCTGTTAAAGAGCTTAAGGGCGGCAAGTTCCAAATTAGCGGCGACAACAAGCAAGCGTTAGAAGCTATTAAGCAAATAACTAAAACGAAGCTTGATAGTAAAAAAATGCAGATTGTAGTTGACAAGAAACAGTTACAAACTGTATATGCGGCTGTTAAAAAGATGAAGCTGCCTGATATTAAAGCTAGAGTAAAGCCTGATCTTAAACAGGTCCAAGCAGGTCTTAATGGGGTTAAAAAAATTAAAATCCCAGATAAAACAGTCGTCATTAAAGGAGATAAACACAATTTTGATACTATGATTGCTGGTGCGAAAGCTGTTAAAATCCCAGATAAAACAGTCGTCATTAAAGGCAATCCTCGCTTTGCGAAGAAGGCTATTAGCGATGTTAACACGTCCAAAATCCCAGATAAAACGTTAACAATTAAGGGTAATCCTCGCTTTGCGAAGAAGGCTATTAGCGATGTTAACACGTCCAAAATCCCAGATAAAACAGTCGTCATTAAGGGCAATAAAAATGCTTTTCAGCAAAAATATAATGAGGTTCAGTCCGCTAGAGTAAGCAATAAAACCGTGCATTTTTATGCCGATACGTCAAGCGTTTGGAGTGCGATCAATGCTATTAATCGCGCAAGCGTGAACATTAACGCTCGAGTGCATCGTGCGAACGGTGGCGTCGTATACGGTGCTGGCACAGGCACGTCAGATAGTATCCCAGCGATGCTTTCTAACGGCGAGTATGTTATGACAGCGGCAGCTGTGCAGCGTCTAGGCGTAAGTATGCTTGACAGGCTCAATTATAGTGGCGCGCAATCGATGCAACCGATGAGTTCTAGTAGTGGCGACGTGATGCTTGTTAAAACAGTTGAGGGTTTGCGCTCTGATATTCGTGTGCTTAATGAGCATCTTGGTAATAGCGGGGATTCTCAGACGGTCGCTAATGCGATTCGAGGTGTTTTTGACGACGGCATAAAACTCAAGTTGGACGCGAACGGGCGCGAAACTATGGCAGGAATGCTCGCGTCCCCGATTTCTCGAGAGCTTAACAGGCTTAGTGAGCTTGGAAGGTGAAAAATGAGTTATGAAAATATTTTAAAAATCAATGGTATTCCTATCGACGAATTAGGTATTCTAATGACTCACCCTGGTATGAGGGTTAGTGCTCCTGAAGCAATCACCAAATTCCAACGAGTGCCAGGCAGCACGATGCTTGTTGACACGACTCTTAGAGATGAAGACGGTAACGCTCCTTTGAAAGAGCGTACAGTCACAATATCTTTATGCACCATAGGGCATGTAGAGGATATCTCTAGCCTACAACGCAAGCTTGCAGCGCTTACAGGGAGCATTTCTACAGTACAGTTTGCGTACGAACCCTGCTGGCAAGGATTTATCCAATTCAAAAACTGGAAACCAATCTACGTTTACGGAAATACGGCAAAATACAGTTTTGACCTTGTGATGATCGCAGCGCCTCTAGCCTATGGGGATACAAAAGTTATTGCTGTTGGTGGGGAAACAGACTTTACTGTGGAAGGGGATAGACCATGCTGGGCAAAATTCGATTTACGAGTATCTGACACAAGTGTTCTTATTGCAACAACAGAATCTGTTAAGATGCTTTCTTTCACAGGATTAGTTGACGGAGGTCATCTAATTATAGACATGGCTCCACAAACACGAGTCGTCAAACTAAACGGGAACATTATAGTCCCCTCATTACAAAGCGATTTTTTCCCACTTTCCACAGGCTTAAATCACGTTAGCGTCACAGGAGCTACGGGAACAATGTCTTTTACACCTTTATACATGTATGGAGAATGAAAATGAGATTTTTTCATGTAGGGCATGACGATTCTTTACTAGGAATATTAAAATGCGTCACTCATGCTAAAAGAACTAGGGGAGTAGACGGAGTAGACACACTAGACATAACTTGTAGCGATGACGGTATCAACAAAGGCGATAGAATCGTATTTACAGATTCTCAAGGTTTAGGCGCCGAATATTTAGTCCAAGCCGTTCAAGCATCTAGAGCCGACGAAGTGCCTTTCACAACTTTTCAATGCGTAAACAGTATCGCGGAACTAAACGATGTTTACGTCGAAGATTTACGAGGAGTAGACACTAACGCACAAGGGCGCCTATCAGCTTTACTAGAAACTACTAGATGGAACACTGGGCGAGTAGAAAACGGCACTCTAGAACAACGCTCTGACTACGCTTTCTACCACACTACAGTCCTTAAAGGCATTCAAGCACTATGTAAAAAATGCGGGCTTGAACTAGAAACCAGCGTAACCCTTGATGACAACCACATAGTTAGCCGATGCGTAAATCTTATAGAACATCGCGGAGCAAAAGACCCAAGTAAAAGATTCGAGTATGCGCGCGACTTAAAAAGCATCAAAAGAACAATCGACGCAGCTCAAGTCGTAACGCGACTATACGTATGGGGAAAAACAATCTCCCACTCAACCCCCGATAAAGCAGCAGACGGATCTAATGATGCCGCAAGCAGCGAAAAAACAGTTGGCACAAACATAACCTTAAACCAAAGCGAGGTAAATAATGAGTGACGAATACGTCGGCTGGGGCGGCGTAACACCATACACCCCATACACACCATCGCCTGAAACTAATAAAAAAAGAGCCTCACGCGCGAGAAAACAAAAATCAAACAACGCCGCTAATCGCAAAGCAGCAGCACTCGCAAAAAGACAACAAGCAGCAGAGCGCAAAGCAGCAAGAAAACTTATTGCACAACAAAAACGAGAACAAAGACTAGCAAAACGCGCTGCTAGACAAAAACGAATAGCAGAACATAAAAAACTCGTCGCCCTCAAAAAAGCAGAACGCCAGCGCGAAGCCGAAGAAAGACGCTTAGCCAGAGAACAAAAACGCGCGCTCGCACTCGACCGCAAATTAGCTAGAGAACAGGCACGAAAAGAAGAAAAGGCGCGCAAAGCTGCAGATAAAGCGCTCGCTGAGTTACGCAAAAAAACAATGGGGACGGGTGACTCTGAAGCACGTATAGGCATCGCAGAAATAAACAATGATTTGCCATATGTAGAAGATGAGGCAGCAACCAGAAATTGGGGAATCCCTGATGGACTTGGTGGCATCTTGCCTCTAGAGTCGGAAGTCATATTTGATGATATTGAAGACCCAAACACATTGCTGTCGCTTGGTAAAAAACACTTAGAGAAGCTGAGCAAACCGCAAATATCTTACGAAGCAGATGTTGTTTCTCTTGGTAGAGCAGGGTTTAGCCCAGATGCTGTTGGAGTTGGAGATGTAGTTCAGATTGTGGACACGACTTTCGCTCCTCCTATTCGTGTTGAAGGGCGTGTACTGAAGATTGAGGAAGATTTATTAGAGTCTGTGGATTCTACTCGAATAACTCTTGGCACGATTCAGGAAACCTACACGCAGCGTAGGGCTGCTCAACAGCAAAAGCTTGATGAGCTTATTGCGAGGTCGTCAGACTGGAATACGGCTGCAGACTGTGGGAATATTTATGTTCACGATTTAATTAATCGCATGAATGAGCTGCTAAATGCTCGTGGAGGATATACTTATTTTACCCCTGATGAAGGCATTCTTATTTACGATAAGCCAGAAGATGAGCACCCGACTAAGGCTATTCAGCTTGGTGGAGGATTCTGGCGTGTGGCTGATTCGCTAAAACCTAACGGTGATTGGGACTGGAAGAATCTCGCTGATGGATCTGGTATCTACGCTAACCGCATCTACACTGGTGTTCTAAGCGATGCCGTTGGTAAGAATTTTTGGAATTTGGACACTGGCGAGTTCGGTTTGCAATCAACAGCTAGGATTGGTGGCAAAACTGTTAAGCAGATTGTTGATGATAGTGCTGATGGCGTGATTTCAAAAATGAACGAGTCGCTTACTCAGGAGTCGATTTTCAACAAACTCACGAATAACGGTGAAACGCAGGGCATTTACTTGAGTGGTGGACACGTTTATTTGAATGCGTCTTACATGCGCACTGGCTATCTTAGCGCGGACATGATTAAGACCGGTAATTTAGACGCTAACCTTATTCGTGCTGGTCGTATCCAAGATTACGCAAACTCTAACTGGTGGGATTTAACAAATTCTACTATTCACGTGTCTCGTGGTGAGATTGGTGGAATGACTATTACGGATAATGCTATTTATAACGGAGCGCTGAAGCTAAACAGTCGCGGCATGTATTTTACGGACGATTACGGTGGTGCACTGGGTCATATTGGCTGGCGGCGTGACTACTCTGGCGCGCGAATGCTCGCGTTTGAAGCTGACTCTTATGATACTTGCCTTGGCTGGTGGAGTGATGGCAGGCTGCGTATGCTGCTTGATAATAATGCTGCTGTTGACGGCAGCGGCGGACGCTCGGCTGGCTTTACGATTTGGGGCAACTTATCACTTACGGGTCGAAGTCTTACGAACGCTGTTATTGATAGTTCTTGTTGTGTTTCTGGCGGCGGCTTAAATATGGCTGTCCAGCAATTCTATTTGCCGAGAGCCATATACAACGGGCAAGTTACAGATTACCAGCCTGTTCGTTTTGGCTTTGGTCACGGTTTTGTTATTGATGATAACTGGAGATGACAAATGAGTAATGATGATAGGGATATGATTCCACCGATGCTTGAGATGCCAGAGGGTAGTTTTGCGCCTCCACCTGTGAAGCTTGACTTATCTAATAGTCCGTCAAATCAAATACTTAAAAAGCTTGATTTGATTATGAGCGCGCTGGGTATTGATGGGAAAGACACTAAAAACACTATAAGCAAGGAGAATGAATAATGGAAGATGAGAATACTATCACTTTAACTAATCTACAACTTATGATAGCGAATCTTAGTTTGGATAATGCGCGTTTGCAGGCGCGCGTGAAGGTGTTGTCTAAGAGAGTGCAGGAGCTTGAGGCAGCTGGCGGCAAGGCTACTAAGGAGGCTGCGCATGAGTGATTTTACTAGCGTCACGCGGTCTATTATTCAGCTTGACTATGCTAACGCGTTTATTCCTGATGTGCATTTGAATGGCGGCGATGAGAATGGTCGCACGATTTGTGTGCAGCCTTGTAACGACGCCGTGCCTATTGACGATGAGAGTGTGGAAGTGTGGCTTGCTTACAATCCGCAGCCTGGAGTGTTGCTTGGTGGGCGTGTGAAGATGGAGCGTAAACAGTCACCTGAGGGCGTGGTTTACGAGTGTGCTGTTCCTCGTGACGCGTGCCGTATGGCTGGCGCTGTGGCGCTTGGCTTTGAGGTTAAGCGCGGCGCTAGTATCGTGTGTTCTAAAAGCTTTACGGCGATTGTGGAGCGTCCTGTTTATGATGCTAGCTCACCTGAAGGCGTATCTTATAGGCAGGCTTTGCAAGAGGCGGCGCAGGGTGCGGTTGATGCTACAAGTAAAGCTAACGCGTTGAGTGATAAGTTCACGCATCTTGTTGAGCAGAGTGAGGCTGTATCTAAGAATGCTCAGAGTGCTGTAGCTAACGCTAATGCGGCGGCGGCTAAAGCGGATTCTATTCGAACGGCGGCGCAAGAAGCGGCAGATAAGGCGAATGGTGCGGCACAAGCAGTAACTGAGGCGAAAAACAAGGCTGATGAGGCTGTTCAACAGTGCGATGCTAGCAAGCAGGCTGCTGACCAAGCAGCAAAGCGTGCTGATGATGCTGTAAGTAGCATGAAGCAGACTGTGCAGGACGCGACGAATGATGCGGCTAGTAAGGTTCAGCAGGCTGTTGAGCGTGCGAATGGTGCGGCACAACAGGCGGATTTGGTCCGTGAGAAAACTGAGGCTGCTAACAAGCAAACTGAAACTGATTTAGCAGCGTTGAAAGAAGAGGTCGTTAAAGCTCAACGTGCTGGCTTTAGCGCGTCGTCTAGTGCTCAAAAGTGTGATGAGGCAGCACAAGCCTATAGGAACGTGTCTGGCGAGGTGGCTCAAGCTAAGCAGACTAGCGAACAAGCGGTAGAAGCTGCAAACAATGCGCTCCACACAGCTCAAGAGTCTGCTACGGCTGTGGCTCAAGCTCAAAGTGTTCTTGACCAAGTCAAGACGGCTGGCGAAACCGCTGCTAAAGTTGTTGGCGCGGTCGAAGAGCTTAAGCAGACTAAAGAGGCTGCACTCGAAGCCACTCGCACGGCTAACGCTCAAGCGGCAGCAGCTGGAGAGGCGGCAGGGAAAGCCAATAATGCTACTAGCACGGCGAATGGTGCGGCGCAAGCAGCTACTGAGGCGGCTGGCAAGGTTACACAAGCCTTGCAAGAGTCTGAAACACGTTTGAAGGCTGTTGAGCA
>NZ_JARFVR010000007.1:0-116282 GCF_055818025.1 Gardnerella sp. c11Ua_71 | reverse complement strand
CACAAAACCCGGGAGTGTCGAAAATAAAATAGATGGGCAATTAACGCATAACTGCCCATCTATACAATCTTTATCTATTCTTTATCTATTTTTTACCTATTTTTACCTTAGATATTTTCTAGTTATTTTGACTATTTTTTAGTGACATGGCCACCAAACTGCGCGCGCAACGATGAAACTACTCGCAAAGTGTCATCTCCACCTCCGCGAGATACTTGACGAGCCCACAATGAGCATGCGGTAACTGGGGTTGGAACACCAAGTTCAAGTGCAGCTTCAACCATCCACTTTGCTTCACCAGATTCATTAGCAACAGGAGGCATAGATTCTAATGTTGGATCGTCTTTTGCAGCGCGCGCGAATAAGTCAAGCAACCAAGATTGAACAACAGAACCTTGGCGCCATGAAGACATAACCTTAGCTGGATCATCTATTAATTCTGAACGCATCATTGTTGCAAAGCCTTCACCAAAAGCCTGCATCATGCCATATTCAATTCCATTGTGAACCATCTTGGCAAAATGACCACCGCCAACAGCACCAGCATGAACGAGTCCATCAGGGCCTTCAGGCTTCAAAGTCTCGAAAATTGGTAGCATTCTCTGATAATCTTCATCGGAGCCGCCAGCCATCAATGCGTAACCACGAGTCGAGCCCCAAACTCCTCCTGAAACTCCAACATCCATAAAATGGATTCCCTTTGCTTTTAATTCAACAGAATGACGTTGATCATCAATATACCTAGTATTACCTCCATCAATTACTAGATCATTATCTTCAAGAAGATTGCTTAATTTTTCGATAGTTGTGTCTGTAGGAAAACCAGCTGGAACCATAACCCATACAATACGCGGACTAGAAAGTCTTTGTACCAATTTTTCTAAAGAATCAACATCTCGATTTGATTCGGCACTAACGTCGTATCCAACAACTTCATGACCTCCTTCGCGCAAGCGCTTAACCATGTTTCCACCCATGCGCCCTAAACCGATAACACCTAATTGCATAATAAATTCCTTCTTTCAAATTTTTTTATAACTTTTGATAACTTTTAATAACTTTTGCAAAACTGTCACAAAACTTATTCAGATAATCTTTTTAATTTCACATAAAAACAGGAACAACAGCAGAAACTAGCATAATAATTGCAAGTCCAACAACAGACAATACTGTTTCCATTAATGACCATGTTTTAAATGTTTGTCCTACGCTCATACCGAAATATTCTTTAACCAACCAGAATCCAGCATCATTTACATGAGATAAGAAGATTGATCCAGCACCAATAGCTAGTACGAGTAACGCTAATTGTACTTGATTTAGATTTGCAGCCAAAGGTGCAACAATACCAGATGCCGTTACGGTTGCAACGGTTGCAGATCCAGTCGCCAGCCTAATTAGTACAGCAACAATCCATCCAGCAAGAAGAGGATTAAGATTTGCCTGAACAATGCCCGTAGCAATAACTTTACCAATTCCAGAATCTACAAGAGTTTGCTTGAATCCACCTCCAGCAGCAACGATCAACAAGATACTTGCAATTGAGGAGAACGAAAGGCCTACCAGAGAATTTAATGTATCCCTACTCCACTTTGCGCGAATAGCAAATAATATCATCGCAAAAATAGTAGTGATTGTAAGAGCTTCAAGTGGTGTTCCAATCCATGCGATTACACTACCAAATGTAGATTTTGATTGCCCCGTAATATCAACAACACTGGCTGCAAGCATAAGAATTACTGGAAGTAAAATTACGCTAGATGCTTCCGCGAATGTAGGACGATTTTGTGGCTTATCTTCCTTCTTATTGTCTTCTTCTTGCTTAGCTTGAATAGGAACCATTTTTACCATCCAATGAACCATTAGAGGTCCTGCGATTGCTACAGTTGGTATGGCGATAATCAAACCAAAAGCCAAAGTCAATCCAAGGTTTGCGTGCAAAGCATCAATAGCAACAAGTGGTCCAGGATGTGGCGGTACAAAAGCATGCAAAGCCGATAAGCCTGCGAGCGCCGGTATTCCTAAAGCAATTACTGGCATTTTTGTACGACGAGCAACAAGAAGAATAATTGGTATAAGTATCACTACACCAACTTCAAAGAACAGTGGAATTCCAACAATAAATGCGCTCAGCGCCATAGCCCATGGAAGCTTATGTTCTGGAGCTTTCTTAAGTATGGTGTCACAAATCACGTCTGCTCCACCAGAACGCGTAAGAAGAATTCCAATAATTCCGCCTAAAGCAATGAGTAATCCAACTCCTGATGCTGTGGAACCAACTCCATTAGTAAAGCTTGTAAGACTTTTATCATATGGAACTCCTGCAATGATTGCAGTTGCAATCGAACCAATCATTAACGATAGGAAGGGATGTACTTTTACCACTGCAATAAGTACGACAATAAGCGCTATACCTAATATTGCCGCAAGAATTAACCCACTCATAAATCCTCCATGATTTTGTGAATTGTTTTAATTATTGTGATGCTTTATTTATAATTCCTTGTGATCTTTTGTTTACGATCAATGCGCTAACAACTTTGTTATTTGCGTTAGTAATTTTTGAATGTATATTTTTGTGCTGCTTTACAATTGCGCCACTTTACAATTGCTATTGTTTTGCATTTATGATTGTTTTTGCAGCTGCGATTGTTCATATGTTTTTACTGCTTTGATAGCTCTATGAACCATATCTTCAACAGAACCTTCAATCGATATAACGGTTCCGTTTTCTTCTTTACCTAGAGGCTCCAAAATTGCAAACTGACTTGGCAATAAAGATGGTGGCATAAAGTGTCCTTTACGATCTTTTAGCCTCTGCGCTATTAACTCATGGCTTCCGTTTAAATGCAAGAAGTACACGTTTAGATTTTTAGAAAGAACTTCGCGATATGACCGTTTTAATGCAGAGCTTGAAACAACTGTGTTTTCTCCAAGACTTTCACGCGCAACCATCCATTTGTTAATAAGATCCAACCAAGGCCAACGATCTTCATCTGTTAGCGCAATTCCTGCGGACATTTTATCTATATTAGCTTTTGGATGAAAATCATCACCTTCTGCCAGAGTGTAACCAAGTTGATCGCGAATTGCCTCAGAAACAGTAGACTTGCCGCAACCAGCAACGCCCATCACTACAATGTGAATCGCCATAATAGCTCCTTTGTTATTGACAACACTATAAGAATACCACACAAAGACTCTTTGTCAAAGAATTAAGAGTCTTTGTGTGGTATTTTTTGAGCATAACTATATTTTCATTTTCTATTTGCTAGGATGAAACCATAAATATACATAAAACTGCGAGGCAAATATGGTGTCTAATACCACACAAAGTCAAATTTCTAGTGACTTAGTGACCGAAAACGCTCCTTTACATCTATCTATAGCAGATTCTCTCGCAGATGAAATAGTAAATAACAAATGGGAGCCAAAAACTAATCGAAAACTAGAAGATATTCAAAAACAATATGGAATATCTAGAACAGTAGCTCGAGAAGCAACAAGACTATTAGCATCTTTGGGTTGCGTACAATTTCAACGCGGAACAGGCGTAATAGCTTGCAATCCAGAAAATTGGGACGATTTAAATACACGAGTAATCACATGGAAACTACATTCACCATACAGAGAAAATGAACTACGAGCATTAACAGAACTTCGTCTTGTTGTAGAACCTGCCGCAGCAGCTGGATGTGCATTACGCGGAGATGTAGAAATACGCTATAAATTGGGCGTAATTGGTCACGATATGGTAAAAGCGGTAGAAGAAAATAGACTGGCAGATTTTCATGAATTAGATATCCAGTTCCATACTCTTTTGCTTGCAAATAGCGGTAACCCGATTTTTGCAAAACTTAGTTCAATAGTCGAAAGCGTATTACGCGGCAGAGTTGAGCTAAATCTTTATCCGCAAAAACCAAATAAAGAAGCGATATTAAACCATAAAAAGGTAACGCAGGCAATTATGGAAGGTGACGCAGCTGCAGCAAGCGCTGCTATGCACGATATTGTAGCCGAAGTAAACACTGCACTTGGATTAGCGGCTTTATAGCCATAAAAGCAAAGCTTAATCAACTTTGCCTAATCAACCTTAAGCCCAAAGAAATCTGCAAGCTTGCAAACACTCACTCTGCCATACTTATTAACCAAGAACATCCATCGCTTTGCATTTTCTTCGCCAAATCGTTCAGCTTTACATCTATATGTATCAACTGTTAAAAATCGCGGCGGAATCGACTTACTGTTGTATTTATCTGCGACCATCACAATTTCTTGTTCAATAGTTTGCGGAATATAGTCGCCAGCTGGAAGCGGTAAATTCTGAGAAACAACTTGCTCGCGAGTCAGCCCTACACCAGTATGATTACGCGCAAATTGCGCAGTATCTTCGCTAAAACCGTTATCAATCAAATAGTTGTAGCCGCGCAAGCCGTGCAAAATATAATGAGGACCGTCAAACTCCAACTTACTGTTCTCTTCGCGCGAACCGTCTTTATCTAAAACAAAATAAGTTCCGATATCGTGCAACAATCCTCCAGCAAATGCAGCATATTCGTCTACATAATCACTTGGAGCCGCACCTCCATCGATTTGAGGAAGAGATAACGGATCTAAATTTATTAATTTTTCAAGACACGACTTTGCTAAATCACATCTATTTTTTAAGTCTTTATTGATTTTAGATATTTGACAAAGCATAATCCGTTCGACGGATGCTGGCGACTTATCCGCAAAATCCTCAATACTACCAAGCTGCTTAAAAGCCAACAACTGATTTTGGCGTCTTGCGATCATCCAAGAAATCGTAGCAATAACAACACAATGGCAGTGAATCAAATTGTACGCAGCTTCACTTGGCGCAGTAGCGCGATGCAACTTTTCGATCCTATTAAAATCAGGCAAATCTGCAAGCATAATTACACCGCGCTCCTTAAAACAAAGCAACACAAACAAAGCACTTGTTGCTTAGTTGCTTAAATCACTTCACTTTTTAACTGCTTTAATCTGACCAGTATCTATTCTAGCGATTTTGCCAGTGTTAGATATTTTAGATTCCTTAGTCTCCTTATTTGCAGACTTTTCAGACTTCTCAGACTTGCCATCGCTAGAAACATTTGCATTAACAATATCTCTAGCGTTCATAATAGTTGTTTGTTCAGCATCCGACGCAACATCAGACACAATTCCTGAACCTTGCAAAGACTGAACTGCTCTAGAAGAAGCAACTTCTTCTCTCTTTAAACGAGGAGGTCTACGAGTGGAAACAAACAACGGCTGAACTTCTACAACAGGATTATACGGAGCTAATCCAAACCACTTAACAGGCGTACCAGCAATATGACGAATCGCATACTTCATTTTTAGCGATAACGCACCACGCAAAGAAATATTCGACTCAGGCATCAAAGCCTTATGTAAAAGCACGTAACGAATTGGACCAATATCTGGATCCGCATCAACCTTAGGGTACACAGATTGCTGTTGCGGAAGCTCGCCAGTATGCGACAAATCGTGCATAATCTGATGCAAATACGCAGGAATCGAAGGAGAAACCTTAAACCCAAGTTTGATCTTAACGCGGAACAAATAGTCCGTACCAAAATTCTCCACGCAATATTCGCGAGTAAACGGAGCATCATCCGTTTCCACTGACACAGCCCACCACGCGCGCGCACGCTTAGGATGATCCGCAAAAATAGAGAAGAAGATTCCAGTATCCAAACGCTTCATTTCCTTATCGGAAGTCAAATAAACAATGTTATCCGCAAAATAAGGAATACGGAAATCACGATGAAGCTTATCTAGCACAGGCAGAAAATCCTTAGGCTTCATGTGCAAGCGTTGAGAACGCTCAATCTTAGTGCCATCCTTCCAAGTGAGCATAACGATAAGAATCGTAGCCCCAAGAATCATGGTAAACCAACCACCATGCATGAATTTTGCCATAGATGCTATAAAGAACAAAATCTCGATAATCAAGAACACAGTGGCAAAAATTAAAGCAGCAATCTTCTTCTTTTGATACCACATGTGAACAGTAAGAAGTGTTGTTGTAGCAATCATGGTAAGCGTAAGTGCAAGACCATATGCTCCCGAAATATGCTCTGAATCTTTAAACACAGCTAAAACCGTAAGAGTTGCAAGACAAAGCACAAAATTAACAACTGGAATATAAAGCTGACCACGAGTACGCGCAGGGTAACGCACCTGGAGATGAGGCATCCAATTAAGGCTTGTAGCTTCTGAAACCATAGTGAATGCACCAGTAATCAAAGCCTGTGATGCAATAATGCCTGCTGTTACAGAAAGCACAACTGCTACATAACGTAAATTCGGGCTGAGCATCTGGAAGAAAGGATTTAAGCCTTCTATAGACCATAATGCTTTATTGTTTTGATGTTGTAGCATCCAGCTGCCTTGACCAAAGTAGTTTAGAACAAGAGCAACTTTAATAAATGGCCACGTAACGTAAACGTTTCCACGCCCAACATGACCCATATCAGAATACAAGGCTTCCGCACCTGTTGTGGAAAGGAATATGATGCCCATTAACGCCATTCCTTGCACATTGTGCGAGCTAAACAAAAACTTCAAGCCGTAAATTGGGTTTAATGCTTCAAAAATTGCCCAATCTTCACCAATGTTCATAATTCCAACAAGCGCTAGGAATCCGAACCATATCATAACTACTATGCCGAAAACTTTGCCTATTCTTTCAGTTCCTCGCTGTTGAACCGAAAACAGAATCACAATAATAACCACGGTGATCATTAAAGATAGATTGTCGTTTTCTAAGAAAATTGGCTTAAACGCAGATATAGTTCGCAGACCTTCAACTGCAGAAGATATTGAAACTGCTGGAGTTAGAACAGAATCCGCAAGGAACGCAGCACCGCCAATCATTGCGGGAATCGCAAGCCATGCGCCTTTTCGCCTAATAAGAGAATAGAGTGCGAATATTCCGCCTTCGCCCTTGTTGTCTGTTCGCATTGCTACAAACACGTATTTTACGGTTGTGATTAACGTGATTGACCAAAACACTAGGGATAACATTCCGTAAACGGCTTCGCGACTAATGTTTTGCAATCCGCCTTGACCAGCTAAGAATGTTTGAGCGGTGTACAAAGGAGAAGTTCCAATATCTCCATAAACAACACCCAATGCCACTATCGACATGCCTAGAGTAAATTTATCTGAGCTGGTTTGTATCTTTGCCCACCACCTGCCAAGTGGACCTCTAACCGCACTATCCGCAAGCTTTTCAGCCTCTTTAACTTCTTTAGCCTGCTGATACGCCAACGCCTCTCGTTCTTCGCGAGTGGTGGTTTTCTGAGAAACTTTTGGCGCTTTTGTAAAAGAAGCGGCTTTTAGAATCGCCTCTTTAGGGTTCGTTACTCCCTTAGCAGCCTTCTCAGACTCCTTCGCCCCGTTGCGAAGATCCTTAGCGTTATCGTTAGATAGCGCTGAAACGCGTGACTTAGTCATGCTTGATTTTTCCTCCAAAAAGTAAGACCTCTTCTTTGCAATAATCTGCCATAATAAGAAGTCGCATATGGTCTTACTGCTTACAGTTTTATTTATTTGTACCTAAATATTGTATACAATAACAGATATATAAAGCAAAGTCAGCATAGAATCCTTGAAAAATAAGGCTTAATCAAAGCAAGAATATAAGACTAGATCATCTAAAAACCGTAGATTTCTTTCGTTGTTTTTAAAGTTGACTTTGCTACTTCTAGCAAAGAGCAATCAAGAGCATTAGCTAGCGACTCAAGAGTGTAAGGAACCATATAAGGAGCGTTCGGGCGACCTCGATACGGCATTGGCGTAAGGTACGGTGCATCAGTTTCAACAGTAATGTAATCTTTGCCGATAATTCGCGCAGATTCTTGTAAATCTTCGTTACCCTTATAGCTAATCGTTCCAGAAAAACTCGCGTACCATCCGTTTTCTTTTAACACTTGAGCTAAGTCTTTTCCGCCAGAATAGCTGTGAAACACCGTGCGCTCTGGCGCTCCGTCTTTTAGCAAAATTTCTACAACATCACTATGAGCATCTCTATCGTGAATTTGAAGCGGCAAATTAAGCTCTTTTGCAAGTGCTATATGTGCGCGGAATGAGTCGCGCTGGTAAATTCTTGCAGATTCGCCCGTGCGGAAATAGTCTAAACCAGTTTCGCCAATCGCAACTACTTCTTTGGTATTATCTACGACTAGCGAGCGCAAGTGTTGCATCGCTTCATCAAATGAAATATCGTGGTACGGCTTATAAACTACTGGTAAACCATCTGGTCCTTCTGCTCCCCTATGGCCATGTAGAGGCGCTTCGTTTGGGTGAATCGCTATTGCAGCACGCACGCAATCAGGGTGAGCAGCTGCAAAATCTATTGTCGGCTGCCAATCTGGGTATTCGCATCCAACTTCGATCATTTGCGAAACCCCTGATGCTTTTGCACTATTTACTAAGTCATCTGCAGTTGGTTCAGCAATTGGTTCTCGCCCTTTTTGCGCTAATTCTTGATTAAGATTTTGCACAAAGTCTACTACGCTTAACATGTGCGTGTGGTCGTCTGCGATTGTTATGCCTTCTTTAAGCAAATTTTCCCATATTGTAGATTGTTCTGTTAAAGAAGGTGCCCAATTATGTTCGCGATGATGCTTACTCATGATTTACAAGTGTAGTCACATATTTAACGTGGCTTAAAACGTGACTTAAAACGCGACTATTTCGCCTCTTAAACACCACTTTGCGCTTACGCAATCGCCGCACTAATCGCAGCGTATTGCGATTCCACAAGCCTGTAATACGCACCTTTTTGCGCCATAAGTTGCTCATGACTTCCGCGCTCCACGATTTGCCCATGGTCAATCACGCAAATCAAATCCGCATTCTCTATTGTAGAAAGTCTATGTGCGATTACAAAAGAAGTGCGATTTTTAAGCAATTGAGCCAATCCTGCTTGCAACGCCTCTTCTGTACGAGTATCAATATTGCTTGTTGCTTCGTCTAGGATTAGAATTCGCGGATTCGCAAGTAATACTCTTGCAAACGATATAAGCTGCCTTTGTCCTGCAGAAAGAGTGGCTCCTCGCTCCTCAATCTCCGTATTGTAGCCATTAGGCAATTCTTCAATAAACTCGTGCGCGTGAACTACGCGAGCCGCCTCCTCAATCTCCTCGTCTGTTGCATCAAGCTTGCCGTAACGAATGTTTTCTTTAACAGTTCCGCTAAATATAAAACTGTCTTGAAGCATAACGCCCATTTGTTTGCGCAAAGATGCTAACGTTATTGAGCGCACATCGTAACCGTCAATTGTGATTGAGCCTTCGGAAACGTCGTAGAATCTAGAAAGAAGACTTACAAGCGTTGTTTTGCCCGCTCCAGTAGGGCCAACAAGCGCAACCGTTGTTCCAGGCTCAACATGCAAGTCAACTAAATTCAAAATCGGCTTTCCGCCCTCTTCGTAGCGAAAAACAACATCGTTTACGTCAACCTTGCCTTTAATTTTCGGCAATTCTTTTGCATCTGGCTTATCTACAATATTTGGCTTAATACTTAAAGTCTCAAAAATGCGCTCCAAATACACTGAGCATGTTACAAGTTGCGTGTAGAAGTTACCAATGTTTACAACTGGCTCCCAAAAAGTGCTCGAATACCACACAAATGCTATAAGCGTACCCGTGCTTATGTTCATACTGCTCGCGTTTGTTATGCCAACGTAGTAGAGCAGCGAAATTGCTGCGCTTTCAATAATCGAAGCTCCAGGCCAAAGCAGCATTTGCACTCTAACATTTTGCATCCACGCTTTTCTAACTCCCGACTGCTGCTCTTGGAATGTAGCGTATTGCTCCGATTCGCGAGCAAAAGTCTGAGTTGTTTTTACGCCTGCGATTGATTCGTGCAAATATGCGTTAAGATTGCTTTGCTTATTTGATAGTTTTTTAGACGCTTTTCGTTGCAAAATTTGCAAAGTGCGAGTCCAGATTATAAAAACTGGGAATAATACAAGACTCCACAACGCCATTCGCCAATCCATAGCAAACATTGCGATTAGTGTAATGATTAGCACAAAAACATCGGAAAACACGTTGATTAAACCAGAAGAAAGCGTGTCGGAAAGCGTGTTTATGTAGTTTACTATGCGAATCAAAATCTTGCCGTGTGGGCGCGAATCAAAGTAGTCAAACGATAACGATTGCACATGCGTAAAAATATCTCGTCGCATATCTTTAATTATCATTTGGCCGAGTCGCGTAATAGCAAGCGTTCTGTAGGCTAACCCAAGCTCATACAGCACAATAAGCACGCCAAACAATGCAATAAGCGCATACAAATACGAAACGTTTTTATTAGGCAAAACTACGTCTATAAGTGTTTTTGTAATCATTGGCGTTATTGTCATAATGCAACTTCCGCTAATAACAACTAAAACTATTTTGACTAGCTGCCATGCGTACGGCTTTATGTATTTGCGAACGCGCATCAACTCGTGTAAATTTACGTGCTCTTCTTGGCTTTCATCTTCTTTATAAGTGTTGCGTTGCGCCATTCTACTCACCTTTAGCCTTGTATAAATCTTCAAATCCCAAAGCTTTGCCCATTTGCATACCAAGCTGCTTTTTGTAGATTTCCCAATATCTTCCATGCGACGCCACAAGATGCTCATGCGTTCCGCGTTCTACGATTTTGCCGTGATCTAGCACAATAATCATGTCTGCATCTTTAACAGACGAGATTCTGTGAGCAATTGTGATTACTGTTCGCAAGCAGTCTAACTTTTTTAGCTCTTTTTGAATATGCTCCTCAGTTTCCATGTCTACTGCAGAAGTTGTATCGTCCATAATTAAGACTGCGGGATTATTTGCTAGCGCGCGAGCAAGACTTAAGCGCTGCTTTTGACCGCCCGAAAGGCCAACTCCTCGTTCTCCTACAACAGTTTCGTAGCCTTCTGGCATGCTCATAATAAAATCGTCTGCATCTGCGATTCTTGCCATGCGCCTAATCGTGCCATCTAATTCTTTGCAATTTTCCTCGTTTTGAGGCAATCCAAAGCTAATATTTCCTGCAATTGTATCGGAAAACAGGAATGTTTCTTGCGCGACTATGCTAACTTGATTTCTAACAGTTTCTAGAGGCCATTCGCGCACGTCTTTTCCATCAATCAAAACGCGGCCGCGCGTAGTGTCATAAAAACGCGCTATAAGACTTACAAGCGTTGACTTTCCAGACCCCGTTTCTCCTAAGATTCCAAGCTTTGTGCCTGCTGGAACATCTAAATCAATATCACTTAAAATTGGGGAATCAAGATCGTCTGGGAACGCAAAATCAACGTGTTCAAAAGTTACGCGCCCCTTAACTTTAAGATTTTCCGCAGATGTAGATGGCAAATCAATATGCGATTCTTGCGTAAGAAGCTTACGAATATTTACGCATCCTGCGTTGAATCTCTGCCAATCGTTAATAAGCCATCCAACCATTCTTACTGGCATGTGGAGCATCCAAAGGAAGCTGTTAAACGTTACAAACGCGCCCAAAGTCATGCTTCCATTAAGCACAAGCCATCCGCCAAATCCTACTGTTACAAGCTCCAGCGCAAAGCCCATACCGTCCAGCCATGGCATGTATTTTTGCGTGTTTTTTGCAAGCGTAATATTGCGATTAAAGTAGTCTTCGTTGCAATCGTCGAATTTCTTTGTTTCAAAAGGCTCGCGCACAAAAGCTTTTACAACGCGATTACCTTCAATGTTTTCTTCCACCATTGAATTCATGCGCGCAAATGATTCGCGAATCGCAAGGAACTTCGGCCTAGCGTTCTTGCCCATAAGCTTTGCAAGCCAGAATAAAAATGGCGTAATTGCCATAAGCGCTAAAGCTAGCTGCCATTGGATTGAAAACATTATAATTAGCGCAAACACAAACATTACTAAGCAATCCAGCGCCATATAAGACACCCAGCTTAAAATGTGGCGAATCGCGTCCGTATCCGAAGTCATGCGGCTCATAATGTCGCCTGTGCGCGTGTGATTAAAGTACGTAAAATCAAGCGAATGCAGCTTTTCGTACTCGTCGCTTACAAGGCGATACACGGCGTTTTGGCCAAACTTTTCCATTAGAAGCTGGTAGATATACCTTGATCCAACGCGAACAATCATCATTGCAACCATTAGCACGCACACAAAAGCAAGCAAATCATGCTGTTTTCCAATAATGACTTTGTCTACAATAAAGCCCGAAAGCAGAGGCATTGTCATTGCCATTGTGTCGTTTATAGTAAAAAGAACTAGCGATACGCCTACTCTCCACATATCCGGCTTACAATATTGCAAAACCCAGCGCACATTGCTTGCGTCTTTGCGTTTATTTGGATTTACATACATGCGCTAGATTCTCCCTTATTTTTGACTTTGTTTTTTGAGACTTAATCTTAAATTTATAGTTTAATCGACAGCTCTTGTTTGGTGTTGAGCGAGTTTCATAGCGAGCGCTTATTCCTCACGGCATAGCCGTTCGGCTGATTTGGCATGTGAAGCACACCGTGCTTCACAATTGAGCCAAATCACGCTTTGAAGGAGCTTGAAATCCTGTTGATTTCAAGCTCAGTCAAAGCGCACTCAAAAGCATGTGGCGTGCAGCCCAAAGACCACACGCCACATGCTATAAGTTAAGCAATCAGCTTAGTAAACTTGCGCGAGTTATCGCTACAAATTTACTCACTTCTGCCAACCGATGTTTTCAACGAAAACGTTAGCATATCCAGCAGGACCGCCGTTAGCGAAGCCCTTCTTGTATGCCTGGTAGGTTGGAGGAGCAGAAACTGGGAGCGTGCCATACTCGGCGAAAGCCATGGACTCAGCCTTGTTGCTCAATGCAGTCTGTTCCTTGTAATCGTAGGTCTTGCCAATCTTGGCGAGCAGGGCATCAATCTTCTTGTTGCCAGTGCCAGTAAAGTTGGAATCGCTCTTAGAATCGTAGACCTGGGAAGCGGATGCCAAGAAGCTCAATGGGGATTGGGAAACCCAAGCCATTGGAAGCACCTGGAAGTCGAAGGAGCTTACAGTCTTAGAGAACTTAGATGCAGGCTTGTTTACAGTCTTGCACTTCATGCCAGCCTTCTTCATCATGGCCTGGAATGCGTTAGCAAGAGCTGCCTGAGTAGAGTCATCGCCAAAGAAGGTGAATGTGAACTGAACGGTCTTACCATTCTTAGCGTAGTAGCCGTCTTTGCCCATCTTGTAGCCAGCGGCCTCAAGAGTCTTCTTAGCGTTTTCTACGTTGAACTTACCATCAGCTGGGAGGTTGTTCTTGTAGCCAGCCTGGAACATGGAGAGAAGCTCCGAACCTGGCTGCTCGCTCTTCCAGCTCATACCCTGGAACTGAATCTTGTTGTATGTAGCAACGTCGAATGCCTGAACAACAGCCTTACGCACTGCCTTGTCTTTGAATGCGCCAGCCTTTGCGTTTAAGTTAATAACACGAATCTTGGTGCTGTAGCCGTAACGGAGCTGAGCGCCCTTAACGCTACGAGCAGCCTTAATCTTATCCTTGGTGGAGATGGAATCCACGGAATCGATTTCGCCGTTCTGGAAGGCGTTCATTGCAGCAGTATCTTCCATACGCTTTACAACAACCTTGTCAAGCTTTGCCTTCTTGCCCCACCACTTTGGATTGCGCACGAAAACAACCTGATCTTCGGTTGCGGACTGAATCTCGAATGGACCTGCACCCCACTCGTTGTGAGGATTATTTACCCAACCCTGGTTGAATACCGCTGGATCGGTTGCCTTTGGATGAACCAATGGAGCGAAAAGCAATTCCCAAGTTGCGCATGGCTTATTGTACTTAACGATTACTTGCTTAGGATTTGCACCCTGCTCAACGGACTCAATGCAGTCATAGCCCTCGTGAGATGGTACAGAGTAGGCTTCGTTCTTGCCATTCATAACTTCCCAAGTAGCCTTGAAAGCAGTGTAATCGATGTCTGTACCATCGTTCCACTTAGCCTTTGGGTTCAAATCGTACTGAACTACGAGTGGCTTGTCGCTAACCTTCTTAACAGAAGTAATGTAATCAGGGTTGTACTTAACCTTCTCGCCCTTAACAGTGTCGTAATAAGGAAGCGATGGCTGGTAGAAGCCCCACAAAGTGCTCATATAAGCGGTATTACCGTCGTTAGAAGCGTAGTTCCAGTTTGGACCCATGTCGGAAAGCGAGAACGTGTAAGTACCGCCATCCTTAACATTGTCACGAGGCTGTGGATTGTCATAGCGCTTGTCAACCTTAGGCATTGGAAGAGCGCCAGTGTAGGAAGTATCCACACCTGCGGCTGGCTCTTCGGTCATACCGCCCTTGGCCTTATCTGCTGTAGTAGCAGTTGTGCCACCGCAAGCGCCGAGTAGCATTGCAACAGAAAGTGCAGCTGCGGCGAATACAGTTAATTTGCCTGCATTAGTTTTTTTCATGATTCCTCTCATTCCCCAGAAATGATGTCCGCTTTCTGGTATGTGTGTAGAGTATATCTAATCTTTTGACATTTTGTGTTACGACTTTTTTAACAAATACTGAATTTAAGCTTTTGTTACTTAAGATTTAATCCATAAAAAAGAAAATTAAATACATAAAACAGTCAAACAGAAAATTTTTTAGTTTATTTTAATTAAAAAACAAAATATATTACTTTTTTTAGAATTTATGTGCCTGTAACAAAAAATCGCGTGTGTCTTGCATAACACACGCGATCAAAATTGCCCTAAACAAAAGTTTAGGCGTATTCACAAAAGATTAGAATCAGACGCTTGCAACGTCATCAAACGAATCTTCTTCGTTGAGAATAATACGCTTACGATTCTTCTCAATCGCAGGATCTGGAATTGGCACAGCACTAATCAAAGCCTTAGTGTACGGATGCTTAGGATTATCAAACACCTCATCCGTTTCGCCAGATTCAACAATGCGTCCGTGGTACATAACAGCAATTCTGCTAGAAATGTGACGAACAACTGCCATATTGTGAGCCACGAACAAGTATGCAACTCCCAACTTATCCTGCAAGTCTTCAAGCAAGTTGATAATGCCAGCCTGAATAGAAACATCCAAAGCAGAAACAGGCTCATCAAGAAGCAAAAGCTTAGGATTCACAGCCAAAGCACGAGCAATAGCAATACGCTGACGCTGGCCACCAGAGAACTGCGTTGGGAAGCGATCAACCTGATCTGGATTCAGCTCAACAAGCTGCATAAGCTCCGCAATACGCTGACGAATCTCTTCCTTAGACTTCTTTTGAACATGAAGAGGCTCTGCCAAAATATCGTAAACAAGCATACGAGGATCAAGAGAGCTCATAGGATCCTGGAACACGTATTGAATCTTAGAACGAAGCTCGCGACGCTGCTCTTTAGTCAACTTATCGTTAAGCTCGGTGCCAAAAACTGTAATAGAGCCAGCTTCTGGCTTCTTTAAACTCATGATTTCCATCAAAGTAGTTGACTTACCAGAACCAGATTCGCCAACAAGAGCTACAGTTTCGCCTTCGCGAATCTCAAGGTCAATACCATCAACAGCGCGAACTTCGCCAACCTTGCGTCTCAAGAAACCGCCACCTGTAATTGGGAACGTTTTAACCAATCCCTTAACATCCAAAACAACCTTGCGATCCTCGCGAGGAATGCCCTCAAACATTGGCTTAATCGTTTTTTCGGTTTCCGCATGAAGCAGCGCGCGAACAGTTTCGCTTTCTGCTTCCAGACCCATCATGTCGCTAGTATCTCCACTCTTTTCTTCTGCCATCAACATATCCATTGTTGGCTTAGAGATTGGAGTTAAGCGACGAGTACGCTTTTGATCAACGCGCGGAACAGCACCAAGCAAGCCGATTGTGTATGGCTGAGTTGGGTGAGCAAAAATCTCCTCAACGCTATTATGCTCAACCAAATGACCCGCATACATAACAATAACTTCGTCTGCAACGCCAGCAATAACACCCAAATCGTGAGTAATGAAGATCATCGCTGCGCCAGTTTCTTTCTGCGCTTTCTTCAAAACATCCAAAACCTGAGCCTGAATAGTAACATCCAAAGCGGTAGTAGGCTCATCAGCAATAATAATATCTGGGTTATTCGCGATTGCCATAGCAATCATAACGCGCTGACGCATACCGCCAGAAAATTCGTGAGGGAAAGACTTTAAGCGCTCAGCTGGCTTAGTGATACCAACCAAGTTAAGCAATTCAATAGAGCGCTCACGAATCTGTTCTTCGGTCATATCTGGATTATGAATAACCAAAGCTTCCTTAAGCTGATCTCCAATAGAAAACACTGGAGTTAAAGCAGAAAGAGGATCCTGGAATACCATAGCAATATTCTTGCCACGAATCTTACTCATCTCTGCATCAGACTTCGTTAACAGCTCTTCGCCCTTATAAACAACAGAACCCTTAACAGACGCGTTCTTATCCAGCAAGCCCATAACAGCAAGGGAAGTAACCGACTTACCAGATCCAGATTCACCTACAATACCAATGGTTTTTCCGCGGTACAAATCAAAATTCATATTGCGTACTGCATGAACCGTACCAGCTTCCGAAGCAAAGCTAACTTGCAAATTGCGTACAGAAAGAAGTGGTTCGTTGTTCTGATTTTCCATCACAGAATCTTCCTTAATTGCGTCATTCACCATATCAGTCATGTTTAAACCTCCAACAAGCCTTACTCGGCCTTACCAACAGACCTAGAATATGGATCAATCGCATCGCGAAGACCATCGCCAATAAGCTGAACAGAGAAAGTCAAAATAACCAAAACCGCAGAAGGAACCAAAAGAACCCAAGGAGAGGTCATAACGCTACTTTGACCAACATTAAGAAGAGTACCCAAAGAAGTATCTGGAGCCTTGATACCAAGACCCAAGAAGCTCAATGCGGTTTCGCCGTTGATTGCACCAATAACACCGAGAACTGTATTAATAATCAATACAGAACCAAGATTTGGAACAAGGTGGCGAACAATAATGCGGAACGAAGAAACACCTTCAAACTTGGCTGCGCGCACATATTCACGCTCGCGCAAACTCAAAGTCAAAGTTCTAAGCGTACGAGCATAACCAATCCAACCAAAGGAAGTCATACCAAATGCAAGCCAAAGCCAATCATTGCCACCAGTCGCGGAGCTAACAATCAAAGCAATAAGCAAGAAGGATGGAACAATCAAAAGCATGTCCAAAACCCACATGCCAACTTGCTCAAACCAACCCTCAAAGTAAGAAATAGCAGTACCAACCAAAGCAGCAATAATTGTAATAGAAATGGAGCTTACAATACCAATAGAAAGCGAGCGACCAAGTCCGCGAACAACCATTGCATACATGTCAGAACCGCCAGGCGTTGTGCCAAGCCAATGCTCTGCGCTAGGAGGAGTTGCAAGAGCCGTAAAATCAGGCTCATCGTAGCCCCACTTACTAATCTTAGATCCAAACAACGCAAGAAGAATCAAGAACACAAGCAAAACCAAGCCAACGACGGCAGATGGTCGCCTAAAGAAACGACGCGTATAAAGCGTAATCTTGCCAGTGCGCTTAAAATTACCCCAAGAATTAGCAGTCGCCTTCTTGTCTGCAGCAGACTCTTGAAGGTTTGAAGATACATCTTTTTTACTCATATCAATAACACCTACACTGTTCTGCAATTAGTTCAAGCGAATACGTGGATCAAGCCAAGCAGAGAAGATATCTGCCAGCAAAGCTCCAGCCAAAGTACACACAGCTCCGAATGCAGCAATAGCAACAGAACCATTAATGTCATTATTAGAAATTGTTTGCACAAAATAGCTACCCAAACCGTTAATTGCGAACACGGTCTCAGTAATCACAGCACCCGTGAACACACCTGCAATAGAGAAGGCGACGTCCACAGCTGTAGGAATCAAAGAAGTACGCAAAGCATGGCGACGAATAGCAATGTTCAAAGGCAATCCCTTAGCACGAGCAGTGCGAACATAATCAGCATTCATAGTGTCAAGCAAATAAGTGCGCTGCGTAAGATGGTATCCAACCATGCCAGGAACAGTCATAACAATTGTCGGCAAAATCAAATGCTGTAAGAAGTCAAGAACAAAAGCAATAGGGTTAGAACCTTGATAAGAATGCAATCCTGTAACAAAGAATAAACGAGAGCCAGCAGCATTGTTAACGCTAATTGCAGCTAACACAATAAGCAATCCAAACACAGCAGCTGGAACAACAAGCAAGAACGTAGCAATAGAGTTAAGAACTCGATCCTGCCACTTGTACTGACGAATAGCAGTATAAACGCCAACACTAACACCGAAAACAATACCAAGAACAGTTGCGCAAGTAACTAATTGGACAGACGCACCAATACGAGCCGCAATCGCAGGACCAACAGGAGCCTGCTCTGGGCTTAATCCCCAATCCCAACGAGTAAGAACGCCAGTAATCCAACGCAAATATCTCGTAATAACTGGAGTTTGGTCGTTAATGTTCGCCAAATCCAAAGAACGGTTAATCGAAGGAATTGGTGGATGCGGATGCCTAGACATATAATTCGATCGCGGATCCATAAAAGCACTTGCCAAGAAATACGTCATGGATACGGAGACAAACAGCATCACAACATAATTCAGGCATCGTTTAACGATGTATCGTATCATTGTGACTCTTTTCTACGTCTAACCATTGTTACCTCCATCTGGTAACTGCAAGCCTCAAGCTTGCACACTGCCATCGTTTGCTATACCCAGTTGCAAAAGCAAATCAAAAGCATACTCAAGGCACACTTAAGTAAGCCCTCATAAATGGGACATGTAATTAGTATATTTTTAGCTAACCTATGTACATTGCTTAAAATAAACATGCAATAATACGGAATAAATATCAATTATCACAAAAATTAATACACAAAATCAACAAAACATCAGAATATTTAACGGAATTATTTAAATTTTACGAAAATTAGTTTCGTAAATCGTAATAAAAGTGTAAATACAATAACATTTCGTACTAACAAAACACATTGCAATTAGTTTTACTAGCATCCTATTAAAAAAGCACAGACCACGCAAAACGCTACTCGTGCATTGAACACGCTACAATAACGCTTATTCGCCTATTTTCAACCTAACAACAAAAGGAGATATATGTCTGAAAACGTAAAAGCCGTTACCATAGACAACGTGCGCGAATATTCCAAGCATTTTAACGAACAGCGAGCAAATCGAGTAGCCGCAAACGCTTCTGTAGCAAGCGGCGTTCTTAAAGCTGCAACAAGCTATCAAGGACAACGCGCTTTACCACGCAACTTCTCCATAGAATTAAAACAAGGATCAATAACAAACCAACAGCACTCTGGACGTTGCTGGATGTTCGCTTCACTTAACACTTTGCGTTACGAATTAATGCACAAGTGGAATTTAGACGACTTCGAGTTTTCCGAAAGCTACCTGTTCTTCTGGGACAAGATTGAAAAGGCAAATGCGTACTTGGAAAACGTGTTGGCAACATTAGACGAAACCCTAGATAGTCGAGTCTTTGAAAACATTAACTACGGTCCGATCGACGACGGCGGATGGTGGCAAATGTTCGTCAACTTGGTAAACAAGTACGGACTCGTACCAAAAAGCGCATACCCAGATTCACAGAATGCTATTGACTCAGATGCATTCGTACAATACATAAACACCAAGTTGCGTGAATTCGCGGCTGAATTGCGCGAAGCACACAAGAACGGTACTTCCATAGAAGAGTTGCGCGAAATGAAAATCCGCGACCTTGAAACCGTATACCGTATGACAGCTATCGCACTTGGCGAGCCACCAGAGCGTTTCGACTTTATTGCACGTACTAAAGATGACGACGATAAGAAAGACGAAAAGGACGACAAAAAGAACGAAGCCAAAGAAGACGATAAGAAGGACGATAAGCCAAAGACTGGCAAAGACGATCGTCCAATGATTCGCGAATATGGAATAACACCACTAGAATTCGCAAAGAAATACGTTCCAATTGACGTAAACGACTTTGTGAGCTTGTGCAACTCCCCAATGGAACACACTCCGTTCAACAAGCTCTACCAGCTTAAATACACCACAAACGTTGCTGAGACGAAGGAAATGGAGTTTGCAAACGTTGCGCTAGAAGTATTCCGCAAAGCCGCTGTGGATCAGCTAAAAGACGGACACCCAATTTGGTTTGCTTGCGATTGCACGCAATTCTCGCTAAGGCAAGAGGGCTTCTTTGACCCAGCAGTTGTTCGCGTAGACGAGCTATTCGATGTAGAGTTTACATTCGACAAAGCTAAAGGTTTGGAATATATGGATTGCCCAGGCAACCACGCAATGACCTTTACTGGCGTAAATCTTAACAAAGATGGCGAGCCAGACCGCTGGAAGATTGAAAACAGCTGGGGTAAAGATAACGGCGAAGACGGATACTACGTTGGATCCGCGCAGTGGTTTGACCGCTACGTTACAGAAATCATTATTAACAAGAAGTATCTTGATGAAGCAACGCGAGCAATATTGGATCAGGAGCCTGTAATGCTTGATCCGTGGATTCCACTTACAAAGCGCTGCCGCTAAACTTGATTTAGCACAAGCTGATTTACAAACGCAGATTGCAAACGCAAATTACAAATGCAATCTGCGTTTTTTATTTTATTGCGCTTTCTTATTTGGGGTTGCGCGCTCCTTACTTGGTATTGCGCGAGGTTTGAGTATTTCTCTCCTCGCAAGTCCCGTCGCTACGCTCCTCTTTTATTGCTCGTATAGAAATACATCAAACCTTCTGAATATCTAGAACTTTTGCGTGGTTTTTATCACCGAGATTCTCGATTTTTCTTCTTCATTCGATGAATCACCATCGGAGGACTGCTGATCGACTTGCATGAGCGCTTAAAGCGTAGCGCGCGAACGATTTTCCCGATTTTGTTGTTGATTTTGCCGATTTGAGCAACATTTTCGGGAAATGTGAGTAAGCGGCGAACAGTTAAAAAAGATAAAAAGAAGCCCGGTGGGAAAGAGAAGACCCACCGGGGCAGAGAGAAAGAGAGAAGAAGGTTTCAGTTATGGGGTTCGCGAACGAACCTCACTGATGGATAACCATCAGCAATACTCATTATAACCACACTTTTCTCGCAAAACACGCATATAACCTAAAAATTTCCTTAAAAAATTTTTTAAATCCTGATAGTCAACCTATTTTTTGTTACATGCATCACTATAACTTAAAATTTTTCGTTTAATCACTTAGATTCTAGTGATTTTTTAGCTGCAGCCAATCTTTCTTCGTCAGCTTTACGACGAGCGGCAAGCGCAGATTCAAAACGCTCAAGCTCCTCATCAATAGCCTCTTTAGGAATTTTGGCAAAAATCGGAGTTGGCTTAGCGACAGGTGTACCAGTCACTAATTCCTCACTCTCCCACGGGTGAACAGTTTCTCCAAGACGATAGTCGCCAGTAATAATCGGATACTTAAAATCTGGATTATCTAAGTCAGTCACCTCTTCAATTCTTGGCAGAGGAGAGAACACACCCGTACCACCAAGAGCTTCCCACACTTTTTGCGCAGAATGTGGCAAGAATGGAGCAAGTAAATGATTAGCATCAGAGACAGCTTGAGCTGCAACGTGCAAAACAGTACCAAGACGTGCTTCATCATCTTTAATCTTCCAAGGCTCAGTTGCAGAAATGTACTTGTTGATATCCGACACAACACGCATTGCCTCGTTAAGCGCATTCTTCTGATGATGACGTTCAATCAAACCACCAACAATCTCAAAAGCATTAGAGGTTTGATCAAGCAAAGCGCGATCCATATCTGTCATTGAATTTTCGTCCAGAGCAGGAATCTCTCCGAAATTCTTATGAATCAAATTAGCGACACGATTTACCAAATTACCCCAGCTGGCAGCAAGCTCTTCGTTATTATGACGAACAAATTCTGCCCAAGTAAAGTCGGCATCAGAATTTTCAGGACCAGCAATAGAAATGTAGTAACGCACAGCATCCACAGGATAACGCGCCAAAATATCCTTCACGTAAATCACAATTCCACGCGAAGAACTGAACTTCTTGCCTTCCATAGTCATAAACTCAGAAGCAACAACTTGCTCAGGCATATTCAACGGGCCATAAACTCCAGCCTCGCCACCCTTAGAGCCAGCGCCATTATATGCAAGCATTTCTGAAGGCCAAATCTGAGAATGGAAGGTGATGTTATCTTTGCCCATAAAGTAATAGCCAGGAGACTTAGGGTCACACCACCAATCGCGCCAAGCATCCGGCTTATCTTGACGGCGTGCCCATTCAATAGATGCAGACAAGTAGCCAATAACAGCGTCAAACCACACGTACAGGCGCTTATTTGGGTTATCAACCCATCCTTCTACAGGAACAGGAATACCCCAGTCAATATCACGCGTAATAGCTCGAGGCTTAACTTCCTTAAATAATCCAATCGAGAAGTTAATAACATTTGTACGCCAACCATCCCTTGAATTAAGCCAGCTTAAATTAGCATCAGCTAAAGCAGGCAAATCGAGGAAGTAATGCTCTGTTTCTTCAAATCGCGGAGTTTCGCCGTTAATCTTGGATACAGGATTAATAAGCTCATCTGGATCAAGCTCATTACCGCAAGCATCGCACTGGTCGCCTCTAGCTCCATCCGCGCCGCAAAGTGGGCATGTGCCCTCAATGTAGCGATCTGGAAGAGTACGACCTGTAGAAGGCGAAATCGCAACCTTTTGAGTACCCTTATAAATGTAGCCGTTCTTTAAGCACTGACGGAACATCTCTTGAACAACATGCTCGTGATTTGCTGTAGTCGTGCGCGTAAACAAATCGTAGCTTAAACCCAAATCGCACAAATCTTTAGTAATCACGCGATTATAGCGGTTTGCAAGCTCCTGAGCACTAACGCCTTCTTTATCTGCCTCAACTAAAATCGGCGTGCCATGTTCGTCTGTACCAGAAACCATAAGCACGTCATTGCCCTTCATGCGCTCATAACGCGCATACACGTCTGAAGGAACACCAAATCCTGCAACGTGACCAATATGACGAGGGCCATTTGCGTAAGGCCATGCAACATTCACCAAAATATGACTCATAGCCAAATATTATCTTGTTCAGCGAGGACACCTTAATAAAAAACATATACACATATGCACATTTTTTAATGTAAAAATGCTTAAAAATCCACTTTTACACATTTCGCAAAAATCTTATGGACAACATGAACAAACGTATCTATTCTGTCTAAAACCATATGTCTAAAACCATATGTCTAAAAAATTATTCCCAATCATTATGTCTAACAAGAAAGGAGGGATTATGAATAACGAAGCAGAAATTATTGCAAACAAAACTATTAACAATTCGACTAATGCCACAAGTAAATACACATGCAAAACAACCGATAAGCGAACAAATAAAAGAACAGATAAATCCACAATCAAGCCAATCGCTAAAAATTTAAAAAAGACTTCAAGACAGACTTCAAAAAAGACTTCAAAAAGCAGAAACTATGATGCGAATAAATACAGTACGACTAAAGATATAGCTCAAGAAACAAAAATAATTCTTGAAAATTACGACAATAAAAATCAACACATTGACATTAGTAAAAATCTTCCAACCTTACTAGACACAACGCATCTGCCAGGACCATTGTGCATGAAGAAATTATCTAAATTCGGAGCTTTTGAACGATTGTCAATAAGAAGCGGATTTGCACATTCCACTGCAAAGTCCATTGAGGGGCGGTGCAAAATACTCAAAAAACTAATACCACGAGACTCTGCAGCATGCATGTTTACAGCATCATGGATTTGGCTTGGAGGAACAATTCCAAACATATTAGACATTATCTCTGGCAGCCATTATCGTGTAGTGCCACATGATCATCCATTACGAGTATTCAGACGAAAATTGTTGAAGAGAGAACAAAAGGTGATTAAAGATTTGCGCATAACATCTCCTGCTCGAACAATCTGCGACATAGCATTAACACCATCTAAAAATATTTACGACGAGATACGCAAAAAAGACACAATTTTCAATCTGATTCAAGAATATGGCACAAGCTTTAAAGAATGCGAAAAAATCATAAATAGCAACCCACATTTTCCAGGAGCGCAAAAAGCAAAAGATTGGCTAAAAAACGTTATAGAACAGGAAGATATTTTTTATGAATATTAATATTGAACATTTAAATCAAGTACAAGAAAATACAGAAAATTTCCATAAAACACAAACAAAAGATCTACCGCCAAAACCGCCAATTATTCTCACAGAACAAGTAGCATGCTGTGAAAATACAGACAAAGAAATACTTTGGCACATAGCGAGAAACATTCCGCACTTACGAAAATGGGTTATAGCAAACCCAGCCGCTGACGCAAAAATACTGGAGTATATTTCACAGAAAGGCGGTCCAGATGTTAAGCATAGCTTAGACGTACTTTTAGAAAGCTACGATTACGCGAAACAGATTTCATGACTTGATGTTTAAACAAGCAGCATAAACTTCTTTACGATTCGCAAAAGAACCGTCTGAAAGAGGATTTTGTGAAACAATACGCGTTATAGCATCTTTAATACGCAAACCCTCGTTTTGCGAAAGATCGTAAGACATTTGCGCAAGCTGTTCAACGCTCAAATCAATGTTTTGCTGCTTGATTTCTTCATCGCTAGCTCCCGCAATCACAAGAACAATTTCTCCGCGCGGAGGGTCGTTTTCTACGCTTTTGCATATTTGAGAGATTGTTCCTCGCCTTATTTCCTCAAAATCCTTTGTAAGCTCGCGACATAACGCCATTTTGCGATCTGCGCCAAAAACTGCAAGAAGATCTTCCATTGACTCCGCAATTCTGTGCGGCGCCTCATAAAAAACGATTGTTCGCCGCTCTGAAAGAAGCGAGCGCAAATGCTGCTGCCTGTCTCCAGATTTACGCGGCAAAAAACCCTCATAACAGAAGCGGTCTGTTGGCAAGCCAGAAAGCGCTAGAGCATCTAGTACGGCACTCGGTCCAGGAGCGCAAGTAACAGGCAAATCGCGCTCTATTGCACGGCGAACGATCGCAAGCCCTGGGTCGTTAATCGTAGGCATACCAGCGTCGGAAACAACAAGAACGGTATTGCCTTGCTCAACCTTATCCAGCAAGCCATCTGCCTTGTTGTGCTCATTGTGATCATGATATGCAATAACTTGCCCAGAAACATGCACGCCAAGGCGATTTGCAAGATCGTAAAGCCTGCGCGTGTCTTCCGCTGCAACAATATCCGCGGTTTCTAGAAGATTAATCAAGCGCGATGAAGCATCTCCCATATTGCCAATAGGAGTGGCTGCAAGAACAACTTTACCTAAATTATCTTCTTCATTACGCATCTTAAATCTCCTTATAAAACCTCTTAAGACTCTACACGAATTTATAAAATAACGCACTTAAAAAATAAGATATTTGATTAGAATTATGCTTAGTAATTGCGCTTAGTAATTATGCTTAACATAAATTGCAAATAAGCAAAACGAAAAGAGATACCATGAAGATTATAGAACGCCAAATTAAAGGCATTGACGGTAGCAACGCGCTTCTTACTGGATATGTTTTAGATGACAACTTAGATAGCGAAGGGGATCAAACACGCCCAGCAGTGCTGATTTTGCCAGGCGGCGGATTCTTGCGCGTTTCTAATCGCGAAGCAGAACCTGTTGCTATGAAGTTTGCTGCTGCTGGATTCCACGCATTTGTTCTGCGCTATTCTCTTGTGCCTAGTGCACACCCGACTCAGCTTTTGGAAGCAGCACAAGCTATGCAATTGATTCGCAATAATGCAAAAGAATGGCATGTAGATGCGCAAAAAGTGGCGATTATTGGATTCTCTGCAGGAGGCCATGTTGCAGCAAATCTTGCGACTAGCGTTAGCGACGATGTTGAAGAAACAAATGGATACAACGCAAATGACGTTCGTCCAAACGCTCTTATGCTTGCTTACCCAGTGATTTCCGCTGGCGAATACGCACATAAGCCAACTTTCGACCGTCTTTTTGGAAGCGTAGATTCTAACACTCGCGCGCAACTCGTTGAACAGCTTTCGCTTGAAAACCACGTTGATTCTAAGACTCCACCTGTGTTCGTTTGGCAAACGATTACAGACCAAACGGTTCCAGTTCAAAACTCAATTATGTTTATTAATGCTTGTGTTAAAGCTGGCGTAAGCGTGGAAGCACATTTGTTCCCTAAGGGTCCGCACGGCTTGGCTTTGGCTGTTAAAGAAACTGCTAAGCGCGATGAAAATGGCGCAGTGATTCCTGAGTTTGTACAGCCAGAAGTTCAGCAGTGGATTGATCTTGCTTGCGATTGGCTTCGTCGCACATTTGCGTGCTAATCGACCTGTCTTCGAGCTTAGAGCGTAGCGCGGTTCCATTGCTTGGTATTGCGCGAGGTTTGATGTATTTCTCTCCTCGCAAGTCCCGTCGCTGCCCTCCTCTTTTATTGCTCGTATAGAAATACATCAAACCTTCTGAATATCTAACACTTTTGCGTATCTTTTATCACCGAGATTCTTGATTTTTCTTGCTCTCTCGGCGAGTCACCACCTTCGGCGCTGAGGCTCGCCTCTTTCGCAGCGAAAAATCTTGAATCTCCACCTCACTTGCGCGACGACCTGCCTTCGCGCTTAGACCGCGCGAACGACAGGACCTGCCCGAGATTGTACGTGATTTAGGTCAAATTTGGTACAAACTCGGGAAAACAATTCCGCTTTTTGTAGCTCTAATCAGCGTGTCTAACTACAAAAAGCGGAAACAACAGACGAAACACAAAGCAAAAACAAAACGTCGCCCACACACCGTGATTGATGTGTTGACGACGTTTTATATTATTCACCTGAATTTTCGACAATTATTGCCTGTGCTTACCCTTGCAGAAATAACGCTTTATTTTATTCGTAGCCCCCAGAGCGAGCATAGCAACAGACGCAACAGCTGTGAAAACTGTGCTTACGCCAGTGTTTACAAGCTTATCCCTTACATGCTCTTGCTTAGAATCAGCATTATTATTGTCAAACGAACTTTCATTAGGCTGACTATTATTGCTATCTAAATCATTATTAATGTTTGGTATCGGATTATCTGATTCACGAATCTCAGAGTGATTAGGTTCTGAAGAATCCTCCTTAGGCTGGGGATCCTCATACTGAGGGGGATCATTAGACTCTGTGTCATCAGTATCAGGATCCTTAGGAGTATCAGACTTAGGATCATCAGGCTTAGACTCAGGATTCTTAGGGTTCTCATTGTCCTTCGGATTTTCAGACTTAGGATTAGTATCCTTTGGATCAGGATCTTCAGTCTCATCCTTCTTAGGCTCATCATTAGGATCAGGATCCTTAGGATCCTTCGACTCAGGTTCCTTAGGAGTATCAGGCTTATCATCCTTAGGTTTCGTAGGATTATCAGGCTCCTTAGGATCTTCAGGTTTAGTATCAGGTACATCCCTATCCTGATAATTTGGATTATTAGGCTTATCCTTAGGATTTGGCTTAGGATTTGGCTTAGGATTTTGCTTAGGCTCATCCTTCTTAGGATCAGAAGACTTAGGAGTATCAGGCTTTACAGGATTGTCATTCTTAGGGTCAGTCTTTGGCTTAGGCTGCGGATCTTTCGGCTTAGGGTCCTTAGGCTTAGGATCCTTGGGATTTTCAGGTTTAGGCTGAGGATTCTTAGGCTTCGGCTTATGATCAGGATCCTTCGGATCATTCTTCTTAGGATCAGGATTTGGCTTAGGATCCTTCGGTTCATCCTTCTTAAAAGCTCCAGCATCAATATGCTTTTTATCTTCGCCAGCAGAAAGACTTATATTGCCAACATATGAGTTTTTTGAAGCCGAATTATCGGTTTCTGCAGATCCGTTTTCTATAACAGACCTATCCGTTACAGGCTCTCCAGGAATCGCGTCAGAATCTACAGAGGAATCTGACCCCTTATGCGTATATGTAAAACCAAAATATTCACTACCTTCTGGAAGTGTAAATTTAACAACATAGTTTCCTGGCAGCAAATTAGTAAATTCGTAAGATCCATCAGGCGAAGTAGTGGTAATAGGATTAACCTTATTGCCATTTATGTCGATTACTGTGCTATCCCCATACTGTTTAACAAGCTGTACTTTTGCACCAATTATGCTCGACTCTCCCTTATCTTGAATACCATTATGGTTAGCATCAAACCACACGCGTCCACTCAAAGATGCAGGAATGACGATTTCAATAGGAACTGTGCTAACTTTGCTGCGATTACTGCGCGCATACGTTGCAACAGTCTCCTGAATTTTGTTAATAATTGGCGGATATTTCAAAGTATTATCTGGATAATTATCATTACAATCTAACGCACGATAATACGATTTTATGTATGCGCTTGCTTTTCCACTCATCCAAATACCGTTGCTAATATTATCAGGACCAAACACAGTTGAATCTGGGTTAAATTCTCCAGATATTAGCAACTCAGAAGGTCTGCTTTGTTTTGGAACAGTTCCCCAACCATCGAAATATTTAGAATCCAAAATATCGCCGAAAACTTCAGTATCCCCATAAGCAACTTTTTCTATTCCAATATTAGCCATAATTTTACGAGCTTCATCGTTGTTGTTAGGCGAACGGAAAACTGTTAAATGATGATTTTTAAAAACTTGCTTAGTTCCATTTAAAGCATAGTTCTTAGAACCAAATGGAATTTTAAATCTCAACTTAATCGGATCATTGTCGTTCCCATTGCGATAAATAGTTACGAATTGGTTATGCTCAATATTTGCAGGTATTAATTGTGGTAACCAAACACCATTCTGCGACTCAACCATAGTGCTTCTACTGTCATAATCGACGCCGCTTGTTTCCATAGATAGACCAGTGAACCAGAATCCATAATTATCTCTGCCGTCCCATCCAGTTACCAGATCCGAACGCACTAGGCATGGATTTTTTTGCAGTATCCTATCGTTTGGAAAATCTCTTAATCCGCCGATTGTAGAAGTATATTCCATAGGCGTTGGGAAAGGCATATATGACACTCTGCCTTGGATTAATGGTTTCACACCTTTTTTGTAATTTTTCAAATCAACTAGATCAGAAGTTTTTGCATTACTGTTGACTACTGTATGGATTTCAATGGAAACTGTTTGATTATTTTTTATTACATCACCATTGGATAATACATTGCCAGAGTGATTCACGCCTTTTATGGCAGCAAGGTATGGCATTTCATTTGCAAAATCAGAAGACCACTCGTTGTAATTAAAGTAGACGTCAAAAAGATTATAGTTACCGAGATTGTGGTTACCAAACGACTTAGAATCTGAAATCTGTACTACTTTATTTGCAACACTGCCAGCATCAACAACAAAATCATTTGCGTTTACTGTAAGAATTTTCGGAATGGCTAGTCGAAGATATGGTCTAAAAACATCGCCAGCTTCAGGAACAATAAATTTGGCTGTAGCCCGGAGCGTAAGCTTGCTACCTGGACGCAGAATTTTATTAGTTTTATTCGTATTCGCATGATTGTCAGTAGAATCTCCATCAACATAGCTGATTGAAGTCCTTACTTCTGGAAGTTTCCCATCTGGCTTGCCGAAATGCTGGGTAGGAGCAGGAATTAAATCAATGTTGTTAATACTGGATTTATTCGTTGGAATGTTCTCATGATTAGTAAAAACGTTATCATTGCTAGACTGAGCTAACGCCGAAGAAGATAAACTTGCTGTTAATAACGTGGCTGTTAATAAGCTAGCTGTCACTATTTTCATTTTCATTAAGTATTTTCTCCCTTCGCTCATGAAAATAGTTATGAGACAAGCCACGAGTAAAACACTAAAAAATTTATTTTTCAAACTGAAAATTGTCGTAAATTTTCCGACGACTAAAATCCTTTTTATATTTATGGAATCGCCGAATAAAAAAAAAACACCTTCGGCGAGTCTGAAGAAAAATTTAAATTAATTAAGATAAAATACGAAAAATATGCATGTTAACTCTCTTATAATAAAGCTAAATCGTAATATTTTCTGTTGTTATAACAATATGATAATTAAATAATACATGTGAGGTTTTTCACATTACACAATATGGCGCAAGTTCAATACACAAATATCTTTACGATAGATACAACATGGATCCTATGTAAGATAAAAGACGTTTATAAACGACATTCATAAAAGACATTCATAAAACAAAAACGTCGCCCACACACCATGATTAATGTGTTGACGACGTTTTGTTATTTGCTATTAATGATTAATATTTAAAAAGCAATCACACTATTTTTGGCATAGGCGTTGTAAGCGAAGACGTAAGATTGACTTGCACAACCCCAGCTCCAGCATGAACTTCTACTTTCTTTAAAGTTACAGTGCGAGAATCTTCAGGCGCGTGATCGTCATCCGTCATGGTTGCTGGCGATTTTACAGCAACAAGAGCCAAGCTATCAAAATCAACACCAGACTTATTGCACAAATCCTGTGCTGCAGTCAAAGAAGCAGCAAAACCATCCTTTTCAATCACTCGACTTTCAGGAACTCCATATGCCTCGGCGCAAAGCAAATTAATGCGCTCGCGAAGCGACTTTCCTCGGCGGCTTTGCGGAACTTTCGTTTCAGTATCAGCGGTGATTACAGACACAAAATCATCTAGCTGATCTGCCAAGCCATCGCCGCCGTCTCGGAACAAATTGCCAACAATCGGCTTACGGAATCCTAAAGTCTTAGCTTGCTCAAGCAAATCTGGAACCTGCCCATCTTCACCTTCCCACAAATTGATAAGAGGGAACGTAGGAATATTAAGCGACTCAAGGCGCGAAACGTGGAATGGGTAGCGCCATGCAAGAGTTTCGTCATCTCGCCAAGTAGTTGCTCGAGTAACAACAACCGCCGCCGATGGCATTGCTGCTCCAAACTCACGCACCGCAATATCTAGCCACTTTTGCGCACCAGCGTCCGTGCCATATCCTGCTTCCACAACAACAACATCGTGCAACGCACAAGCCATTTCAACGCTTACAAGGCTTGGAATACCAAGAGATACGTTGGCAAACGGACCGCAATGAACATAAATCGGAGAACCATTAATCGTCTCAGTTTTTGCAGGCTTTACAGCATCGGCAAGAATATTTGTGATTCGCCACAAGTCAACAAAATCGCCAAATTTAACAGGATTCCCATCTTTTGTGCCAGCAATCATGGCAGCAACGCGATTTGCGATTTCTTCCATGCTTCTCGAAAGCACTACAATTTGCATAAGCTCACAAGTTGGCGTTAACACAACGCGCTCCGCAACCGTGCTCTTGCCAAAGTCAACAGCAATACTACGCAAAGATCTTGAAGGTACTTCACTTACGCGCGGCACTAAAATCGTGTCTAAAATACCCTCGTCAATCGCTTTTTCTGCAAAAGAAACAAGCAAATTCTGCGCACATTCAATGGCAGCCATTTCTCCGCACAATCCCCAATCGATTAGCTCAGGGTGCGAAAGTGAGGACTTTCCGCCGCCGCTAGCGCCGCCTTTTGAACCCGCTGCAGTAATGCCCATGCTTGGCTGGCGCAAAACAGCCGCCGCATCTACCCCGCGTTCGCGCAACGCGTCTACCAGCGCAATAGTGGTAGTTGTTTTGCCTTCTCCTCTAGAAGCCTTAAGAGGAGTATCAGCTGTAACGAGTAGCACTTTACCGTGCTTTTTTTGCTCACTTGGATTCTTCTTTAAATAATCCATAAATCCGAAGGCGTCTATTTTTTTAACTAATCCAAATTGCGTAGTAAACGAATCAAGAATGCTCATATTCCCCACTTTCATAAGCAAAAAGCCTAGTAGATGCCCAATAGTGTTCAATAACAAACGTTCAATAACAGATGCCCAATAAACGCTCAATAGTAAACGCGCATAGCTAATGTAAATGAACAATTTTTATACTATACGATTGCATGGGCGTGGTATAGCAATATTACATTAAAACTATGCGCGTTATCACTAATGTCTATAACAGCTTGCGATCAGTGATCGGAACGATTAAAACCATTCTTCATACGCATGCTAGTTATGTACAGCACTGTGTCAAGCAAAGAATCGGTTTCTTTCTTCAACTTTGCTGCCATATCGTCGTTCGCTTCAGCCAAAGCTTCACGCACTTTGTCGTTACGAAGCTCTGCAATAATTGCTTCAGGATCGCGAACTAAATCATCGTAATCTTCGCCTTCATTACCTTCACGTTCTGGTTCGTAATCCTTCAAAGAAACGCCAAGAAGATCTGCCGCAGCAGCATCCGTAGACTTAACCATTGCGTAACCAAGGGAACCGACAACTTCTTGGTAACGCTCAATCGCGTTTGCAGTGTCGTTAAATGCGGCATCCGCAAGAGCTGCAATAATGCGATTCTCCCAATAGAAGTTTTCGCTTGTTA
Source organism: Gardnerella sp. c11Ua_71 (assembly GCF_055818025.1). Classification (NCBI taxonomy): domain Bacteria; kingdom Bacillati; phylum Actinomycetota; class Actinomycetes; order Bifidobacteriales; family Bifidobacteriaceae; genus Gardnerella; species Gardnerella sp. c11Ua_71. The sequence goes on along the minus strand of NZ_JARFVR010000007.1, from coordinate 83,825 downwards.
CGCGAGTAGTCGTATCTTCCAAATACTTTGGAGTGCGATTTACGTTCGGATAGAACGGAATCAAAGAGTTGAAAGGATTAGAACCGTAAGTAATCCACTGAATTGCGCGCATTGGTTCTGGCACGTAAGGGCGGATTTGCATTACAGCAAGCTCGCTTTGACGATTGATGCCGATTGGGCGGAAAAGATGACGAGTATGCTCATCGCCAAGCTTGCCGTAAGGATCATACTCAGTGCCCTGATAGTGCGAGCTAAGCACATACTTAACGTCTTCAACCGTCACTTTGCGCTCAGGCTGACGCGCCCACGGAATATCGTTGCTATCTGGCTTGTGATCTGCGTCTTTGCCATCCCACACTTCGTCATAAGGATTCAAGAAACGCTCCATAAACCACGCGCGAGGAGTGTTGTACACGTGATCGGCATCTGAATGAGAGCCGAAAGCATCTCGAGGATTAAATGGTGAAGCGTTTTCTACCGACAAATCTAAGTGATTTTCTTCAATAAACTCAAGCAAATCAGCAGAGCACATGTGCTCTTCTTGGTCTCCCAAAGCGTCTTCCAAATCGAACTCGTCGATTCCAAGCTGGTTTGGCATAACAACATACGCCTCGTCTGGCACGCGCTTAGCAATCCAGTGGTGTCCGCCAACAGTTTCCATCCACCAAATCTCGTTTACATCCGAGAACGCAACGCCGTTCATCTCGTAAGTGCCGTACTTTTCTAGCAACGCGCCCAAACGCTCCACGCCTTCGCGAGCGCTACGAATATAAGGCAAAACAAGCGTTAAGAAGTCTTCTTCGCCAATTCCGCCTGGCACTTCTGGCTTGTAGTCAGCGTCGCCTTCCTTACCTTGCGCTTTTTTAAGCTCCACCATTGGGTCAGCACCCAGCACGCGCTCGTTGGATGTAAGCGTTTCGGTTGCGCTCATTGCCACGTTTGCTTCGTTAACGCCAGCTTCTCCCCAAATTCCTTCGCGCAAGTCTGCGTTTGGAACGCTTGTGTATTGCATTGGATTATCTGGAAGCTCTACTGTTACGTGGCTAAGCACAGACTTATAAACGCGAGGCTGGTCTTGCGGCTTTACTACCACTAAACGCTTTGGATTAAACTCGCCATTTGCTGAGTCTTCGTTACGCGCAATAAGCGTGGATCCGTCGTAGCTCGCTTTGCGTCCTACTAAAATTGTTGTGCATGCCATATTTGCATCCTCATTTTTCTAATTTTTGATTATTTTGGTTATTTGATTATTTTTGATTATTTTGTTTGTTTAGATTAGTTTGATTGGTTTTGCTTATTTTTGACTATTTTACGCACGCATATATAGTCGTAAGCTGCTTGCGACTAATCCGCACGAAGTCATATAAAGCCTAAATCCTAAATTCTAAAGCCTAAACTCTAAGCTTTTCCTCGCAAATATAATCCGTTAACGTCTACATACGAATCATAATGCCTGATTTCATTCATCATTTCGTTAAGATAGAATCCCTCTTTAAGATTTGGAAGAGGTTTTTGCGTGCCGAACACTTCTAGCATGTAGTCGTGATCCTTGTCTGGAGGCTGCGGACCGTTGTAGCGCATAGTAATAGAAGGATCCGTGCACCCCACAAATCGGCTAGCTTGCGAGTTTCGCCCTTGTACAACTTCTGGAATCATAGTTGGCATTGTTCGCGAAAAATCTTGCGGAATTTGCAACGCATGCGAATCGTTAAAGTCAAACATAAGCGCTTCCACTGGAACATTTGCCACAACCCAATGAATCCACTGGAATCCGCACACTGGTATAGCATCGTCGTCTACAAATCGCCAATGCAAGTAGTGCACAAAATCCGGCAACTTGTCTACATAAAATGGAAAAGACACGACTGGAACGCCGTTAATCTTGTTTTCTTCCGGCGCAGCTTTTGCAAAGTTGTCTGGAATAGTGGTGAAATCTGTAGAAATATTCATAATTTAAGTATCTACTACCGCTGTGACTATGCGCGCCAACCTGCCGTAGCGCTTAAAGCGTAGCGCGCGAAGGCAATTTGGCGCGCTGAGCAGCTCAAGGCAGAAGCACTGCTTCTGCGCTGCGAAGACGTTCGCGCGCTACGCTATTCCTCACGGCTATTAGTAGCCGTTCGGCTGATTTGGCGCATAAAGTCCACTGGACTTTATGCCTTAAGCCAAATCACGCTTTGAAGGAGCTTGAAATGCGTTATGCAATTTCAATCTCAGTCAAAGCGCACATAAAAGTGCTTCAAAAATAAGCGTTGCGTTTCCATTGCCAGCAAGCCGCTTTTTTGCCACAGCAAGCGTGTCCAGGCATTTAAGCGCGCGCTCTGCTGTATTTTTTTTAGAAAGCTGCATAATTTCTGCTTTAAATTCTTGATTCACAAGTGGTGTTTGTAATTGAGCATTGTTTAGCACAACAAGCACATCTCTGTAAATGCTGCAAATTGCATCTATTGCGCGGTTTAAAACGTCTCTACTTACGCGAGTGACTTTTCGCTTAACATCGTCTTTTTTGCCAATCGCATTGTATGCGCTACGAATTTTAGGCGGAATTTTATCTGTTGGCTTAATGCCATTTATGCGCAAAAACTCGCTTTGCTCAGCTTCAACAGACTTTTGAACCTCATCTTCTGCCTGGCTTTTAGCATCTTCAATTAGCGTTTGAGCAAGCATAATCGCATCTATTGCGCTGCTAAGACGCAAAACGCCTGCCACAAGCTCTTCTCTTCTACTTCTAGCGCTCTCGCTTGTAGCGTAGAGCATTGCTAAATCAACGTTTCCTTGAGCTATGCGAGCCACGTTTGCCGCCGTTTTTGCATCAATGTGTGCGCTTTGTTGCACGTATTCTTGCACATCTTGGTCGCTTGGTTGAGCCAAATTCACTATTTGAGACCTAGATCGAATTGTTGGCAAAACATCTGCCGCGCTTGCCGCGCAAAGAATCCATATTGTGCGAGGTGCTGGCTCTTCGATTTCTTTTAGCAAAACGTTTGTTGTGCGCTCAAGCATGCGCCCAACGTCTTCGATTATTATGATTCGCCACGGTGCAACACTTGGCATTTGCTCGGATATTGATACGAGTTCGCGCACTTCGTCAATACTAGTTGTGACTTTATTCGTGCTTAAAATGTTTACGTCTGGGTGCGTTCCAGCCAATACTTCACTTGCGATTTTATCTGTGTTTATTTGATTGTTTATTTGAGTGGCGGAGTTTTCGTCGGCTCGGTTGCTTGCGACTTTTGCGCTCGATTGCAATGCCGCTGCAAACGCTCTTGCTACTTTTGCACACCCGAATCCAGCAGATCCGCAAATAAGCCACGATTGCGCGATTTTGCTTGAATCGCCTTGCGCTACTTTTTTAAGGCGTTCAACAACTTGCGCTTGACCAACTACCGATTCCCAAACGTCCATCGCTAAAGTCCTTAATTTTCTGGCGATTCTGGCGATTTTTCGTCACCTATTCCAGCATTATCCAGCAACTCGCACACGTCTTTAGCAATCAACTTAGATAAGTCGCAAGCTGGCAAAGTGGCGTCTAAAACGCAAAATCTTTGCGCATTTTGTTTAGCAAGATCTAAGAACGCTTCACGCGTGCGGCGCGCAAAATCAAGCCCCGCGCTTTCCATGCGATCCGCCTGCCCATGCAATCGCACAGCAGCATCCTTCTCGCTCATATCTAGCAAATACGTGCGATCTGGCCAAAGGCAATTAGACGCCCACTCGCTTAAATCGAGCACATCTTGCATAGTGAGTTCACGCCCCCCAGACTGGTACGCTAGTGATGAGTCAATGTAACGGTCCGTTATAACCACCGCCCCGCGCCGCAAGGCTGGGATGATGATTTGCGCAGCGTGTTGAGCGCGATCCGCAGCAAACAGAAGCGCCTCGGTGCGCGCAGAAATCGCTCCGCCGTGCAAAAGAATGTTGCGCAACTGTTCGCCCAACGGTGTTCCGCCAGGCTCTCTAGTCACAACAACCTCAAGTCCGCGTGCTTGCAAAAAATCGCGCAAAGCCTCAACTTGCGTGGTTTTCCCAACGCCGTCTATTCCTTCAAAAGATATAAAAAGCCCTTTGTTTAAACCGCTAAGCCCGCTGTTTTTAAGACCTATAGTCATTTTGCATACCTCTTACGGGTTTACTCGGATTTAGACGTAGACTTTTTAGCTGTAGCCTTTTTAGTCGTACTCTTTTTAGCCGCTGTTTTCTTTGTAGAAGTCTTTGTAGAAGTCTTTTTAGCTGCCGTCTTCTTGCGCTTTACAGGTCCAGCCGCGCGTTTTTGCGCCAAAAGCTCAAACGCCACCTGCGGCTCAATCGACTCAGGCGTGTACTGCTTTGGCAGCGTTCGATTCGTAACGCCGTCTGTAATATAAGCTCCGTAGAAGCCATCTTTAATCACCACTGGCTTTCCGCTCTCTGGATCTTCTCCAAGCTCCCTAAGCGGCGGTTTTGCAGCTCCACGCGTGCGCTTTGCATACTTCGGCTGAGCAAAAAGCTCCTTGGCTTCGTCTAAAGTCACACTAAAAATCGCGTCTTCGCTTGCAAGCGAACGATTATCTGGCTTGTCGTCCACAGCCGAATTACCAGACGATGCCGAATCGCTAGCAACCGTGCGCTCGTAAGTTTTAGTCAAATAAGGTCCGTATCGACCATTATTCGCCTCAATCTTCGCGCGCTTCACTTCGCCTTGCTCATCAACTTCTTCCACAACGCCAACCAATCGAGGCAAATTCAAAAGTCGCAAAGCATCTTGCAAAGTTATTGTTGCAGGGTCCATTGTTTTAAACAAAGACGCCATTTTTGGCTTAGCTTTAGCAGACTTTTTAGATTTTGCATAAGACTTTGAGCCAGTTTTAGCAGAATCGTCGGCTGCTTGCGACTCATCCTCATCCGAAGCTTCAACAAGAGCAACGTAAGCTCCAAAACGCCCGTTCCTAACTTCTACACTGCCTCCAGTTTGCGGATCTGTACCCAAAACGCGCGGACCGTCGGAGTTGTTCTCAATCAAATCTCGTGCAACTTGCTCAGTCAACTCGTCTGGAGCCAAAGTACTTGGAATCGAAGCTCTGCGCGCATTGCCATCTTCGTCTAGATTCTTCGTATCTTCCAAATACGGGCCGTATCTGCCTACGCGCACGTGCAATCCGCCGCCAATATCAATCGTGTTGATTTCTCGAGCGTCAATCTCGCCAAGCTGATCAACTTGTTTTTGCAAACCTTCATGCATTGCAAAGTCGCTAGCAACCGCCGAAGAATCGCCAGTCGCCGCCCCGTTATCTCCAAAGTAAAACTGGTAAAGCCAATCTTTACCAGCTTCCTCGCCATGCGCAATACGATCCAAACCATTTTCCATGTCTGCCGTAAACGCGTAGTCAACGTAAGTTGGGAAATTAGTTTCCAAAAGCTTAATAACCGCAAAAGCAAGCCAACTTGGAATCAACGCGCGCCCACGCTCATACACGTATCCGCGGTCAATAATAGTGGAAATAATGCTAGCGTAAGTAGACGGCCTACCAATCTCCTTAGCTTCCAGCGTTTTAACTAAAGACGCTTCCGTGTAGCGAGCTGGAGGCTGAGTTTCATGACCATCAGCGCTAACTTGCAGAGCTTTAAGAACATCGCCAGAAGACATAGCAGGCAAAGCCTTGGACTGTTCATCTTCACTAAATCCGCCAAACACCTTCATAAATCCAGCAAACTCAATCACAGTTCCAGAAGCTTGGAAATTAGCCGTTCCAAAGCTGCCAGCCGAAGCGTCCAGCTTAACTGTAGCCGTAAAACCAGTAGCATCCGCCATTTGAGAAGCAAGAGTGCGCTGCCAAATAAGCGTATAAAGCTTAAGCTGATCAGCAGGGAGAGCGTCAGCCAAATCTGCAGGATTCCTAAACGTAGAGCCAGCAGGACGAATACACTCGTGCGCTTCCTGAGCGCCTGCAGAAGTCGTAGCATACTGTTTTGGAGAATCCGCTAAATACTCGTCTCCAAAACTAGACTTAACGCAATCTCGAGCCGCAAAAATCGCCTCTTTAGAAAGCGTTACAGAATCAGTACGCATATAGGTTATGTAACCGTTTTCGTACAAAGATTGAGCCGCGCGCATAGTTTGGCGAGAACTCATCGACAAGCGGTTTCCAGCAGTCTGTTGAAGAGTAGAAGTTGTAAACGGAGGCAATGGGCGGCGGCGATACGGCTTAGTGTCCATTGAGCTCACAACAAAATCAGCCGTGCCAAGACTCTGCGCAATCGCACAAGCATCCGCCTCGTTCAAATAGTGCGCTAAAGCAGATTCACCCTTAGTTTTTTGAAGCTCGCCAAGCGAATTAAAATCTTTAGAAGCAGCCAAACGATTGCCATTTAGAGCCGTCATTCGCGCTTGGAAATCAACGCCATTGGCGCTCAAATCCGCGCAAACATCCCAATAGCTCGCTTTTCTAAACGCCATTCGCTCGCGCTCGCGCTCAACAATCAAACGCGTTGCAACAGATTGCACTCGACCAGCCGAAAGACCCGGCCCCACCTTACGCCACAAAACTGGCGAAAGCTCGTAGCCATACAATCTATCCAACACGCGGCGAGTCTCTTGCGCATCAACCATATGGTCATCAACGTTTCGCGTGTTAGCAAGCGAAGCTTGAATCGCATCTTTTGTAATCTCGTGAAACACCATGCGCTTTACTGGCACTTTTGGCTTAAGTGCTTGCACAAGATGCCACGCAATCGCTTCTCCTTCGCGGTCCTCATCAGTTGCGAGGAACAATTCACCCGACTTTGCGAGCGCAGCCTTTAAATCCGAAACTGTTTTCTTTTTATCCGCGCCAACAACATAGTATGGCTCAAAACCATTATTTACGTCTACGCCAAACTTGCCAAATTCTGCCTTTTTAGCAGCTGGCACCTGACTTGGCTGTGCTAAATCACGAATATGACCCACGGATGCCATAACAGTGTATCCGCTTCCAAGATATCCGCCTATTTTACGCGCTTTAGTGGGAGACTCCACAATGACAAGCTTGTTCTGCTCTGTCATACGCTCTCCTTTCGTACAGATGCATTTTGTATGCATATTCCGCGCTTTTACTACTCAATCCACGCAAACTCTAACGCAATACGCGTTTCATATTCAACAAAATCAACAAAATCAAACTTTGCGAAATATCAGCATATACTCCTATATATACCACTTTACTTATTTTTTATTCAATTAGACGATAATCTTAACAATAAATCGTCCTCATCTTGACGTTTTGGAACTTCGCTTTTTGAAGGAGGAGTAGGCGGAGCACCAACTAATCCTAGCCTACTTAAAGGAGCTGCACTGGATTGTCTAAGAACCATCAAAACGCCGAAAGTCAAGCTACACACTCCTGCTACAGCCCAATATGCGCAAGAGTGCGATACCCCTATAGCCCATTTTGCACCTAAATCTATTCCTGGCATAATCTGGTAAATCATGTACGAACAGTAAGTTAGGCAGATTATTCCCATTGTGATCATTGCGCTTCCAACGATTTGCACGCTTATAGATGATCTTCTTGAACCTGGCACGTCCATTCCAGATGATCTTGTAAAAATCAACACTGTTGATGTTACAGCACCAACTATGAGTACGGATATCATAACGTCTGCCGGCCTGTGCCATCTGCCTCCCAAAAGAGCTATGGCAAGCAGAAATGTGATTATTGCTGAGCCAAGTGCAACCCATGCTCTAAAAACGCGACTTACAGCGCAAACAAGCAGCGCGCACGCAGCCGCCATTAGTAGCATGTGACCAGACGGAGCGGAATTTTTTGCAAGCGTTGCTACATTTACTAGGATCGGACGCGGAAGCACACGTTTTAGAGGCTCTGCAGCTAGAGATAAAACTAGTATTACAGCGCATTGCGCAATCAGCCACCAGCGTTTTCTTATGATTGATATTATTGCTGCCGCAGCGCAAATCAAGGCAGATAAGACTATAACGAGTATGGAACTTCTAAGCGGAGTTAGTACAACAGACAGCCACGACGGAATGGCACTATATCCAAAAGTACTAATCACCATTTCTTCATACGACTGACCTATTGCGGTTCTAACGGCTAGAATCCACATGATTGATGCAAAAGATGCAAAAAGAACAGCACACAGCGCACACAAAGCTATTGTTGATATTCTAGGACGATTCATCAGCGGATCGAGCTTAGAAATATCTTGATTAGCCTCGCTGCTTTGAGAATTTTGACTATTTTTGATATTTTCACCAATGCCGCTAATTTGACTATTATCACTGTCGTCGCTGCCATCGCTAATCTTGCTGCCTTCAAATAGACTCATACCAAGCATTTTATCAAACAACACTCTGCACTACAGAGCACTTGCGCTACAAAAATATAAGAAACCCCCGCGCACCCACCAGAGGCCACTTACCCTTGCTGCATTCCTGCCCTGGGGGGATTGGGTGACGTAGTGCCACGCGGAGGCTCTACCTATATTACACGATTTTGGCTACAAGTCGAGCGCAAGTCGCAAGCTTCCGCACCATTAGGCGCATTGCTAGGCGCGCCACACGCTTTTACCATGTTCTTTTGCAGCCTCAACATCTGCATTAAGCTGCGACTCATCTGCCTCAACATCTCCAGCAATATAGCGCTCAACGAGTTCGCGCGCCTCGCTATCTTCATGCTGAACAGCTGGCGACTTCATAAAGTAGGAGCTAGGAGCCAAAATCGGGCCTGAAAGCTTGCGATCCAACGCAATCTTCGCTGCGCGCACAGCGTCTATAACAATTCCTGCAGAATTAGGCGAATCCCACACTTCGAGCTTGTACTCTAAGCTAAGCGGAACATCTCCAAAAGTGGTGCCCTCTAAGCGCACAAACGCAAACTTGCGGTCGTCAAGCCAAGCAACATAATCCGAAGGACCAATGTGCACGTTGTGATCATCCATATCGTGCGGAACAATCGAAGTAACCGCGCGCGTCTTAGAAATCTTCTTCGACTCAAGCCTAGAGCGCTGCAACATGTTCATAAAGTCCATGTTTCCGCCAACATTAAGCTGATAAGTGCGGTCCAAACGCACTCCTCTATCTTCAAAAAGTCGCGCCATAACTCGGTGCGTAATCGTAGCTCCAACCTGGCTTTTAATATCGTCGCCAATAATCGGAACGCCTGCATCGCGGAATTTTTGCGCCCAAACTGGGTCGGAAGCAATAAAAACAGGAAGGCAGTTTACAAACGCGCATCCAGCTTCCATAGCTGCAATCGCATAAGCCTTGTCTGCTTGCTCGGAGCCTACTGGCAAGTAAGACACAAGCACGTCTACATGCAAATCGCGCAAAACCGCGGCAACATTTACAGGCTCTTCCTTAGACTCCTCAATCATTTGCTTGTAGTAGTCGCCCAAGCCATCGTAAGTAGGTCCACGCTGCACTTTAACACCAAGATTAGGCACGTCTGCAAAGCGAATCGTGTTGTTTTGCGAAGCATAAATCGCCTCGCTTAAATCATGACCCACTTTTAAAGCGTCAACATCAAAAGCTGCTACAAACTCAATATCTCGCACACGATATTGCCCAAAAACAGCATGCATTAATCCTGGAATTTTATCGCCATCATTGGCATTTTTGTAGTATTCAACGCCTTGAACCAACGACGAAGCACAATTGCCAACACCGGCAATGGCAACGCGGATACTCATATAAACTCCTTGCCCAAAAACAACAGCATATAATCATGCTGCACTAACACACTTTTATAATACTAGCTTTTACAAATATTACACATGATATTACATATGATTAAAATTCCTCGCCAAGCGCTAACTTGGATTATATGGTTGCAAATAGTAATGGACAAAATTCGCACTCTTCTAATACAGGACGCACTGTAAGAAGCGCGACTTCTGCAGAGGAAAAACGACGCGCAAACGCCAGAACTGGAACAGCCAGACCAAGCGCAACAAGGCAGAGGCGTCAAAGAAGAAAACACAAAAGAATCCGCGACACGTGGCGAACAAAACATCCAATCCTATTTTGGGCATTAATCATAATTTTTACGCCAATAATCCTTGGCACACTCGTATTTGCGGTTATGTATGTGAACACCGACATTCCGCAGCCAGATAAGATTGCAATGGCAGACAAAACCAAGGTGTACTACGCAGACGGAAAAACAGAAATCGGTAGTTTTGCGGAACAAAATCGAGAAATCATAAGTTGCTCTGCGCTAAAACCATATGTTGGCAACGCGATAGTCGCAAGCGAAAACAGATCGTTCTACAAAGACGGTGGAATTGATTTTAAAGGAATTGGACGCGCAATAATTCACAACATAACTTCTAAAGGACGCTGGGGCGGGTCCACAATCACACAACAGTATGCAGAACGCTACTATCTTGGTGAAACAAAAACGTATTTAGGCAAGCTTCACGAGGCGATTCTAGCTCTAAAAATCGCGCAAACACAAGATAAAAATACTGTGCTATGTAACTATATGAACACTATTTATCTTGGTCGCGGAGCGTATGGAATACAAGCGGCAGCAAAAGCGTACTTTGGTGTAGAAGCAAAGGATCTTACACTATCTCAAGCAGCAATGCTGGCTGGAATAATCCCTGCACCAAGCAGCTGGGATCCTGCAATTATGCCTAAAGAAGCGAATATGCGATTCAAGCGCGTTCTTAGGATTATGCGTGAAGACAAGTACATTACTGACGCAGAATATAAAAGCGCTAAAATGCCACAAACCATTAATCAGACTAAGCAAAACGTTTATTCAGGACCTCAAGGTTATTTGCTTAACATGGTTCGCAGCGAGCTTACTCAAAGCGGAGCTTTTACAAAGGAAGACCTTGATACTGGCGGATATCGTATTGTTACAACAATCGACAAAGCTAAGCAGGATTTAATGTTTAGTGTGGCAAGCCCTGCTATGGGTGGTCGCGGAATTGCTCCAGCTGGATTGCAAGTAGGTGGAATGAGTGTAAATCCTAAAGACGGGTCAATCATATCCGTTTATGCTGGAGATGACTATCTTTCTAAACCGCTTAATAATGCTACTCAAGCCCTTTATGAACCTGGAAGCACCATGAAGCCATTCGCTTTAATCGGTGCTATTCAGGCTGGAACAAGTCTTAATACGCTGTTTAATGGAAATTCTAACCTAAAGTTTGAAGGCATAGATAAGCCTGTTAACAACTATGCAAACACTAATTGGGGAACAATCAACCTTTATAAAGCAACAGCAAACTCCGTGAACACGCCGTTTATGTCTTTGCAGCAAAAGCTTGGGCGTAGGGCTGTGGCTCATACTGCTGTTACGGCTGGCTTGGATCCTAAGAGGATTAATGGCGAAAATCCGTTCACAGTGTTGGGTAACGACCCTGTGCATGTTAGCGAAATTGCGCGAGCCTATTCTACGATAGCAAGTCAGGGGCGCAGGCCAGATATTCATATTGTTGCTAGCGTTAAGAATCCAGATGGTAAAGAATTTTATAGAGCTCCAACATCTGGACGACAAGTGTTTTCTCCAGCAGACATGGTTCTTACCACTAAAGCTCTGCAAGGCGTTGTGCAATATGGTACTTCTACGGAAGCTAGGGGTGTTGGCAAACCTATAGCTGGAAAGTCTGGTACCGCAAACGATGAGACTGCATGCAGCTTTGTTGGTTTTACTCCTAGTGTTGTAACCGTGTTTGCTATATGGTATCCGAATGCGCAGGGAAATCCTCAGCCTGTTCCGTCTTTCCGCGGTTATCCAGGCGGTGTTGGGTATTCTGCACATTTGTTTACAAAGTATATGCGTCACGCGCTTACTGGAATGCCTACCGAGAAGTTCCCAGAAGCTAAGGATAACGGCAAAATTGGTGGTGAAGATGGCAAGTGGGGACTTGGAGGCAATAGGCGTACTTCGGAATACGACTACTCGGATAGAGCTTCTGACGATAAAGAGCCTTATAAGGAAAATAAGGATAAAGTAGATAGGACAGAAAATAAGCCTTCAGATTCTGCAGGCGCGGCTGCTGGCGACTCTTCTCGTGCGTCCGAAGGATCTTATGGATCTGGGCTTGGTTCGGGAGAGTCTGGTCAGTCTGAACGCAATTCGTCTGGAGCATTTGACTCGCCAGGATCGCCATATGGATACTCTGGATCAGAGACTCAAGAAGGCGCTGCTGGCGGCGATTAATCTATATTTCCCCGAGTTTGTACGTGAATCGGGTCGAATTTGGTACAAAAAGCGTCGATTGGTTCGCGCGTTACAAGATTACGTAGGTTGCGCCAAGTAGGTAGAGATTCGAGATTTTTCGCACTGAATGAGATGAACCTCAGCATGAAATGGTGATTCATCGAATGAAGAAGAAAAATCGAGAATCTCGGTGATTAAGATATACGCAAAAGTTTTAGATATTCAGAAGGTTTGATGTATTTCTATACGAGCAATAAAAGAGGAGCGTAGCGACGGGACTTGCGAGGAGAGAAATACTCAAACCTCGCGCAACAGCAAGCAAAGAAATACCGTTCGCGCGCTCTAAGCGCTCACGTATTCGCTACTGCGCAATTCGCGCAATAATGTAGCGCTCAAGCGTTTGAGGCGTAACATCTTCGTATCCATGTATATCAGCGAATTGCGGTCCGTTACTTACGTCTAGATTCGAGTACGCTGTTTGTGCAAGAGTCGTCGCCCCCGAAGCTGCAGCCGACTTTAACCCTGCAAACGAATCCTCAATAGCGATGCAATACTTCATGTTTTGCGCACTAATACCAAGCAGTTTCCCTGCTGCTAAATATGGCTCGGAGCTTGGCTTTGTAGCATATCCATCGTCTCCGCAAATGTATCCTGCAAACGCACCTTTTGGCGCATGGTTCACAATGTTTTCAACAAGTCGCCTTGGTGAATTGCTCACTAGAATCGAAGGGATTCCTGCATCCGCTAATTTTTGCAAAAGATTCAGAACGTCTGGCACCCATGGAACCTCTATCTGCTCTTTTTGCGCTACATAGTCCACCATCGCGTTGCCGATTTCTTCAACGCCCATTTTTGTTCCGCGAGCAATCATGGCTTCAGCAACATCTTTTAAAGATCCACCAGAATACTGCCAAGCTAATTCTTCGCTCCATTCGCCACCATGTTCTTTTGCGATTTGGATTTCAGCATCATGCCAATACGGTTCCGAATCAATTAGCGTGCCGTCCATATCCCAAAAGACTGCGGAAAGCTTGTGATTTGTGGTGTTTTGCGCTGCTGTTGTGTTTAGTGCCATCAATACCCTTTTGTTTTGTCGCTTTACGTATGCAATATTTATCAATATTTATATTTTATATTTACATTTTATATTTAAACATTTGATTAGTATTTAATAATATCTAAACTAATGTTAGACTGCTACATTGCTATATTCTGAATGCTCGCCACAAAACAACAGACTTATCGTCGTTTAAATCATCATAATCACAATTGTTGTATTGAGCATCGTTTTGCGAGTGAGAATGTTTATTATACGATGATGGCAATGCGCGCTGTTGAACACGAATATCGCGCCGCCAATCCTTTGCGCTTTGTGACCTTTGAACTTCTACAATATTCCCATCTACAGTCGCAGTAAAAATATTTCGTTCAGCGCAATTGGCTTCTTCAATCAAATGTCTTACTTGTCTTTTAAGCTGGCGATTTTCTTCTTGCAAAGCCAAAATACGCATTATTCCAGCAAGATTTACTCCATCCTCTTGGCTTAGTTTTTGTGTTTGCACAAGCCTATCTATGTCTCTAAGAGAGTATCTTCTAGCTCCACCTTCTGTACGCTGTGGCATAATCAAGCGCAGCCTGTCGTACTGTCTTAGTGTTTGTGGATGAGTGTCGGTTAGGTTGGCTACGTGGCTTACTGTAAAAATCGGCATGTCGATTTTAAAGCCGACTTCATCTGCGCCGTCAAGAGTTGCGCTTCCACGCACTAACGCCACTGCACACATTTCGTACAATGCTTTAGTTTGGCGCTCCAACCTAACCATGACTTTTCCTTTCTACACGCACACACTAAGCGATTTGTTGCTATGCGCGCAAATCGTGCACTTCTTGCTCATATGATTCTCCGCATGCCTTGTTGAATTCTTTTGCAGCACGCTTTATCATCATGCCCGATCGCTTTGGTATTTGTATTTGTACGATTCCTACAAAGGCTCCATTTTTACCTGGCACGCCTTCGCCTTCTACACGTACTTCGCTACCGCTAGATGTTCCAGCTGGCACTTTAAACACTACTGGCTTACCATCTAGGTTTTTAAGCGTGACTTTTGCTCCGCGAACAGCCTCATCTAGTGTAAGCGGAAGATTTGCCACTAAATCACAGCCGCGTAGAGAAAAATTATCGGTTTTTTCTACCTGCACCTGTAAGTACATATCTCCAGCTTCTCCACCAAACTTCCCTGGCTTACCCTTGGACTTTAAGCGGATTTTTTGCCCATCTTTTACTCCTGCTGGAATATGAGTTTTGAACGACTCTCCGCCAGATCGCAGCGAAACCGTAGCACCTTTGAACGCTTGTTTAAATGTTAGTTTGATTGAAGTTGTAATGTCTTCACCGCGTTCAGGCGAATTTTGTGGAGCAGATTGACCATACTGACCATATTGACCATATTCTGCACCGCCATTAAAGCCACTTCCTCCAAATCCTTGCGAAGATTGCGCTCCTGCACCTCCCGTGAACATGGAGAATATGTTTCCCATGTCTGGTCCAGCTCCGCTTGTGGAGAATCGCACGCGAGACCCATTTGAGCCTCCGAACATCGATGAGAATATATCGCTGAATCCACTTGCGTCGAATCCGCCTGCTCCAGAGCCTCCAGCGAATCTTGCTCCGCCCGCTCCAAATTGGCGTATCGCATCGTAACGCTGACGTGTTTGCTTATCTTTCAAAACGTCATACGCTTCGGACACGTCTTTGAATTTTTCTTCCGCTTCTTTTGTTTTGTTTAAATCAGGATGATATTTTCTAGCTAGTTTTCTGTATGCTTTTGTGATTGTGTCTTCGTCGGCATCTTTGGAGACACCGAGCACTTTGTAGAAATCTTTGGCTAACCATTCATTTTCAGCCATTTGTGCCTCCTTCTTATGTTTCGAGCACATTGGCATAACATTTATATATAAACCTTAAATACAAACCTACTCGTGTTGGTTTTGCGTTTTTAAACAGTGTTTTAAACGTTTTAAACCAGCACGAGTAAGTTTTTATGGGATTCTTCGCTAGTCGGTAACTGCGTTTTATTGCGTTACATACAAACCATACGAATGTTTCACAGCGTGTTTCACGAGCTTGCTGGCGACGCAACAACTACTCTAGCTGCGCGAATCACTCGATCTCCGATCCTGTATCCTGCTTCTACAACAACATCTACTGTGTCTTTTGTAGCATCTGGATCTGGCTTATGCAGAATCGCATCGTGCTTAGTCGGGTCAAATTCTTCGCCCTTTTCGCCGAACTTTTCAACGCCGAATTTCTCAAATGCTTTGTCTAACTTTGCAGCAACGGCTTTAAATGAATCGTCCATATCGCTATGTTCACGAATACGATCAATATCATCTAAAGCAGGTAGCAAAGCTGTTAAAACATCGATAATTCCATGTTGACGGAATCGATCTTGCTCTTTAGAAGCACGGTTGCGGAAGTTTATGAACTCTGCTCGCTCGCGTTGCAACGCTTCCAAATACTCCGCCGCCTCTTTTTTGGCTTTGCCAAGCGGTGTTAAAGAATCTTCTTCTTCGTTGCTTTGCGTGTCTGAAGAATCATTATTTTCTTGAGACTTACTAGCGTTGGCTTTATCGTCGGTTGCTGGCGACTTTTCCGCATCGGCACTTGCATTAGCATCCACATCTTGTGTTGACGTATCTTGCGTCGCCGCATGCTTTGCCTCATGAGCAGCTGCGTCTTGTGCTTCGTTTTGTGATGCATTCACATGCTCATTAGACGAGGCTGCACTAGCAGAATCAGCTGGATTTGACGATTCTTCCAAATCGCCAGCATCCGAAGGCACATCTTCCAATCCGCTCAAGTAGTCGTTGGCGTTAAACTCGGACATTACTTGTTGTCCTTATCGTCCTTGTCGTCGTCCACCACTTCGGCGTCAACCACGTCGTCATCCTTTGCAGAAGATCCAGCGCCTGCATTTGCATCAGATGCAGCACCAGCAGCGCCAGCCTGTGCACCTGCAGCACCAGACGCACCCTGCTGAGCGTAAAGCTGCTGACCAATCTTTTGAGCAGAAGTCATAAGCTCGCTCTGAGCAGACTTAATCTTCTCAATATCATCACCCTTCAAAGCTTCCTTCAAAGCATTAACCTTTTCGGTAACTTCCTTGGAGATTTCGTCAGAAAGCTTATCCTTATTATCGTTAACAAGCTTTTCAGTCTGGTAAGCAAAGGATTCTGCCTGGTTACGAGTATCAGCTTCCTCCTTGCGCTTCTTATCTTCAGCTTCGTGAGCTTCAGCTTCCTTAACCATGCGGTCAATCTCGTCCTTTGGCAAGCCAGAACCGCCAGTAATCGTCATGGACTGTTCCTTGCCAGTGCCCTTATCCTTAGCGGAAACGTGCACAATGCCATTAGCATCAATGTCGAAAGTCACTTCGATTTGTGGAACGCCACGAGGAGCTGGAGCAATACCAGTCAACTCAAAAGTACCAAGAGGCTTGTTATCACGAGCAAACTCACGTTCACCCTGATAAACCTGAATCAACACGGATGGCTGATTGTCTTCTGCAGTAGAGAACACTTCAGAGCGCTTAGTTGGAATTGCGGTATTACGCTCAATAAGCTTCGTCATAATTCCACCCTTGGTTTCAATGCCCAAGGAAAGTGGAGTTACATCAATAAGCAGAACGTCTTTTCGGTCTCCCTTAATAACGCCCGATTGCACGGCTGCACCAACAGCCACAACCTCATCTGGGTTCACGGACTGATTCGCTTCCTTACCGCCCGTAAGCTCCTTTACAAGCTCCTTGACGGCTGGCATACGAGTTGAACCACCAACAAGCACCACGTGATCAATCTGGCTTACGGAGATGCCAGCATCGGAAAGCACGTTGTTAAATGGCGTACGGCAACGACCGAGCAAGTCGGAAGTCATTTCCTCAAAGTGAGCGCGAGTCAAAGTTTCATCCAAATGCACTGGAGTTCCGTCTTGAGTCATTGCCAAGTACTGCATAGAAATTGAAGCAGAAGTAGAAGAGCTAAGCTCCTTCTTTGCCTGCTCAGCAGCTTCCTTCAAGCGCTGCAAAGCAATCTTATCCTTGCTCAAATCAACGCCGTACTTGTTCTTAACTTCGCCAACAAGCCAGTCGATAATCTTCTGATCCCAGTCATCGCCACCCAAGTGGTTATCGCCATTAGTTGCCTGCACCTGGATTGTAGAGAAGCCGTCGTCATCCTTACCAATCTCAAGAAGCGACACATCGAAAGTACCGCCACCCAAATCGAATACCAAAATGCGCTCGTCTTCCTTGCCTTTTTCAAGGCCGTAAGCCAAAGCTGCAGCAGTTGGTTCGTTAATAATACGCAGCACGTTCAAGCCTGCAATCTTACCTGCATCCTTAGTTGCCTGACGCTGTGCATCGTTGAAGTAAGCTGGGCATGTAATAACGGCATCGGTTACTGGCTCACCAAGGTAGGCTTCAGCATCGCGCTTCAACTTCATTAAAACCTGTGCGGAAATCTCTTGTGGAGTCCACTTCTTGCCATCAATCTCAACAGACCAATCCGTACCCATATGGCGCTTTACAGAGCTAATCGTGCGATCAACGTTTGTAACTGCCTGACGCTTAGCGACTTCACCAACCAAGATTTCGCCCGACTTGCTGAATGCCACCACGGATGGTGTTGTACGCGCACCTTCTGCGTTAACAATAACTGTTGGACTGCCGCCTTCAAGCGTTGCAATGCAGGAGTTCGTTGTTCCTAAATCAATACCTACTGCGCGTCCCATAATATCTCCTAGCTATCTTTATCTATGTACCTTTTAATCTATGTACTCAAATTCTTGGCAGCCAGCCTTGCGACTAGCCACTTTTTCTTTTTACAAAACTTGAGTCTAACACACTCAAGTTATTAAAGTCAAATATTTTGGTGCGCGTTTCGCAAAAACTTAATACTACTCCACTCAACTTTTGTAACTTTTCGCAAAGTTCACGCAAATCTAAAATGTCGAAGCGAGTTATCAATGGCGTTATATCGCGCCAAAACCCCAATAAGCGGCTTTCCTATACCAGTTATAATCTTGATTGCTTCAGTTGCCATCATTGCGCCAACAATAGCTGCAGTTGCGCCTAATACAGCCGATTTTGGCACTTTTTCTTTAGGCGGAGGGCAAGCATACAAGTCACGCAAAGTAGGTCCTTTTCCTGGCACAAAAACGCTTACTTGACCTTCATAATAAAGAACTGAGCCATAAACTTCTGGCGTGCCAGCACTACAAGCAGCATCCGCAATCAAAAAGCGCGTAGCAAAATTATCACAACCATCAATTATTAAGTCGTGATTTTCTACAAGTTGTTTTGCGTTGTCTTCATTAAATCTATTTACAAGGTTGATTTTTAAACCTGGAGATAATGCCTGCAAGCGCTTAGCTGCAAGTTGAGCTTTCGACTTGCCACACTGATCCACAGTGTATAAAGTCTGCCTTTGCAAATTAGAAAGCTCTACAACATCGTCGTCACAAATCGTGATTTCACCAACTCCTGCAGCAGCAAGCGAAAGCAAGCACGGCGAACCAAGTCCACCTGCCCCAACCATGCAGATTTTCGCATCGCGAAGTAACTGCTGATGTTCATGCGTAAAGCCTGGCAGGAGCAAGTGGCGGCAAGTGCGTTCCGCCTCAAGCTCCTGCAGGTTATCATAAATCTTATTAATCGTCATACTGAATATGCTGAATCAATTACAGTACAAAATTTACAGAATTTACAGTACCGCGTCAGCCCAAGCGCGACCTTCAACAGGCGAAGACGCGAGCGCATGCTCACGCTTAGGAATACGGCCAGCATCGTGAGCAAGCTTACCAGCAGTTACAGCAGCAGCCATTGCACGACCCATCTTTACAGGATCTGGGCAGCGAGTTACAGCGCTTGCAAGAAGCACGCCCGAGCAACCAATTTCGAAAGCTTTAACAACATCGGAAGCAGTTCCAACGCCAGCATCCAAAATCACAGGAACGCCAGATTCTTTGCTTTCTTGAACAATCAGCTCAATGTTTCGAGGATTCAAAATACCAAGTCCAGTTCCAATTGGAGCACCCCCTGGCATAACAGCCTTCACACCAAGCGACACAAGGCGACGAGCCACAATCGGATCGTCATTCGTGTAGCAGAGCACGCTAAATCCTTCTTCAACTAGCTTTTCTGCAGCAAGCAAAACTTCGCGAGTGTCTGGGAGCAAAGTATCGTCGTCTGCAATCACTTCGAGCTTAATCCAATCAGTTCCAAGTGATTCACGAGCCATTTTTGCTGTAAGAACAGCATCATGAGCAGTTTTGCAACCAGCAGTATTTGGCAAAACGTTAATGTTATGGCGTTGCAACATACCGTAAATATCAACTCCAGTTTTTGCGTGACGACGCAAAGCAACAGTTGCTACTTCCGCGCCTGAAGCAACAAGTGACTTTTCCATAATGTCAATGCTTGTCATTCCACCAGTGCCAAGCAAAAGCCTTGAATGTAAGGTCTTACCGCAAAGCTGCCAAGTATCGACATTTTCTTCATTATTTTCTATATTTTCTGTCATTTTAAGCCTTTTATATAAATTTTTTGAAACTATACTCAAATTATTTGAAATCAACCGCTATTGTGGATCAGTCGCCTATTGAGGGTCATCCGCCCTGAACCGCGCTGAGAATTTCGATCTTATCCCCATCGCAGATGATGGTTGATTCCCATTGGGCGCGCTTAAGCACATCGTCGCCAATCGCGACCGCTATGCCAAAACCAGAGTCAGATCCGTAGAGTTGTGCAACAAGTTGGGCAATAGTCAAGTCATCCTTCACTTGAGCGGTTTCACCATTGACGACGATTTGCATAATTCAACCTTTATTAACGTCCATTAAAACTTGCGTCACTAGAAACTTGCGTCACTAGAAGCGAGCAGGATTGCAGCTCTCCAAGAAGCCCTTTTCCTTCTCAGTCAACTCTTGCTCAAGCACAAGCTTTGTAGTCAAAGAAGAACCCAAAGCTGTGAGCAAAATGCCGTGACGGAAGTAACCAGTGGAAATCGTGGTGTGCGTCTTAGGATCAATACCGATGAATGGCAAATCATCTGGAGTTCCAGGGCGTCCGCCAGCAGTAACCTCAGTAATCGAGCATTCCTGAATGCCAGGAAGCACGCTTGCAGCATCGCGAAGCAAATCGAGCACGCCGCCAACCTTTGGAATATCGCGGTCATCTTCGCGAGAAGTAGCGCCGAGCACAAGCTCACCTGTTTCCTTAGCGCGAGGCACTAAATACACTGGGCGATCATGCACAAATCCACGAACCACAGAACTCAAAATTGGGCGCAAAGGCTCTGGAATAGTCATACGAATCATATCGCCCCACACAGCGCGAAGCTTAAGCTGAGGAAGCATATCCTTAGCACCCAAACCAGATGCCAAAACTGTGTCTGGACCCAAATCGTCTGGAGTGCTTGCGCGACGCTCAATAACAACACCACGCTTTTCAAGTGCATCAATCATTGCTGCAGTAAACTGACGAGGATTAATCTGATGATCATCCGGAACGCTTACAGCGCCAGCAATAGTTGGTGAAAGCGCAGGCTCAATTTCACGAAGCTTACTCACAGAAATATGCTCAGCTCTACGCCCATAACGGTGCTGCAAGTTTAGCAACTCGTTCACGTGCTCGTTATCTGCAGCGTCACCACCGATTACGTAAGATCCACACTCTAAATAACCGGTTGGCTTATCGGTGTACTTTGCAACCGAATCAACCAATTCCTTATACATAGTTGCAGACTCAAACATAAGAGGATACAACGCTTCTTGCTGATATTGCATTTCTGCGGTAGGAGCTAGCATGCCGGCAGCATGGTGAGAAGCACCGGAGACTGGATCTGGATCAATTATGCTAACTTTTACGCCAGCTTCCGTAAGTCTCCACGCTGTTGCTAAACCAATAATACCTGCACCAATAATACGAATATTTCGCATAATACTCCTTCCCTACGGCGGCATTACCCGCATCAGGTTTACGGTCGGCTTTCGCCCTCTCAGCCTGTATAGAACAAGCTCCCGCGTTTCGTCTATTTTGGTTAATTTCAAACCTTTTAGACTGTTTTTAGATTATTTTTTAGACTATTTTCTCTTTTTGACTTTTGCAATCACAACTACTGGCGATTATTCGCGATAGTGCAATCCTGCAAACGTCCCCATACGGGTGATTTGCAATTTTGATTTGCATAAGTCACAGTTAGGGATTTTAACACTTTTGTGGAAAATTACTAAATTCACTGGTATGTTCTTCGAAATGTTCTTCGAAATGTTACTTGTCGTTTTCTTCTTTACAACACCAAACAAAATGTGGAAAAGAAGAAAACAATTAATGGCTTGAAGAGATTATCTCCAAGCCATTAATTCACATTACTCCAATCGTAGCAGCATCACACACTGCTACAGATTAAACTAACGAGCCGAATGCTTCCTACGCTTAGACGCAGCACCAGCCACTCCGAGCCCAGCAAACACCGCAGCCAAAGCAGCAAACACCGAGGAACTAGCGCCAGTATTAACACCACTCACGTCACCACGCTTGAGATTCATTCCAGCAGAATCACGCGCCGCAAGCATACCCTCGCGCAAAGCTGCACGCGCAGCACGCAAACGAGCCAATGCCGAATCAACCTGCCCCTGAGTAGCATTAGCGTCCGCTAACACTAAACGAGCATGATTCAAAGCCGCATTAAACTCACTCACCAAGTTAGAATCAGCCACTACGCCACTAGCATTAGCCGAAACATCACCAAGAGCTTGATCAACCTCAGCCTGCAAAGCACCCTTATCAACAACATTATTAACACTAGTAGTATTCGAATCATTAACACCAACACCAGTATTGTCACCAACACCACTGCCACTATTAATAAGTCTGTTATAAGCATCAATCAACTTTTGCTTAGCATCACGAAGCCTACGAAGAGCCCGATTAACCTGATCCTGAGTAGCATTAGGATCCTTAAGCACACTATTCGCATCATTCAACGCCTGCTGATACTCTGCCAAATCAGCAGCCTTACCAATAATGAACGGAATCGACTTACGGAAATCAGGATCATTGCCAGCCTCAGTATTCAAATCAGACTTATCAGTCTTATGAGAATCAGCAAGCTTCTGCTTAGCATCCTGAAGCTTCTTCAAAGCAGCGTCAACCTGCGCCTGAGTAGCATTCTTATCACCGAGAACCTTGTTGGCATCCTCAAGCGCCTGCTTATAAGCATCAGCCTCAGGGCTTCCTGCAGCATTTACGTACTCAGGAGTCTTGGTGAAATCAGAATCCTTACCAGCCTCAGCAGTCAGATCAGTCTTATCAGTCTTATAACCATCCGAAAGCTTAGACTTAGCATCCTGAAGCTTCTTCAAAGCAGCGTCAACCTGAGCCTGAGTAGCATTCTTATCACCGAGAACCTTGTTGGCATCCTCAAGAGCCTTCTTGTAGTCCTCAAGAGCTTGCTTAGACGCGTCATCACCCTTAGCTTGAGCATTTTGATACTCAGGTGTCTTAGTAAAGTCAGAATCCTTACCAGCTTCAGTGTTCAAATCAGACTTATTAGTCTTGTAGCCGTTAGTGATCTTGTTCTTGGCATCCTGAAGATCCTTCAAAGCAGCGTCAAGTTCCTGCTGAGTTGGAGCCTTATCCATGCCTTCTGGAAGCTTGGTCTTTGGCTTGCCAGTAGTGCGGTCAAAGGCATCGAGGAGCTTCTTGGCAGCCTTGAGCTTTTCTGTGTAGGCATCTAGTGCCTTCTTAGCAGCGTCATCACCCTTATCAGTAGCGTTCTTGAACTCTGGAGTGTTCTCGAACACGTCGGTTCTGGTGTCGTCGTCGCCGTCCTTAGACTTGTCGAATTCTTCTTGCAAGTCATGCGGATTGGTCTTGTAGTTAGCAAGAATCTTGTCTTTGATTTCCTTAAGAGCCTTCTTAGCCTCGTCAACCTGCGCCTGAGTTGGCAGCTGATCCTTTGGAACGTCAACTTCTTGACCATCCTTCGTAACCTTGCCATCATTCTTGTCGATGAGATCCTTAGCCTTAGCCAAAGCCTGCTTATAGGCAGTTAGATCCTCAGGTTCTTTGCCATCCTTAGTCTTTCCTTTAAGGTTTGCAAACTCGGTTGATTCTTCAAACTTTGGAGTACGCGCAGTGCCATCTTCGTTTTTATCATCAACTTCATTTTGGAGCTTATCAACTTTGGTCTTGAAGTTGTCGTCAATGTCTTTCTTTGCTTTCTTCAAAGCTGCAAGCGCTTCATCAACCTGCTTCTGTGTTGGACGATCTTCTGGCTTAGCGTTTGGATCAGGATTCTTGACCTTTTCAATGAGGTCATTCGCATCCTTCAGCTTGTCGGTGTATTCCTTGAGCTTCTTGGTGGCAGAGTTAGCATCCGTTGTAGCAGGATCTTCAGTCTTCGCCTTTTCAAGTGCGTTCTTGTACGTTACCGACGCCTCAAACGGAGGAACAACTGGCTTGCCGTCTTGATCTTTATCTCCTAACTCACGTTCAAGCTTAATTGCATCAGTCTTGTACTCCTTAGCAATCTTCTCTTGAGCGTCTTGGAGCTGTTTAAGCAGAGCGTTTACTTCTTTTTGGGTTGCCTTTTGCTTCCAATCATTATCATTGAGCTTATCGGCAACCTTCTTAAGAATATTGTCAAAGCCTGTTTGTCCATTATCTTGACCCAAGTCATTTGTGGCACCTTGGTCACCAGCACCCTTCTTAGCAACAGCATTTTGATACTCAGGAGTCTTCTTGAAGTCGCCACCTGCAAAGTCTTTAGCAGAAGTCAACGGCTCAAGATTGGTCTTGTAATTATCAGTAATTTGCTTCTTAGCTGCTTTAAGTGCGTCAAGCGCCTCGTTAATCTGTTGCTGCGTTGGACGTTCGCTGTTCTTCTTGCTTGCATCCTTTGCATCACTTACTAACTTGCGAGCATTTGCAAGAGCATTCTTGTAAGCAGTAACATCTGTGTTTTCATTACCATCGCTTGTCTTAGCTTTAGCGTTTTTGAACTCTGGAGAGTCCTCAAACTGACCAGCGGTTGGAGTAGTTGCAGTATCTGCCTGAGACTTCTCAGCTTCAGCGTTCAAGGCTGTTGTGTCAGTCTTATACTTCTCAACCTCAGTACGAGCATCGTCAAGAGCCTTAAGTGCATCGTTGATGTCTTTTTGAGTTGGCTTTGCGTCTTGCGGCGTATCTTTCTCGTCATGCTTCTTCAAAAGCTCCTGAGCTTTTGTCAAAGCTTCATCATACGCCTTCTTGGCTGCAGTAGCCTGATCATTCTTATCCGTATCAGGAACAAGCTTGCCGCCCTCTTCCTTCATGAAGTGAGGATCAGACGCGTTGCGATATGCATCAGAAGTTTGTGTACCTTCTGTAGGTGCAGCGCCATCTGTAGAGCCGTGCTTGCCAACACTATCCTTGAGCTTGGCGGTGTCAGTCTTGTACGTGTCAAGCGCTTTACGCTTCTCGTTCAAGGTATTAAGTGCATCATTGACTTGCTTCTGCGTTGCAGCAGGATTCTTGAGCAATTCCTTTGCCACGTTAAGAGCTTCGCCATACTCATCTACAGCCTTCTGAGCTGCATCATTCTTAGTCTTATCAGCAGTTGTTCCATCATCATTCTTGAAATCAGGATGCGAAGCATTCTTATACGCAGGCGTCTTCTGAGTATTGTCATGCTCGTTAACAGACTTAAGCAAATCGTCGGTCTTGGTTGCAAACTTGTTCAACTCAGCAGCTGCGTCGTTCATTTCTTGAAGGATCTTGGTAATATCCCTATCCAGAGGCTCGCCTTGCGCATGTGCCTGAATATTATCCAATGCATTCGCATTATTAACATCAATATTCGCATCAGGAGTATTAGAAGTTGGGATTTCTGTATTACCTTGCTTATCCTTAGGCATCTTTTTATCAAGCGCCTGCTGTAGCTTCTTTACGGCATCGTCATACTTCTTCTTAGCAGCCTTTGCCTCTTCACTTGCATCAGTTTCAGATACATTCGCATACGCTGGGCTGTGTTGTATAGCAATATCGTTAAATACAGCTGCAGAAAGCCTGCTGGTATTAGTTGCATACTTGTCGATAACTTTACGTGCTTCTTCAAGAGCTTTCTTGGCATCGGCGATGTCTGTAGCAGTTGGCTGCTTAGACGGATCAGTTTCCGTAAACTTTTTCTTAAGTTCCTTGGCTTTTTGATAAGCATCGTTGTAATCTTTAAATGCTTTCTTTGCTTCAGCGTCGCCAGCTTGCGCCTTATCGAAAGCGTTAAAGTATGCAGGCATCAAATAACCGCTGAAGTTGTCTGCAAGAACTTTCGTAAGTTCATTAGCGTCAGTTGCATAATCTTTATGAAGTGCATCTTCAGCCTTAGTTAATGCATCTTTAGCAGCATCCACTTCTTTTTGAGTTGCCTTATCGTTCTTAAGAACCTCGCGAGCCTTAGCTAATGCATTGTTATAGTTGTCAACGGCAGTTTTAGCAGCATAATCATTAGCATCAGCCCTGGCCTTGGCATTCTTATAGAAAGTACTCTGCTTGCTTGCATCATCATTAGGATTATCAAAGGTGAGCTTTTCAGCAGTTATCAGCTTTGACTTATCTGTTGCTTTTGCGTCAAGAGCCTTCTTAGCTTTTTGAAGCGCGTCAATAGCTGCGTTAACGTCCTTTTGAGAAGCGTTTGGATCTGCTGAAAGTTCGTTTGCCTTCTTTACAGCATCATCGTAGGCTTTACGCTCTTCTTTAGTTGCGTTTTGATAAGCTGGGTCAGCGGTCTTAAGTTTTGCGTCGCCTTGCTTATCAGCGTCGCCAGTCTTCACCTTACCATGCTCAGCAATAGCGGCGTTAAGCTTATCTTTGTTAGTGGTAAATTCGTTAAGCTTTTCGCGCGCTGCGTCAAGCTTAGCCTTAGCATCGTCAACAGCCTTTTGCGTGGCGTTCTTGTCGTTCTTTACCTTATTGGCTTCAGCGAGCGCATTATCATAATCTGTCTTTGCCTTCTTAGCAGCTTCGTTTCTGTCCTTATCATCAGAACCGTCTGCCTTCTTAAAATCAGGATCGCTTACGTTCTTATACTTATCGCTAGCCTTTGTACCAGTTGTAGCTTGTTGACCTTCAGCAGGCGTACCATCTTCTGTTATCGACTTATCCAGTTCGTCTTTCTTGGTAGCGTCACCATCAAGAGCTTTGCGAGCTTTATCCAGCTTAATGGTTGCATTATCAACCTCAGCTTTAAGCTGTTCAGTTAACTGATCATCTGGTGTAGTTCCAACTTTTTCAAGCGTTTGCTTAGCAACCTTCAATGCATCTTCGTAGTCTTTCTTCACTGCATCAGACGCGTTGTAGTACTTCGAGTC
Organism: Gardnerella sp. c11Ua_71; assembly: GCF_055818025.1. NCBI lineage: Bacteria > Bacillati > Actinomycetota > Actinomycetes > Bifidobacteriales > Bifidobacteriaceae > Gardnerella > Gardnerella sp. c11Ua_71. The sequence goes on along the minus strand of NZ_JARFVR010000007.1, from coordinate 57,275 downwards.
AGTCGGAACATCCGTATTATCAACCTTAGTGGTCTTATGCTCACCAATCGACGTCTTCAAATCGGCAGTCTTATGATTCGTCTGCGGCACAAAGATAACGTTAATTGCCTTTGCCGTATTGCCTGGGTGACGATCTTTCTCCATATAAACATGCTTATAGTACGTCATTGCATACGGCTCAACAAACAGACGTGCCTTGAAAATCTTGTCCTTTTTGCCAGCTACCGTTACAGAACCAGCTTCTGGATCCCATGAATACGAACCAGCTATTGATAAATTATCACCGAGGTTTACGTCAGAATTAGAAACTTTCTGATTCCCAGACCAATAAGCGCCACCCATATTGCCAAGCGTGAGTTCAGTTGTTGGCTCGCCATCTTTATTAAGCGCATAGTTCATGTGCGACTTGCGCGCGTTATTCCCTGTACCTTCATAGGAAAGCTGCTCGCCGCCAGTAAGGTCGCGCAAACCAGAACTACTATCCTTTGGTTTAGCCTTCAGCAAGCCAAGAATCTTTGTTGTATCAAACTCTTGCGCTTTAGTTGGATCGTAACGGTAGATGATAGTGGTCTTCTGATCATTACTCCAAGAAATACCTTCGTCGGTATCGCGACCATCAATCTTAGTCTTGTCCCACGAAACGGTGTAATCTGTACGAATATTTGGAAGCTTTGTAAGCTTGCTCTCTTTTACATTAGACGTAAACTCAGCAACTGACTTGTCAGTCTTGATTTTAACGGTAATCTTGTTTTCCGCCTGACCATTAGAGATTCCCTTATTAGAGTCACCAGATGCAGTAAGATCGCCCTTAAGATACTCAAGTGTAATCTGATCTTTGCTGGTAAGACCAAGCTCTTTATTGTCTTTATTAGCTTCGTAAATAGCTGTTTTAATTCGGTCAAGCTCGGCATTGGAGTAGCCAAGTGGGTTAGCCACAAAGACTGCTTTGTCGTTTTCAGGAACGACGACATCCTTCTCAGCAAGCTTCTTCAACACAAGGTCACTGAGTGCAATCTTAGGAGCGTCCGCAGCATCCACGCCAGCAAAGTTGATAGTGACTTCACCCTGGTCGTTAATGGTCACCTGATCTTGGCTTACGTGATTAAGATGCGCAAGCTTGCGTTTAATTTCGGTTTTTACATCATCGGAAACCTTGGACAGGTCGTCCACGATCGGCTTATCAATACGCGTATCGTAGCGCGCAACGGTAAGCGGTAAATCATCAGAGGTATAACCAGTGTCTGTTATGAGATGAGTTTTAAGGGTTTGTACAGTAGCTATATACGTTGTTTCAGCAGCATCCGTTCCCGGTGTTTTTGTATTAAAGCGATTAACCTCAGTTGGATTGTATGCGCGCTGATCGTTAATAATTACCTTGTTTTCAGGGTCATCTGGCGTCTGAACGAATTTACCATTTTCTCCAGTGCGACCACCAACGCCGTTAGATCTACTTGCAGCATCAATTTGTGCGCGAATTGATTTTTTACCAGTGGCTTCGGTAGGAGCATCTAAAGCAGCCTTGAGCTTATCTTGAATTTGTTGTGCGGTAAGCTCTTCGTTATACTTCAAAACAATTGAGCCAGCTGTTTTAGGCGGAACAAGTGTTGCTGCACGCACAATATTTGTTTTATACAGTACAGATTCTTTACCATCTTTGGTGCCGTACACATAAATACAGCGGTTTGCAGTGTATTTTTCTGCAGCCATGTTTGCTTCGCTATAAAGCTTAGTCATGGTAAGCTTAGCTGAGCCATCTGTATTTACTATAAATTCGTACTTACCAGAATATGGCTTGTGCTCGTTTTCATTAGCAGAATAATATTCAAGGAACTTTCTACTTTTAGCATTATCAACAGTATTACCATCAGATGGGAAAATTGCTACTTTGGTAATGGTGCTGCCATCATCAGGTTTTGCAAATTTAAAGATTACTGCTTGGTTTTGCCCTTTTTCAATATACACATTGTCAGAAGATCCCCATGCATACATGTTTGGCAGCGTGTCTTTTGTTCCTTCTGAAAGTGTTATCTCACTGTTAACTTTTGGAGCTGATGCAGGATTAGCTTCGCGATCTGCACCAACAACAGGTTCGCCCTGCTTCTGATTTTCATCCTTAGCATCATTAGTAGCCTCAGGTTGCTTATTCTCAACCGTCGCACGCCTTGTACGCTTCTTTACAACATTTTCCGCAGGAGTGCTAGTTTCCTCAGTGGTGCTACTGTCTGCATTATTCTTATCAGTAGCAGAAGTGCTATTTGTAACCTTATTATCTACAGCCGCAGCCCTCTCAACCTTCGACCCAGACTCAGTCTTAGTAGCGTCAGCCTTACCTTCAGTCTTTACTACAATCTTCTCAGTTGGTTTAGTCTGCTCAGGCTGCTCCTTCTTAGATTCTTCCTTCAATTCATCATTAGAAGTCTTGCCCTTAGAACCCTCAGCGCTCTCACCCTCAGTCTTATTCTTATTAGCAATTACACTCTGTTCTTTTGCAGGATCATTCGTATTAACAGGCGCAGAAGCAGGAGTCTCCGCCGCCATTGCAGGAGTTGCGCCAAAAGCAATCGCCGCGCCGGCAATTACGCTAGCAGCTCCAGCCGAAAGAGCAGCCACTTTGCGCATATCAACAGCCTTTGCAGACTCATCTTTTGCAGAACCAAATGTCTTGTTGGCGTGTTTAGCAGATTTTGTAGTCATGTTCTCCTCTTTCCGTGAGATTAATTAAATTTACTTGATATTGCTTTGCGCACCGACCGTGACTCTCAAAGCCCTATAGTTTTTAACAATAGTTTTACAAAGTCTTATAGCGTACATCTATAATGATGTAACCATCCTTTGAGAAGTCATTATAACATTTTAGAAAAAATTTTGAAGATAACTAACAAATGTTTATAGCTTTGGGGGATACATACCCCCCCCCCCAAGCCTTTTATTTCAAGGGTTTTTGCGAAATAATTTTTTCAAAAATTCTTGCAGTTCTGGCAAGTCAACCGCCATTTTTAGCTCACTCATCTAAACATTTGTATATGATACAAATCACATTTTTAGACCCTCTGCAGCGCGGTAGAGATTCGAGATTTTTCGCAGCTATCGAAGCGAGCCTCAGCGTCGCTAGATGGTGACTCGCCGAGAGAGCAAGAAAAATCGAGAATCTCGGTGATAAACGCTACGCAATTGTTTTAGTACGTAAGAGGGCTGGGTGATTCTTGGTCGAACAGTATAAGAGCGGCAGCCGATACCAAATAATCCAATGAGCCACCGCTACAAACAAACTTCAACCCAAAAACAAAATCAAAGCCAAAACGGAACAACCGCAACAACAACCAACACGTAAGAGGCGAAGCGTTGTGCGAATCGACGACTTCGAGCTGCATAATGCGCGAGAAGTCACTTCGATTCGCTGAGCTTGCTCAAAGTTGAAAGCACAGTGTGCTTTCAACGCAAGCGAAGGCGCGAGCGCGCTGTAACGCGCGAGCGTAGAATTAGCCAGCCCTCCTACAACACCAAATAGGAAATATCGTTCGCGCATTACAGTGCATTACAGCGCGCTGCGAATTAAAATCTCCTCAAGAGAGCGCTTAACCGAATCAGGCAGCGTGCACTTCCATTGCGCCCACTTAGCAACCTCTGGGTGCTGCGGAGCATGCGCATTAGTCAAGTCAACGCTTTGCTGATGTCGCTCAAACTCGCTCTCGCTAGTGTACTCAAGCGCGCAAAGCTCACTTATAGCACTCGCGCTACCACCAGCCTGGCGAATCGCGTCAAAAGCAATCTCCTTGCCGCGGTACGGCATTTGCGCTTGTAAAAGCAGCCTGTAGCAATCGCCAATCTTAGGGTCTTGCGCAATGCACAGTCCGCCATCCACAATCACTCGCACGCAATCGCCAACAGGCACATTGCGCACGGAAACAGTAAGACTTAGCGTAGATTCTTCGCCTTCATATGAAACTTCTACAGCCTTAGATTCAAGCTGATTTTCCCCAACAAAAACGCGAACGCGCGAAAAGTCTGGGCAAGCAACGCCTCTAAACACCACGCTCCAATCGCGCTTGGAAGGCAGCGAAGAAACGGCACTAGTGCAACCCGTTGCAGCGTTAATCACAAATTGCGTAGACGCGTTGCCGTCTCGCCAAATAAGTTCCATGCGCGTATCGGCAGTTTTCCCAGCGCACGCGTCTTCAAAGCAGCCGTTATCTTCGCGCATCACAAACTCGCCGCAATCCCCTGGGAATGCAAGAACGCGCAAAGATCGCGGATTTTCAATGCTATTAACAAGCTCCGCCGCCTGCTCTCTACTTGCGCAATCCGCTTCGCTTGGCAAAACTTGCATTGGCACAATAGCCCCAGAGCGCGCAAACGCCGGCACGCGGTCGATTCCTCGCCAAACCTCAAATCTGCGCCCAGCACCGCCGCGCGAAACGTAGCGCCTTCCGTCAAAGAAATCGTACCAATCGCCTTCTGGAAGCCACACGGCAGTGCACCCGCGCTCAACTTGCGCGCACCCCTTGCTAACGATTGGCGCAACAACAAGCTGGCTGCCAAAACGGTACTCGTTTGGCATCTCGTACGCTGCAGGTGTTTCTGGCGATTGCCAATACATTGGCTCTACAATCGGCCTGCCGCAAACCGCCGCGCGATAGTTCATCGTATACAAATAAGGCAGCATTTGCGCGCGAAGTCGCAGCATTTTAACCATCGCGTCACGAGTTTCACGAGGGAAGTTCCACGGCTCCTTGCCTGCAAACGGCGAGCAGCTGGAGTGAAGGCGATTAATCGGGCTAAACGCGCCAAACGCATACCAGCGCGCCTCCAGCTCGTTGCATCGCACGCCAAGCATGTGTCCGCCAATATCGTGGCTCCACCAGCCGTAGCCAATGTTGGACGCCGTAGAAGTAAAGTAAGTTTGGAAAGCCAGCGAATCCCACGTTGTTACGCTATCTCCCGAAAATCCCACTGGGTAGCGGTGCGATCCAGGCCCCGCGTAGCGCGAGAACGTAAGCGGCCATGCACCGCCGCGCCCCGAATCCTGGTAGTGCACGTGGTTAAGCATCCAAAGTGGATCCAAGCCAGCCTGCTTTGTAACTCCGCCCTGCTGCCAGTCAATCCACCAGAACCCAACGCCCTCGTTCTCCATGCGCCGATGCATGTTTAGGTATGCTCGCAAAAAGCGCGGATTTGTAAGGTCAAACTCAACTGCCTTGCCGCTTGCAGGGTCAATTCCCATATCGCGCGCAACTTGCGCATAGTCTTCTTCAAACGCGCGCACGCCGTCTCGCGGATGCAAATTAAGCGTTACGGCAAGCCCTTCGCTGGCAAGTTGGCGCAAAAACGCGCGATGATCTGGGAATAAATCGCGGTTCCACGTGTAGCCAGTCCATCCCGAACCGTACTTTGGGTCCACATCCGTCACGTGCCAATCCATGTCGATTACTGCCGTGGAGAACGGTATTCCTTCGCGCTTAAATCGGCTCATCAGCTGCAAATATTCGTCTTGGCTGTACCTGTAGTACCTGCTCCACCAGTTGCTTAGCGCGAATCGCGGAAGAAGCGGCTGCGCGCCCGTAAGCTTGTAAAAGTCGCGAATTGCGCCTATATAGTTGTGACCGTAGCCAAAGAAGTATAGGTCTTTAGAGTTTGATTTAGATGATTCGGCAGAGTTTTCCCCAGACACACTGCCATCTGCCTTTTCACGCGGCTCCACCCATGCTCCGTACGGGTTTTCTTTTCCATCAACAGCAGCCGCGTACGCGATTTGTGCCGATTGCGAATCGTCTAACACGGCCCATCCGTCGCGAGATATTACGCCCATTCCAAGCTTTACTGCCCCATCCGCCTCGTCCACTGTTCGCGCCGTGCCGAGCAAATTGCCGTGGCATTCGTCGCCGTAATGCCATGTGTTGAATTGCGAGCCTGGCACTCCGCGCACAACAATGCTCAAGCCCTCTTTGCTAAACGGCTGCTGGTTGTACGTGATCAATAGTTTTTCGGTTTCGACTTCTATCCAGCCATTTTCTAAGTTTTTTACACTATATTTTGGATTAGAAGATTTTGGATTAAAAGCGCGCGATGCCTCATCTTCGGTTGCTTGCGATTTTTCCTCGGCAATCTGCGTGCCGGCCTCGAAGTTTCGTCTTACAACTGTTTGCGTAGGAGCGTCTACAAATTCGCCGTTTTCGCTCCACTCAAGGCGCACAAGCGAATCCGTGATTAACGTGATTCGCCAATTTTTGCCGCTTATAACCTGCGACTCTTTGGCTTTAGACAGCGGATTTTTAGCGTAATCGTAAAAAATGTGTGCGTCTTGCACATCCTGTGTTCCACGCGCTTCACGCGCATCTTGTAAAGTCATTCGACCCGCCCTTTTCTACTTACCGCTGCCGGTTGAAATTCCAGCAATAAACTGCTTCTGGAACACCAAGTACACTACTACTACAGGAATAATAGCAAGCGATGCCGCAGCAAACAAACCGCCGTAGTCAGTTCCAAATCTTCCGCTAAACGTCTTCAATCCAACTGCAAGAAGCTGCTTTTTCTCGTCTGTAATCATAAGGAATGGCCACAAATAGTCTTCCCAATTCCACAAGAACGTAAAGATTGCGAGCGCAGCAATAGTATTGTGGCTCATTGGCAGAATTATTCTGTGGAATATTCTAGAATCCGAAGCTCCATCTAGTTTTGCTGCTTCAATCAATTCGTCGGATATTCCGCTTATTGATTGTCGGAATAAGAAGATTCCAAATGCGCTTATTAAGCCTGGAACTATAAGCGCGCGATACGTGTCTTGCCAACCAAAGCTAGTCATCATGTCGTATTGAGGAATAATTGTTACTGCCCACGGTACCATCATCGTGCTTATTACTATTCCAAAAAGCAGATTTCTGCCACGGAATCTCATTTTTGCAAACACATATCCAAGAACGGCACTCGTGTAAATGGCTATTACCGTTTTAACTACCGATATAAACAATGAGTTAAAGAATAGCCTCAAAAAGTCGAATTTCTCTTGAATCCCAACGTAATTCCCAAATGTGCTTGGCTTTGGGAACAGCCCACCATCTATGCGCACAATGTCGCTGTTTGGAGCAAAGGAAGATACAAACATCCAAATAAATGGCACGATTGTTAAGAAAGACAATAAGAATAGGAATATTGTTAGAAACCATCCAATAATGCTCTTTTTAAGATTTTGTTTTTTCATACTAACTCACTATCCTTAGACGCTTTAAACATTATGAATGTTAGGATTCCAGTGATTATAAACAGAATGACGCTCATTGCAGATGCAATTCCAAAGTTATACTTTTGGAACGCTTGATCAAAAATTAGGTAGCTGATTGTGTACGTTGATGTTCCTGGGCCGCCATTGGTCATAACAAGAATCTGAACATACGCTTGAATATAGCCAATCATAGATGTGATTACTATAAAAAGTGTTGTTGGCTTTAGCAACGGAACTGTTATTCTAAAGAATTTTTGCACGCTATTAGCGCCGTCTATTTCTGCCGCTTCGTAAACATCTTTTGGCAGATTCATTAATCCAGCCAAATATAATACCGTTGCGTAGCCAAAGTCTTTCCAAATTGTCATTATTATGATTGCTGGCATAGCCCAAGTCGAACTGTGCAACCAATTTATGTTTAAGCCTGTAACCCTATCGATCATGCCAAACTGCGGGTCAAACATCCACATCCACACAAAGCTCACTGCCACCAACGGCGTAATTGTTGGCATGTAGAAAAGACCTCGCAGAGTATCTTTGCACTTAACAAGCTTGGAGCTTAACAACATTGCAAAACCAATGCCAAGAATAACGCGGAATACAACAGATACAAACGTAAAGATTGCGGTGTTTGCAATGGACTTCCAGAATAACTTATCTACTAAAATCTGCTTAAAATTATCCAGCCCAACCCAATTGTATGTTCCAACAAGCGGATTCCATTCGTGGAAGCTGCCTGCAAAAGCCTTATATATTGGATAGGCAAGAAAAATCACAAAATAAACAATCAGAAACACTACTGCTATATTCCGAAAGGAGAAGGTTCGAGAAAGAGCAGTGCTTATTTTTGACATACCACCATTATGTTTTCTCATTTTGCTCAAATGAGAATCCTGATTAACTTGTTTCATGATTTTCCTTGCCTTACCTACTGAGCACAGTGATTACGATTTACAACTAGTTAACTAGTCTGCTTTGTTTTTACTTGTGCTCTTTGAAGAACTCATACTTACTTTCTGCAGACGTAAACTTAGAATTCTTCATATCTTTAACCATTGTTGCTTGAGCCTCTTTGATTGCATCATCAATAGACTCACCATTTTGCATAACGTTCTGGAAAGCAGCCTTGCTACTTGTTTCCACGGTAGAAGGCGTGATCCCTGGCCAGATTAGGCGATCTGCACGCGGCTGAATCGCAGCCATTACTGGAGCCTTTAGAATCTCAGGATCGTTTTGCAAAGACTTCTTTGCTGGGAACGAGTTCAAATGCTTTACTGCCGAGCGAATAAACGCATCGTTAGCGAGAATGAACTTAATAAAGTCTTGAGCAACCTCTTGCTGATCTTTTGACTGGTGAGCGTTAATTCCTGGAGTGGATTCTCCATTGTAGCGATCGTACGCAAATGGCTTTTCTTTTGTGAATGTTGGAGTTGGGAAGACTCCATATTCAATATTTGGGTACTTTTCTTTTAGCACACCTTCGAGCCATCCCCAGGCATAAACCATTCCAGATTGGCCGTTTCCAAAGCTTTGCGTGTAATCCGTGCCAAAGTCGGTAGAAATGACCTTGTCTTTGTCGTACAAATTCTTCAAGAACTTCATGTTTTCACGCGTGACTTTGTTGTCAAAATTAGGCTTCTTGCCACTTTCATCAAAAGCAAGTTCACCACGCTGATAGTTCAATCCTTGATTGATTGCAGCATAAGCATCGCCGTTCACGTTAAATCCAGCCTGTTCCATCTTGGAACCGTTCCACTTAGTGAGTTTCTTCGCCACTTCGCGCAACTCATCCCAAGTAGCAGGAATATCTGCCTCGGTTAAGCCAGCTTCCTTCCAAAGCTTCTTGTTGTAGTAGATGTTTCCCGTATTGATTACGGAATCAATGTACTTTACATTACCTTTAGCATCTTCATGCGCACTAGCCGTTGCGTAATCCGATTCCATAGCAGCCTTGTCAATCTTGTAATCGGCAGCGTATGGGCGAATAAGCTCATCTTTGGAGTTGTGAATATTGAACAAAGCTGGGCCCTTTGTTCCCTTTAGAGCAAGAGGAAGCTTTGTCCAGTAATCATCCCAAGCAACGTTCTTAGTCTTAAACTTTACATTTGGATAAATCTTTTGATAATCCTTAATCATGTCGTAAATTGGATCAGTGGACGCGTCTCCCCAGCTCCAATACTCAAGCTGGATTGGCTTTCCTTGATTTACTAAATGATTTGGGTCATACTTTAAAGCTTGACCCATAACAGCTAGGCCTTTGTCTTTCTTTGTATCTGTTACTCCTGCTGCACCATTATTCCCACATGCGGCAAGCGTAGAAATCATGCCCAAAACTGCTATACAGGATATGCATATTTTTCTAATCTTCATTGTTACTCCACTTCCTCGTGAAATTGATGGGTAATTTTATAATATTGCTTTAAGTTTGACTCGGTCAAACATTAAAAATGTAAATGTAAAGGTTTTCATTTTGAATCCTTAATACTAAGCTAGTTTTGCACGAATAAATACTTTTTAGGCGGCGTGTCTAAAAATGTAAACCTTTTCATTTATGATAACTAGAAGCAGGGTGATTAAAAGAAATGCAGCTAAAAACTCTGCAGCTCAAACGCTTAAAAGAGGTGCGACTTGTCAAAAACTAGTATTTGCGATGTAGCAACACTGGCAGGAGTGTCGATTGCAACCGTCTCCAGAACATTCGCACATCCAGAAAAAGTCTCCGCATCTACACGCGCCAAAGTCATGCGCGCAGCCGAACAAATGGATTTCACTGTTTCTAGAACCGCTGGAGAGCTTAAAACAGGCAAATCATATCGCATAACGCTACTAATCGGAAGCAGTAAAATCGAATGGTTTAGCTCGGCAATTATAGAAGGATTAAATAGCGTACTGAACAAAAATGGCTACGACCTTGTAATACACCTTTTAGAGGGAGTTGAACAAAGAAAAAACTTCTTTAAAGAGCTGCCTTTACGTGCAAACACAGACGCAATAATCGTATCGTCATTTGACATAAGCAGCAATGAGGCTGAACAATTACAACGCATAAACGTACCAATTGTCGGAATAAACTGCACAGCTTCTAAAGTGCTTTCTGCATCAATCGGAATCGACGATGCTCTGGGCATAAAACTTGCGATTCAACACTTAGCAACATTAGGGCATAAGCGTCTTTTATACGTGTATGAGCATTTTTGTTCATCTTTCCGCTTTAGCTCGTCAAGAAGAATCACAAGCTTTGAAAACGTGTGCAACAATATTGATGGAATACAAGGGAAAGTACTGCCAATAGACATAAAAGATGACCCTATAGATGCCACTCTTTCTGAGCTTTTTACACAAGAAAATCCCCCTACGGCAATATGCTTCCACCAGGATTCAACAGCAATGCCGTTCTTGTTTAGATTACAAAAATTAGGAATTCGCGTGCCTGAAGATTTATCGATTATAGGATTCGACAATGGCACTTATGCAAAAGAGGCTGGACTAACCACAATCCGCCAAAATCCTAAAACAATGGCAGAACAAGCTGGGAACATTGCGATATCTCTTATAGAAGGTAAAGCTGTAGCGCGAAGACATCTTACAGCTCCAGTGCAACTTATTATAAGAAATTCTACGGCTGCACCTAAAGCAGAATCGTGAACAAGCTTGCGATTACAAGCATAAGCGGATACCACGCATACATAAGCCAGCGGAATTGCTTAGTTTGCTTAGGTCCATCGCCATACGGGCTGCGATAGTGCAGCACAGCCACGCCAACGCCTGGCGCCAAAAGAGACATTGCTCCGAAAGCGCCAGCAATCAGTTCCATGCGAATCTCGTGGTTTTCTAGGAATCTAAAAATCAAAACAAATCCTAAAAGTAAAGCTCCGCCCCAAAAAATATTCTGCCTAAAGCCGACTTTTCCGAAAAGATTCCACAATATTCCTGCAATCAGAATCACTGCGATTGACGCCACTTTTTGCGCACCCTTAAAACGCGCGCGAACCATGTCAATTCCCGAAAGCACAAACAGTGCGATAACAAGACCAAACACTGGGTTTTGCGAGCGCATATCGAAAGCGCAGCCAAAGGTTGTAAAGTCGTACGGAACCTCGCAAATAAGCGCAAGCACAAGAAGGCGGAGCGTGTAAAGGTTGAGATTATGCGTGTTTTGATATCCGCGAACGAGTAGCCACGCGTACCACGGCAGAGCCGACCAGCTTATAACTTCGCAAACTACGGCAGCTGTGAGGCTCCACATGTTGGAGTTGGAAAGACCGCCAAAAAGGTGCGGAATCACGGTTGTTCCGAACGCGCTGAGCATCATCATTACAGCGCCGAGCAGCTTGAACTTTTTGAGCGTAATACCCATTTTTATGTTCTTGTCTGCGCGAATCTTTGGTTTTAGCGCGTCCATAATTCACCTCTTGCTAGCACTCGTTGCGTTAAGTGCGTATAAGCTTTTGCCGTCATTGCAACGTTATTGACAACAGCGTTGACAACGTCATTGCATAATCATTGCAATTGTATCAAACCCTAACTTAAATCTCTGCAGTGCGCTTATGCAGTACGTTTGTATCAAAAAACACCAAATAATAAAGCGGACTATAAAACAAACAGGGCGAAGGACTGCGCGCCAAGTTTCAGCGCGGAAGAGTCGCAAGTAACCGCTCCAACCGAAAGCCGCGGCTGCAAAATCGCCTCTGGCGTAAGCCCCGCAAGCGCGCTAAGCGCAATCGTCTCCTCGTTTAATCCAGGATTCATAACCACAATGCATCTATCTGTAGAGGATTCGCCATCCGACACATTCGACTCAGCCGCGCATCGCTCGTATGCAAAGCTGCGACCATCCACAGGCGCATGCAACACTCGCCAAGTGGCATCCGCGTGCAGCGCCGCGCACTCGTGGCGCAAAGCAATCAGCGCGCGCACCCAATTAAGCAGCGAATCACCATCCTGCTCTTGCCCCAAAACCGTTGGAATTTCGCCACTTTCTACCGCTTGTTTGCGAGAATTTGCGCAAGTCCTTCCATCCGCGCGCGCCTCAACAGGCAAGTACAACTTCGACTTTGCAGCCGTGGAGAATCCAAAATTCTTAGAATCATCCCACTGCATTGGCGTACGCGTGCCCGTGCGCGCATAACCGCCCTCTTTTGTAGGAATATCGCGATATTTCATGCCGATTTCGTCGCCGTAATACACAAACGGCACACCTGGCATTGTAAGAATCATGCCAAACGCAATCCGCCTTTCGCGCTCGCTTAATCGCGGAGCCAGGCGTGGAGTATCATGATTGCACGTTATAAAGCTAAAATAACCCTCGTTGCAAGTGGCCTCATACTGTGGGCAATAATCGTCTAAAAATGGGCAAATGCTGCCGCCGCCGCGCGCATTAAAGTAGCTGTGGTCGTGCTCGGGATTGCTGTCTAGCGCATTATCCACATCGCGAGCCAAGCGCGCGTAACCGTTCGGATTCCCATCCCAGCGCCAATTCAAATAGAAGTCCATGTCGAATCCAGCAGCCAGCGCCTGACGAGGCCTGCCCCACTCCGAAACGAAAGCAGCCTGCGGATACTCGGCCTTTACAGCACCCAGCATCTCTTGCCATGCGCGAATCGTGTTGTCTTTGCCAAGGCTTCCCTCGCCATTGTTGTCGTCGTTTTTTACAAGCGAATCCGCCATGTCTACGCGGAATCCGTCCGCACCGAGCGCAAGCCAGAATCGCATAACATCAACCATCGCGGCACGCGTTTGCGCAGCCTCATTAGAATCTGGCGCGGATTGCCACGCGCGATCCCTATGCGCAAAGCCGTAATTTAGCGCTGGCTGGCATTTAAAGAAGTTCAGAATATACGTGGCATCTCGCTCGCTTTCGCCGCCAATAAACGGCATGGAATAGCCGCTAAACGCGCTGTCGGTCCATATATATCGCTTGCTAAACTCGTTTTCTTGCGCGCGCGAGCTTTGCTTAAACCACTCGTGCTCTTCGCTTGTGTGCCCTGGAACAAGGTCTAGCAAAATGTGCATTCCGCGATTGTGTGCTTCGCTAAAAAGACGTTGCAAATCCTCATTCGTGCCGTAGCGCGCTGCCACTTTTTTGTAGTCGCGCACATCGTAACCCGCGTCTTTAAATGGCGAATCGTAGCAAGGATTTAGCCAGATCGCATTGCATCCAAGCGATTTTACGTAGTCGAGCTTTTCGATTATGCCTGGAATATCGCCTATTCCGTCGCCGTTTGAATCGTAGAAGCTTTGTGGATAGATTTCGTAGAACACGGCGTCGCGCAGCCATTGTGCATGTTCGTTTTGCATGTTTACCCCGTTTTGTTGGTTTTGTTGGCGTGACCTGTCTTTTATCTTGACTTATCTCTTGTCTTATCTTATCTTTTATTTTTCGACTTGACTTATCTTGTCTAATTTTATTTTACTATCCACTTTTCCGCATTTTGTTGCTCAACATGCCATTTTGAGCAACAAAATCAGGAAAACTTTACGCTTTGACTGAGCTCAAAATCGTCGATTCACATTCAACCAGTCAATAATAAAATTCCGTTAAATTTACTGAGTTATAGAATAAAATACGATTTTCTAAAGCTAAAAAGTCACTTTACAAACAATTTTTCTAATCACTTGCGACATGATTTGCTAACACTTTTATATCCGTGTATACTACACATTGCTTATACACGGATTTCAATAAAAATGTGACGTTGCTCAACGCAGCAAAATGCGATGGTGCGTCGCATGGGATCTGTTACTATGCCACCAAAGAACATGCCAAGCTGGCATGATATAGGAGGTCAAGGATGACGAATATGAAGAAAGTGCTGGGCGCAGGCCTCGCAATCGCTACAATGTTTGGATTTGCTGCATGCGGTTCTAGCACCAACGCTGGCTCCAGCAACAAGGCAAACCCAGTAAAGCTCACCGTGTGGTCTTCTTCCGAAGATCAGAAGGCTGGCGGCTGGATTCAGGCTATGGAGAAAGCCTTCAAGAAGGATCACCCAGAGGTTACTTTTAAGAACGCTGTTGTTGCTCCACCAGATGCTGCTAAGACCGTTAAGCAGGACGCTAAGGCTGCTGCCGACGTTTACCTGTTCCCTAACGATCAGCTCGGCGACTTGGTAAAGGCAAACGCAATTGGCGAGTTGAGCGACGACGCTGCCAAACAGGTTAAGGAAGACAACGATGATACCATCATCCAGTCTGTAACCGCTCAGGATGGCAAGCTTTATGGCGTTCCATACATGGGCAACACTTGGTTCATGTACTACGATAAGTCCAAGTTCTCCGACGAAGACGTTAAGTCCCTCGATAAGATGCTCGAAAAGGGCAAGGTTGCTTTCGATATCAGCAACGCTTGGTACCTTCCAGGCTTCTACCTCGATGGCAACATGACCCTCTTCGGCGAGAAGAGCAACGATGGCAAGGCTGGCATCAAGATTGGTGATAAGGCTGCCGAAATCACCAAGTATGTTGCAAAGTTCATTCAGAACAAGAACTTCGTAATGGATGGCGATGGCGCTGGCTTAGCTGGCATTAAGAACCACACCGTTGACGCTTACTTCTCTGGCTCTTGGGATGCTGGCGATGTAAAGAAGGCTTTGGGCGACAACTACGCTGCTGCTCAGCTTCCAAAGTTCAAGTCTGAAGATGGCGAACATCAGATGAAGTCCTTCGCTGGCTCTAAGGCTGTTGCTTACAACCCTAACTCCAAGGCTCCAGAGATGGCCGCTAAGTTCGCTGCATTCCTCGGTTCTAAGGAATCCCAGGAGCAGATGTACAAGCTTCACGGCGATATCCCAGTTGCTAAGTCTTTGTCTGATCTCGTTAAGGACAACCCAGCCGCTGTGGCTCAGATGAACACCATTGCTAAGACTTCTGTCTTGCAGCCAACCGTTCCAGAAATGGGTGCCTTCTGGGATCCAATGAAGACCTTCGGTACTGCATTGGCAAACAAGGAAGTCAACGACGGCAACGCCGCTGCAAAGATTGCAGACTTCCAGAAGGGCTTTGAGGAAGCTCTTAAGAAGTAAGTATTACTTACGACTGTTTTCTAAATATTAAATTCTTTTAAAAGAAAATAATATTTAGAAAACACACGGCAAGGACGCCCCGCTCCCCTAAGGATTTTAAAATCGGGGCGGGGCGTCTTTTGCTTGTAAAAACCCCACAATTTTACGAAAGGCATGTCATGACTGGCACGACATCCACCAAGCGAGGGAAGCGTAAGAAGGCACCTGCTGCCGATGAATACATTGCCCCTTCGCAATACTCATTACAGGAGGCTGCAAAGCACGCAGACGTACTGTCTTGGGTTTCGATAATTATCTTCGGTTTTGGTAACTTCGTTCGCAAACAGTACGTGAAAGGTCTCGTATTCATTCTATGCGAGGCTGGAGTTCTTGCCTTCTTGGCCACAACTGGCGCTGAATATCTACCAAAATTCGGTACTCTTGGTACTAAGAAGCAGGGTAGAGTAAAGATTAACGGCTTCTGGCACTATGTGGCTGGAGATAATTCTGTTGAAATTTTGCTGTATGGCGTTATGAGCATTGCAGCAATTGTTGTTTTAATTTATTTAGCTACTTTGTCTTTGCGTAGCGCATACAAAGCTCAGGCTTTTGTAGCGCGCGGAGAAAAGCCTATTACTTTTGTTAAAGATGTTGAGTCTTTGCTCGACCGCCATGCGCACGTTGGTTTTATGACTCTTCCAACCGCTGGAATTGTTTTGTTCACGGTTTTGCCATTGGTGTTCATGATTTCGATGGCATTCACAAACTATGATCGTGACCACACATTGCTGTTCCATTGGGTTGGTTTAAACAACTTCTTTAAGATTCTTGGAAATACAACTGGAACCATTAATGCTGGAATCTTCTTTGATGTTTTGATTTGGACCCTTGTTTGGGCTTTCTTCGCTACATTCTTGAACTTCTTCTTCGGCATGTTTATGGCAATGATTATTAACAGGCGCACCACTCGTCTTAAGAGCTTGTGGCGTATCTGCTTCTCTTTGACCATTGCTGTCCCACAGTTTGTGTCCTTGCTTGTTATGCACAGCATGTTGCAAAGAGATGGCGCTATTAACCGTCTTCTTATATCTTCTGGCTGGATTCATTCTCCACTACCGTTCTTCCAAGATGCTACTTGGGCAAGGGTTACGGTTATTCTCATCAACCTTTGGGTTGGTATTCCTTACACCATCATGCAGATCACTGGTATTTTGCAGAACGTTCCAGCTGAACTTTACGAAGCAGCAGAGCTTGACGGTGCAAGCTGGTGGCAGCGTTTCATGAACGTCACTATGCCATACATCTTCTTTGTTATGACTCCATACCTGATCACCACCTTCACTGGAAACGTTAATAACTTCAACGTTATTTACCTGTTGTCTGGCGGCGAGCCAACACCAATTGGTTCTTCTGCAGGTAAGACTGATTTGCTCATCACCTGGCTGTACAAGCTTACGGTTGATAAAGATAACTACAGCATGGGCGCGGTAATCGGCATTATGACATTCATTGTGCTTGCGATTGTTGCTTTGATAACATACCGCAACTCTGGCTCCTACAAGAATGAGGAGGGATTCCGGTGAGTAATAAGAAGGATCTTATGCAAGGCGAACAGACTGTGCATAGTGTACGTAGTGTCCCGTTCTGGCGCGATCAGCGTATCCGCCGCATATTCGGAGACATTGTAGCTCATCTGTTCCTGATTGTTATGGCTGTGATTTGGCTTGCGCCAATCGTTTGGGTGTTCTTGGAAAGCTTTAACCAGAACACTGCACCATATCAGACAACGTTCTTCCCAACTAAGTACACGTTTAATAATTACATTCAGCTGTTTACTGAGCGAGAAGTTCTTGACTTCCCACGAATGTTCTTAAACACCTTGATTGTGTCTATTTTCGTGTGCATTATCTCTCTGTTCTTCGTGCTTGTAGTAGCGTTCTGCATGTCTCGTTTGCGTTTCCGCGGTCGTAAGACATTTATGAACATTGCTTTGATTCTTGGTATGTTCCCAGGCATCATGGCAGTTATCGCTATCTACTTCATTTTGAAGGCTTTTGGCTTGACGAATGGTTCTGTTGTTCTTATTTCCCTTATAATCGTTTACTCTGCTGGCAGCGGCATGGGCTTCTACGTTATGAAGGGCTATATGGACACGATTCCAAAGTCTTTGGATGAAGCCGCTTATTTGGATGGATGCACAACTTGGCAAGTATTCTGGAAGATTATTCTTCCAATCTGCAAGCCTATGATTGTGTTCCAAGCTATTGTTAGCTTCTTGGGTCCATGGCTTGACTTCGTTTTGGTTAAGACTATTGCCCGTACTCAAGATAATTACACTGTGGCTTTGGGCTTGTACCAGATGTTGCAGAGAGAATACATCAATCACTGGTTCGCACGATTCTCCGCTGGAGCTGTGTGCGTTTCCATTCCGATTGCAATCCTGTTTATTGTCATGCAGCGATTCTATGAAGAGTCGATGTCTGGCTCTGTTAAGGGATAGTAACCTCTACATCAATTGTGGGGTTTAATTGAAAATGGGGGTCGAGCGTTTTAAAGCGTTTCGGCCTTCATTTTCTTCTGAATAATTAAAAGAAGGATATATTACATGACGTGCACGTCTTCAACACAATGGCCAGTGTACTCGGGTCAGCTTGGATGCTCGCTTAATGAAAAATCAACAACATTCACAGTTTGGGCACCAACCGCATCATGCGTAACGCTAAGACTTTTTGAAACAGGAAACAACAGCGAGCCGTTCAAAACACGTAATTTAAAGCCATTGCGCGACGGCGCATGGAGAACTTCAATATTGCAAAGGCTAGATGGCGTTTACTACGATTTTCTGGTGACTTTTGCAGATGGAAAAGTCAATCGTACAAGTGACCCTTGGGGTGTTGCTAGTGGCGTAAATGGCGAGCGCAGCATGGTTGTAAGTGAGGAACGCGTTAGCCCAGCTGACTGGCACAAAGATAAGTCGCCAGAGTTTGTGCGCCATGCGACGGTTGTTTGGGAAACGCATGTTGAGGACTTTAGCAGCAATCCTAATGGTGGTTTTAAGCCAGAACATAGGGGTCAGTATCTTGCTTTTACAGATTCGCATACGACTTTAGGTGGCGATGAGCACTTCCCTACTGGAATTGACTATCTTAAAAAACTTGGTGTAACTCACGTTCAACTAATGCCAATCTACGATTTTGCTACTGTGGATGAGGTTGCGATTTCGTCTGCTCGCAAAAACGGTGAGAGCGTGGATTCGCTTTACAATTGGGGCTACGATCCACATGCGTACAACGTTCCAGAGGGTGCTTATTCTAGTAATCCGTATGACGGTACGGCAAGAATCCGCGAGTGCAAGGCGATGATTGGCGCTTTGCATAAAAATGGTATACGCGTAGTTATGGATGTTGTTTATAACCACATGTTTGAGGCTGCGTCGAATGTGTTTGAAAGTGTGGCTCCAGGCTATTTCTGCAGGCGTAAGGCTGATGGGTCTTTTGCTAATGGTTCTGGCTGCGGTAACGAGATGGCTTCCGATCATCCTATGTTTAGGCGTTTTATGATTGAATCTATTTTGCACTGGGCGCGCTGCTACCATGTGGATGGTTTTAGGTTTGACCTTATGGGCTTAACGGATGCGGAAACTTTGAATATGATTCGTGCCGAATTAGATAAGCTTGATGGCGGCAAAGATATTCTTATGTATGGTGAACCGTGGGGTGCGGATGCTGCAGCTGTTGGCGATGATTGCCCTATGGGAGATAAAGATGGGCGAGGATTCCTTGATTCTAGAATCGGCTGGTTTAGTGATGAGTCTCGTGACACGCTTAAGGGCAATGTTATGGATCATCATGACCGCGGATATGTAAATGGCAATGAGTTTTGGACGGCGGATCCTGTGCGAAACGCGTTTAATGGCTGGCGTGGTATGCCTTGTGCTGGTAAAAGTGTTGGTCAAATTGTGCAGTATGTTTCTGCTCACGACGATTTGACTTTGTGGGATAAGCTGTGTATTTCTATGCGCGATAATGCGTCTAGCTGCGATTTTGACGCAAGTGATCCAAACAGCGTTGCAGACATTTTTAGCGCTAATATTCTCAGTGCTGGATTGATTTTGTGTTCTGCTGGAATGCCATTTATGCTTGGCGGCGAAGAGTTTGGTCGCACTAAGCATGGTTGCGATAATTCCTATAATCGCGGTGCGCTTATGAATCAGCTGGATTGGTCTAGAATTAAGCGATTCCAACCTCTTGTAGAGTGGTATAGTGCGCTTATATCGCTTCGTGCTAAGAATGCGGAGTTTTATGATGCTCAGCACACAAGGCTTACTGCGTCTGATGATGCTGTTCTTGCGGAGCAGATTGGAAGCGATTTGATTGTGTGCGTGAATCCTATGAATGATGCGTCTGCAACAATTGATTTGCCTGCTAAATCTGCGAACCCGTGGCGCTGCGTGTTGGATTCCACTGAGTATTTTGCTAAGTGGACGGGGCACGACTCTGGCAGCTGCGTTTCTATGCTGTGCGATGATAATGGCTCTCAGTGTGCGGTTCATGTGCCGCCGCGTACATTCGTTGTGTTGAGTCGCAAGCGCGCTTGATTGCTCGAGTTCTTGAGCGCGCTCGACCCGCATTTTATCCCGATTTTGTTCCCTTATTCTTGTGATTTGGGAACAAAGTCGGGATTATTTTTTGTCTTATGATTGAATATTAATATTATTGGGAAATAACCCAATATTTTCGAATACTGAGTTGAATACTAATATTTCAAGACAAATCCTTGTAATTTCCTTAATTGTTCCTTATAACTTGCCAAAGTGAGCGAATTATTCCTGTGATTCTGTTAGAATAACTTTTATACTTTATACCCCTATTATGTATATGCAAAGTGGAGAAATATGCAGAGTAGAGAAGAGTAGGAAGTCTAGAAACAAGACAGAGACGCGAAACGTAATAAACAGTCAGCGCTTTGATCTTACAACTTGATAATTAAACAAATACCCCCACCCCCAAACCTAAATGATTTGAAGAATGAGGTAAATATGAACGCTAAGATTGCAGCCGCTATCTCTTTGGGAGCAAGCTCTTTGGCTCTTATTGGAAGCATAAGCATTGCAAACGCTGCCAACGCAGCCGACGCGACTACAACAGATACGTCCAATCATCCAGCAGCACAGGTTAAGACAATATCCGACACTGGTTTTAATGCTGTTAGCAATGTTGTAACTATAGATCCGCAAAACTCTACACCGCAAACCGTTAACTCGCCTGTTACTGGCGACGCTGGTGCTGGCAAGCAAGAGAAAGAAAATCCTGGAACGGTTCAAGGTTCAGGCACATCTAAGAATAACACTCCAGCAAATGCAGAAATACTCCAAAAAGTCGAAGAATCAAAGAATCTACAAAAAGAAGCTCAGAATAAGCATAATGAAGCAAATAAAGCTGTAGAAGAAGCAAAACAAGAAGCTGAAGATACTGCAAGAAAAATTAATGAAGCTGTAGAAAAGAAAAATAATGCAGAAAATAGCATTGCTGAGACCAATAAGAAAATAGAAACAGAGACTCAGAATATAGCAAATGCCGAGCAGCGCATTGAAGAGAAGAGTAAAGCCGTAAAAGAGGCAGAAAAAGACAAGAAAGTGACTGACGAGGCTAAGCAAAATGCTGATCAAGTAAACAAAATTAGGTCTGAAGAAAAAGCTGCAAAAGATGAACTTGCTGAGGACGCAAAAGATGACAACGAAGAAACTGCAGAAGATTTAGCAAATGAAGAAGAGGCTAAATCTAAGCTTGAAGCAGAGTTAGCTGAAGCTAAGCAAAAGTCTGAATCCACTAAGGTAGAAGCTGAAAAGCTTGAAAAGGAAGCACAGCAAAAGGAAGCAGCTGCTGAAGGCGTCGATAATAAGATTGAGAACATTACTAAGCAAATTAAAACTGCAGAAGAAAATCTAAAAACTCTTGATGCTGACAATGATCAAAACAAAATTAATCAGTTAAAAGAAAAAGTTGCTTCGACTAAAAAACAAGCTGAAGAAGCAGAAAAAACTGCTGCCCAAAAACAACTTGCATATACGAAACAAAAAGAAAAAGTTGCCGAATATGAGAGAGAATTACAAAAATTAGAATCCGATAGATCAAAACTTGGTGATCCTTCACACATAGAAAAATTAACTAACGCGCAAACTAAAAAGACAGAGGCGCAAGATATTGAAGAGCAATTAAAAAACGAAGCTAGTACCGCAAAAGAAAATAGCGAAAAACTAAGTACTGAAGCAAAAAAAGCAGAAGAAGAACTTGCCAAAGCAGATAAAAGTAGTCAAATAAGAGATCTATTAGATACAATTTCTGAATTGACTTCTGAGATAAATTCTTTAACAAGAATTTCTGATAATGCAAAAGATGCTCGAAAAGCTGCCAATGAGAAGAAGTCTGAATCTAATTCTTTAGCTAAAAAAGTTTCAGATAAAGAATCCGAACTAGCTGAGCTTGAGAATACTATAAAAGAGCTAAAAGAATCTAAACAAGATGCTGAAAAAGATCTAAATGTCGCTAGCAGAGATGCAGAAAAAGCTAAAGAGGCGGCAGAAAAAGCTGCTCAAAACTTACTGGCAATAACAGAAGAAGCACAAAAAGCAGAGAAAAAAGTTCAAGACGAAACTGCTAATCTTGAAAACGCTAAAATAGATAAGGATACCGCCGAAAAGAATCTTAATCAACTTAAAGAAGACTTGAAGCGAATCGATAAAGAAATATCAGAAGCGAAAACTAATGTTGAAGCAACTAAACAACTTGCTGAAACAGCAAAGCAAAAACTAAATGAAGCGAAAACTAATGTTGAAGCGACTAAAGCAAAGATCTTAGAGCTAAAAGCTTCGATTGAAGAGACCAAGCGTACACTTATTTCAAAGTATGCTGCAAGCTCCCAAACCATCGAATTCGCTTTTGATTTAATGATAAAAGAGGTTGCTAATCGATCTAAAGAACTTGATAAATCAACACAAACGTTGAACAATGTGGAAAAGAGTCTCACTGCAGCAAAGCAGCAGGCTGAGGAATCTTTGAATCCACAGGTTCAGAAGCCAGCTCCTTCTACACCAGCTCCTGCTCCAGCTCCAAGCACTCCGCAAGAGGCTCCACAGGTGCAGCCACAAGCTCCGCTTAATCCACCAGCACCTCCAACGGCTTCAAATCCACAGGTGCAGGAACAGGCTCCTTCTGCGCCACCAAGCGCACAACAGCCAGCTCCAGCTCCAAGCACTCCACAGAATGCGCCACAGAACAATGCTGCACCAAGTGCGCCACAGGCTTCGGCTCCTTCTGTATCACAGTCTGCACCACAGGCTGCACCTAAGCACAGTGCTGTTCCAGCGAACCAAACGGAGTCCACGCATACCGCAAAAGCTGCAGAAGAACTCGTAGAAAATGCTACTGCTAAGTCGCCAGCAACCGCAGAGATTCCTGCACGCACGCCTCGTGCTGCAGCATCTGCTGCTCCTACAGCAAGCTCCGCAAACACAACAAAGAGCGAAGAGTCCAAGAACACATCTAACGATTCTGCAAAAGATGAAAATCAGAAGGAATCCGAAGAGTCCAAGAACGAAGACTCAAAGAGCGAAGACAATAGCAGCGATAAGAGCGCTCAGGCATCTGGCGCAAACAACGGTGAGCACGCCGCTGGCAACAGCACAACGCTAATTGCAGCAATCGCAGGAAGCATAACTGCTGGAATCGCAGCAATCGGCGCAGGATGGCACTTTATGCGAATCCGTCGCAAGTAAGTAGCAGCAAATATGCGCAAATAACAAAAAACAAAAAACCGCAGTTGGTATTTAACCTTCTGCGGTTTTTTGTTAAGTGCCACGAAAATCGCCAATATTGCAAACGATATCAATACTTAATATAATGGTTAGCTAGAGCGTGCCTCAATCCAGTGAGGTGTTGAGAAATCGCACTCTTCAACATCGTTTGCAAACCAACATCGATGCGACGAGATTACATGTGCCACTGATTAACAAAGGAGCATCATGAGCACAACAGACAACGCCAAAACAAAGGCTGCCACGCCTGTGCCCGTAGAAGAAAGCACAGAACGACTCAATCGTCTACTAATTCAGTTAGCAAAAGCCTGCGGAGTTGCAACTTTCTACATCGACCAACTAGGCGACTATACGGAAATTACCGATGAAGCTCTTGTTGGCGTGCTAGATGCACTAGGTTGGCAAGCAAATACAGAGGAAAATATTGCAAACTCACTAAAACGAGTGCAAGAAAAGCGAGATAGCGAACTTCTGCCACCAACAGTTGTATGCTTTAATGGCACAAAAACAATAGTGCCTGTGCACACTGGCGGTAGTGCAATCGACCCAAGCAAAATCCACGTAACACTGACTTTAGAAGACGGAACAGAATACGAGGATACGCCTGATAAGCCGCTTAATAACTTTAAGACAAGCAAAGAGGGCGACTTATTGCTGGAACTTCCAGAAGATTTGCCAATGGGTTACCACACTCTGAAAGCAACTGTAGATGACGAATGCGCCTTGCATGCTCAGGTTACACTGATTTCTGCTCCAGCAAGAATCCCTCTTCCGCAAAGCGTTCAGGAACGCCATCGCTGGGGTTACATGACTCAGCTCTACTCCGTGCGATCAAAGGAATCTTGGGGAGTTGGCGATTATGGAGACTTGCGTAGGCTGCTTAAAGACGCGGGTAGCATTGGCAAAGCCGACTTCATGCTTATAAACCCAATTCACGCCTGCGCACCAGTGGCGCCTTTAGAGCCTTCGCCTTATTTGCCTGAGTCGCGCAGATTCTTAAACGTAACTTATATTCGCCCACAGGATATTCCAGAATACACGCAATTAAGCGATAGCCAGAGAGAACAAGTGGAAGCTCTGCACGAGTCGGTTGAAGCGCAAAACAACGATCCAAATCCTATGGATATTAACGCTGCTTGGAGCGCAAAGCTACCAGCACTAAAGATGATTTTTGAGCAGCCTAGAAGCGCAGAGCGCGAGCAGGATTTCGCAGACTTTAAGGCGCGTTCTGGAGAAGACTTAGACGCTTTTGCGACTTGGTGCGTAGCCTTCGAGGTTTGGGGCGCTCCTTGGGGAGATAACCTTTGGTTTGATACCACCGGCAAGGGCACTCCTCAGATTGACGCGCTTAAGTGCGAGCACGCTGATTTGTTGGAGTTCCACCGCTGGCTGCAGTGGATTGCAGACGAGCAGGTTGCAGCTGCCCACGCCGAAGCTAAAGCCGCTGGAATGGCAATAGGTCTTATGCAAGACATGGCTGTTGGCGTTCACGGATATGGCGCAGATGTGTGGTGGAGCCCAGAGCGATTTGCTAACGGCGTTAGCGTTGGTGCACCTCCAGACTTCTACAACCAGCAAGGTCAAGATTGGGGTCAGCCTCCATTTGACCCTAATTATCTAGACGAAACTGGTTACATTGCATACCGAGACATGGTTCACAACGTGTTCTTGCATGCTGGCGCGGTTCGCATTGACCACGTGCTCGGGCTTTTCCGCTTATGGTGGATTCCGCAAGGTCAAGGAGCTAAAAACGGTGCTTACGTGTACTACAACGTGGACGCTATGCTTGCTGTGCTTAGCATTGAGGCAACTCGCGCAGGCGGATTGGTGATTGGCGAAGATTTGGGCACTGTTCCAGCATATGTTTCTAAGGTTCTTGCCTCGCATGGAATTCTTGGAACTGTTGTTGAATGGTTCACTCACGACGACGATGCAGAAAAAGCCGCTAAGAAGGTTGGTAAAAAGCAGACTATATTTGCAAACCCTTCCACATACCGCGAATATGCTTTGGCATCTGTTACAACTCACGACATGCCACCTACAGCTGGATATCTTGCTTTCGAGCATGTTAAGCTTCGCGAGGAGCTTCATTTGCTTACCGATTCTGTAGAAAGCTTCCAGAAGGCTGCGAGCGCAGAACGGGACGCCATGATGAAGATGCTTTTGGAAGGCGGATGGATTAGCAAGGATGCTGCCGAACATGTAGAAGACCATGTGCAAGAGATTGTGGAGGCTATGCATGCGGTTATGCTCACTTCCCCATCTTTGCTTTTGCAAGTGGCGCTTGTTGACGCAGTTGGAGAAAAGCGTTCGCAGAATCAGCCTGGAACCAGTACAGAATATCCAAATTGGCGTATTCCTTTGGCTGACAAAGATGGCAATGTTGTTCATACAGACGAAGTGTTTAAGTCACCTAGAGTGCTTTCTATGGCAGCTGTTATGAACGGCAAAAAATAATTAGAATTTAAGCCAAAATAACAATAAAAATAACAATAAAAATAACAAAAAAGAAAGGGTGAAAACCTTTATAAATAAAGCTATTTAGAGTATAATGAAAGGGCATGGTTATCTGTTAAGAGTAACTTGTTTCCCTCCCCGACATGGTGTTAGGATTTGCGCATAGTTGCACATTTAAAGCACCTTGTAATGATGTCCCAAATGAGGCGAACATCCATGATGGTGTTCGCCTCATTAATTATTCTGCAGAATACACGGATACCTAGTTACCCCCGATTACCCAGTTATCCGAATACCCGATTACTTGGTTACATCTAATTCTCGGGTTACTAATGTCAATTCACAAATCACTTACCACTTGTTTTAACGTATTTTGCAAACACACGCTCAAGCAGCGGAGTATGGAGCATAATCAAAGACCCCCATCCAAGCAAAATCAACAGCGGCAATCCCTGCAAAAAATACTTTAAAGATAAATAGACAAGCGCAAAAAATACAAAGTCAAGCAAAACCATCATAAAAGTGGTTGCAATGTAAGATACGCTAAAAATCAACGAATTAATCAAAGTTCTACCAACAGAATTTTCAAATCTTGCTTGAAGAGCAAACACCCATTGAGCAACCAAAACCCATAAAATACTGATCGCAAACTTTATTATTAAAAGTGGCGTAAGCTGCAGAAAAATCCAAGACCCTACAATTGCCAGAAGAATCGGAAGCAAAATTATCCAAATAATAGTAGATTTAACAAAATTATTTTTAAAAGATTTAAAATAGATTGAAGTTGTGTGCGCTTCTCCGCGTTCAATCCTTCTAGCAGTTTCATGAGCAGCTGTAATAGATGCGCCAATCGTTATAATCGGAATACTCGTAATAATCATTAAAATGGTAAGCCATACTGCATCTGCAAACGATTCCATTCCTTGAGCAAACTTTGAATCGGGGCTGCCAAAAGAAATCATTACAACCACTCCCGCATAGTTAAACGCAATCTAAAACAAATCTAAAATAACAATACACTAAAAAATACACTTAAACACAAATGATGGTGGAAGCAAAGTTTTGCAACCACCATCATCATGCAACCGAGGTCCGAAGGAGAAAAGACCTCAGCCTTTTACCGCACCAGCCATAACGCCTTTGATAATATACTTCTGGCAGATGAGGTAGAAGATAATAATTGGAAGAATGGCAAGAACCAAGCAGCCCATCATGGCACCCATTTCAACGGAACCATAACCACCCTTCAAATATTGAACTGCAATCGAAACAGTCTTATACTTGTTCAAATCCAAAGTGAGGTAAGGAAGAAGGAAGTCGTTCCAAATCCACATTGTTTGCAAAATCGACACAGATATAATAGCAGGTCTCATAATTGGAACAATAATCTGGAAGAATATGCGAGGCACTGAAGCACCATCAATCATTGCGGACTCTTCCAATTCCTGAGGAATACCCTTCACAACGCCCGTGAAAATAAACACAGCCAAACCTGCGCCAAAACCAAGGTAGATAATCCACAATCCCCAAGGGGTGTTCAATCCAAGCTTTGTAGTGATGTTGGAAAGAGTGAACATAACCATCTGGAACGGCACAATCATATTGAACAAGAACAATACGTAAAGCAGCCTTGCAGCCCAATTGTTTACTCGCACAATCCACCATGCACACATCGAAGTGCACAAAAGAATCAGAACCACAGCGCCAATCGTTACAACAATTGTCCACCAGAAGCTCATCAACAAATTCGTGCGGTTAATGCCAAGAACGTAATTATCAAAACCAATAAACGACTTTGGAGTAAGTGAGAATGGCTCGCTAGCAATATACACCTTTGACTTAAAGGAATTCATAAACACTAACGCGATTGGGAAAATCCACAACAAACTCACTACAGCAAAAAGCGTGGTCCAAAGCACAGGATGCTTAGTTTTCTCGTTCATGCTGCCACCTCCTTAGACGTTGTCAACCTGTTCTGAATCAAAGCAATTACAGCCACAATGATGAAGAATATGACTGCCTTTGCCTGACCGACGCCTTCACCATTGATTCTTCCATAGAATGTGTTGAAAATGTTCAACGCCAACATCTCCGACTTTCTGGAAGGAGCACCATTAGTCAACGCCAAGTTCTGATCGAACAGCTTGAATCCGTTTGTCACAGTCAAGAATGTGCACACTGTAATGGACGGCATCATAAGAGGAATCGTAATCTTAAACAGCGTTTGCATTGGTGTTGCGCCATCAACAGCTGCCGCCTCAATAACATCTCCTGGAAGCGCCTGCAAACCAGCAATGTAAATAATCATCATATATCCGATTTGCTGCCAGCATATCAAAAGAACCATGCCCCAGAATCCGTACGTCGCAGAATACGTAATAGCACGACCAAAGTAGCCTAAAATACCATTAAGCACTACTTGCCAAACATAGCCCAAAACAATGCCACCAATAAGATTTGGCATAAAGAACACTGTACGGAATAAGTTTGAACCTTTGAACTTCTTTGTAAGCATATACGCAATTGCAAAAGCAATAACGTTAATAACAACTGTTGTTACAACAGTAAAAGCAGTTGTGAAAATCAACGAATGAATAAAATGAGGATCGCGCAAAGCCTTGCGATAATTGCGAATACCCACAAACTTTCCATCCGTAACAGTATGGAACTTAGTAAAGCTAAGATACACACCCATTACGAATGGCACTAAAAAGCCGATTACAAAAGCAGCAAACGTTGGCAAAGCGAATAACGCCCACCATTTGCGTATTGCTTTTCCACTCATATTAATCATGACTCGTCACTTTCTCCTCCTTGAGTACAACGCTTGTACGAGCGTCGACGCCCGAACCAATACTTTTATATTACTACATGCAACAGCAATGTCAAACGTTGTCATTTTTTGCATGTCGTTACGCGATGAAATCAAAATTAAATGTGAAGAAAATCCCTATTTTTGGCGATTTTGCAGCAAAATCTGCTATTATTATTTTTATTGCAAACGTTTGTGTATAAGAGGCGCAATGAACATTGATGTATGCGCTGCTCATATACTATCGTTGAAGATGATTGAATGATATTAATGAAGACATTAATAAAAATATTGATGAAGATATTGATGTTGTGCGAATAAAGGAGTTCACATGCCGGCTAATATTCAAGATGTTGCCAACGAAGCTCACGTATCAGTATCTACTGTTTCACGCTCATTTACACGACCAAACTTAGTTTCCGCAATAACTCGCGACAAAGTGTTGGCTATTGCAGAAAAACTAAACTTCTCAATATCTCGTTCTGCAGCCGCTTTAAAATCTGGCAGAACTCTAAGAGTCGCACTACTAATGAGCGACAGCATTCGCCTGTGGTTTAGCGCATCCATAATGCAAGGATTGAATCAGGTTCTTCACCCAGCAGGCTACGATCTATCAATTTTCCAAATATCAAGCAGCCAAGAGCGCGCAGAATTCTTTGATATGCTACCAACTCGAAGAAATGCAGATGCCGTAATAGTTTGCTCATTTGACGTAAATAAGTCGGAAGTTGCTTCATTAAAGGCAACTGGTGTACCAGTTTTAGGCATAAACTGCTTATATCCTATGGACTGCGATTTTGATGCAACAATTAATATTGACGACAATCAGGGCGCGAGGCTTATGGCTCGCCACCTTATTGGATTAGGTCATAAAAACATAGCTTATATTCGCACAAATCGCGATGTTTCCCTGCATTTCAGCGTTTTACAACGTTATCATTCGTTTATTGACGAATGCAAGATTAACAATATTACGCCTACCGAAATCGTAGCTCCAGAAGGTTTAGACCGCATAAGTTCAATAGTTTCATCGCTTTTAAGCAACAGTAGTATGCCTACCGCAATCGCATGCCAAGAAGACGGAATAGCAATACCTTTAATGTTCCAGCTTTCTAGAAGCGGATACAGCACACCAGGTGATCTTTCAATTATCGGTTTTGACGACAGCTTCTACGCTAGAGAAACAGGACTTACAACTATCAGACAAGACCCTGTAAGCATGGCAGTGGATGCTGCAAAAATGACTTTATCTTTAATTAATGGAGATTATTTAGATGAAAGTCGCAGATACATTACGATTCCAGCACAGCTAATTGTGCGCTCGAGTACATCTCAACTTGACGTAGCTTAGTTTAAGTACCATTTTAAATGCAATCTTAAAATACTATTTAAATATCAGAATAGATTCAAACAAAATTCAGCCTAAATTCAAACAAAAGAGCTTCAAACACCTAAGGCTTGAAGCTCTTTTAGTAGGCTATTAATGCACTGTGCTAATGCAATTACATCAACAGCCCAATCTTAAATTATCGTTTTAAATTATGTTCTTAAATTATGACTTTAATTTGTAATCAAGTTTAAGCCGAATAATCAATATTCAGATTAATCCTGATCTTCGTGAGTCTGAGCAACTTCCTTAGCCCAATTGTCAACGAAGGCGCTCTTAACCTTATCCCACTTGCCAGTGCCCTGAGCATACTCAAGCAAAGCGGAGCCAAGATCGTTCTTCCAGTTGTCAGATGGCATCATAGTGAAGTTCCAGCTTACAGGAGTCTTACCAGACTGAGCATCTTCAACAGCAGCAGCAGTCAAAGGATTCTCAGACTTCATATCAGCAAAGCTCTTGAATGGAGTGGTGAAGCCCATCTTCTTAGACATAGCTTCCTTGCCATAATCAGAGGTAAGAACCCACTTCAAGAAGTCCTTAGTTGCCTTCTTGTTTGCATCCGAAGTCTTATCGTTAATGCACCAGTAGTTCTCGGAGCCAGTAGCCAAGCCCTGCTTTTCTTCGCCCTTAGCACCAATGTAGATTGGGAGCATGCCAAGGTCTTCAGCCTTCATGCCAGCCTTCTGCAGGTCGGTCCAAGCCCAAGTACCATTCTGATAGAACACAGCCTTGCCAAGCGAGAACTCAGAGTTTGCATCCTCACCAGTCTTAGAGCTGAGCTGAGTTGCAGGAGTGGTGGAATCAGTAATGTAAAGATCAAAGATCTTCTTGTATCCGTCAAGGAACGTGCCCTTGATCTTTGCTGGCTGCTTAGTTACCTTGTCTGCCTTGAACTCATAGTACAGAGGAATGTTTGCAAGGTGAGTCTTAAAGCGCCAATCAGAGCTGGAATCGAAACCAGCAGAAGTGAAAGCACCATCAACACCAAGTTCACTCTTACGAGCCTGAATGTCGTCAGCAACAGCCTTAAGCTTATCGAAGGAATTAATCTCTTCAGCAGACTTTACCTTTGCATCCTTAAGCTCAGTGTACTTCTTTAACAAAGACTTGTTGTAAATCAAGCCGTAAGTTTCCATTGCGTATGGAACACCAACAACCTTATCTCCGTCCTTAAGAGCAATATCCTTGTTCTGAAGCTGCTTGTAAAGCTCCGTATCCTTAAGATCTGCAGTGTAATCCTTCCAAGATGCATATCCAACAGGACCATTCACCTGGAAGAGTGTAGGGGCTTCATCACCCTTGCTGATTTCACTCTTAAGAGACTGCTCATATGTGCCAGAAGCAGCGTTCTGGACCTTTACAGGAATACCAGTCTTCTTGGTATATTCCTTAGCAACTTCCTTCCACTGATCAGCAGATTCTGGCTTGAAGTTAAGGAAGTAAACCTTACCCTTATCGGAAGAATCCGAAGAGCTGGAACCACATGCAGCGAGCGCACCGAATGCCATCGCGGAGCAAGCTACAAGTGCAATTGTTGACTTAATTGTACGATTCATCATCGAACCTTTCTCCTATGCCGTCGACCCTACTATGAGCCGCCGCACCCCTAGGTGCCCTTTTCGACAATTTTTATTATGCCTCAAATGCAAAGATATTGCAAACGATAGCAGTGTTGATATGATGGCGTGTCGAATAATCTGCAACAATCACAAATCAACAATTCCAGCGAACGATTACACGATCTCCCTTATAAGTTCCAAGAGCGCTGTAATGAGCAGTGTCTAGTCGCAGCAACCGCGCTTGAGACGCATCAACGCCTAACCATCTCATAGCTAAAATTCTAAGAACATGCGCGTGTGCAACAATAATCACATCCTTGCCGCTTTTAAGTTTTGGTAAAACAGAGTCGATTATTTTTTGCGTTCTATCAGAAACATCCTGCAGACTTTCCCCATTGCAGCGTACGACTTTCACCGTTTCACCACTAGGAAGAGACTCTTCACAAGAATCCGACATAAACTCTGGAAGAGCCTTAGGACCATCTCGCCAAACATCCCACGATTCTACTCCGCTTAACGCGGAGACATCTTTTCTAGTTCGCCCTTCTGCACACCCATAATCCCATTCAGCTGCGTATTCTAACGGCGTGCAATACGTAAAACCCGCCAGTTGAGCTGTTTGACGAGCACGAACAAGAGGGCTTACAAACTGGCAATCCGCATCAAAACCCTTAGGAAATGCTTGTCGAATGCGCTCACCAGCATAAACTGCTTGCGAACAACCAATTTGAGTAAGCGGTATATCCGTTCTGCCTGTATGCTGACCTGATTCGCTCCAAACAGTTTGTCCGTGACGCAAAAGAACAAGTCTTCCCTCTGGAGCTCCGCCACAAGTTGCTGGAACATCTTGAATCTCGTACGAATCTCCGCTAAATGAACCACCATTAACGTCAACGTCAATACTGTTCAGCATAAATCCACTCCGCCTTAAGCACCGCCAACAAGTCAAAAATCTACGCTTGGTGCCTTAGCGCAAATCTAAACCCATTACTTACAAACTGGCTCCACTGCCATATTCGCTCGCTTTTATAACACTTTTATAACACTTTTACATGTCAATTACTAATTGGTATTTCGCTACCATTAACATAAAAATATGACGTTAACCCAAAATGATTCACGATATGATTCACGGAATGATTCGCAGCACAATTCACGACAAGACTTTTCTGGTCAATTTTATACCGAATCTTCCAACGCACATGCAGATTATTGTGCGACTCATAATGCGTCTCGCAGCGCAACCCGCAGCGCTTCAAATCTTACAATTAAGCGTTTAAACAAGGTTAACGATAAAGCTATTGCATTAAGACAAAAAAGACTTAAAAATCCTGACACTTTGTTAGATATGATTGCAAAATCTGCAATTCCTGCAATTGTTACAATGGTCGTAGGTAAAGTCGCAGAAATCGTATGGAAGCATTACGTAAAAAACAATAAAATGCACAAAATCGCGCAAAATAAACAATTTGAGAAATACAGAAAAAATAAAAGTAGCAAAAATAAAGACGTAAATAGGGAAGACTATAAAAAAATCAGTAAAGACAATAAACAAGAAGATTCTTTGCTCATGAACCTCGGGCTTGCGATTTTTAGCGCAATATTAACAACAGTTGCAGGTAGATACACAAATCGCGCGGTACTATCTGCAATTAAGAAAAGGCAAAGTCGCAGAAAATAACAAGAAAAACAAGTATTTTAAGTAGTCTAAATAGCATAAATATTTTTCAATAGCATAATTTTAAGGAAATAAAATGACAGAGTTGCAACAAAATAACGATCAAAACAACAATAAACAGATTGAAGAAAATAAAACAATTCAGACACTTCTAAATCGCAGATCTATACGCGCTTTTAAAAACGAGCCGATTAGCGAAAATATTGTAAAAACGTTGGAAGCAGCAGCGCAGCGCGCAGCTTGTAGTCAGTTTTTAAACGACTGGTCCGCAATTAAAATCACTAGCAAAAATCTTAAACAAAAGCTTTCCGAGCTTGGAAATCAAACTTATATAGCCACAGCGCCACTTTTGTATGTTTTTATTATTGATCAGCACAGAAATGCTGCTATAGCGCGCAAAAATGGCATTGATGCAGACGGAAACGATTTTACGCTTAAAACAGGATACAGGTTCTCACAGTCGCAGAACGATGCAATTCTTGCACTGCATGCTATGGAAACAGCTGCAGAATCACTTGGGCTCGGATGCGTAATCCTTGGTTCAATTTTGAACAACATTCCCGATTTAATTGAACTTTTGAAGTTGCCAAAATACACGTATCCAGTACTTGGGCTTGCGATTGGCGAGCCAGACCAAAGCCCAGAGCTAAAGCCGCGCATGGACTCGAGCATGCAATTCTTTGAAAATGAATACCCTAGCAGCGATGATGTTTTGCTTGAAAAACTTGCAGAATTCGATGAAAGAGTGCATAAATACTACGATTTGCGAAATGCTAGCAAACCAGTAGACGCGTTCAGCGCACAAATCGCAAAGCTTGCTGTAGATTCTGGCGCCAAAAACCATAGTTGCGAATCGCAGCTTAATGCGCAAGGATTTACTTTTAAGTATTGATTTATTGATTTGCTGATTTTTAGTGTTAATTATTTAGCATTAATTATTTAACGAAGACGCGGCTTATATCCGCGTTTTCTAGACTTAGGTTTGGTTGTTTCAAATCGCGAGCGCATATCGCAATACTTACGAATTGCAGGATTTGAATGCGTTAAATGCCAACTTCCGCAATAATCGCATTTATAAACCCATAATCTTGCTCCGCGCTCTCTAAGGCTTTTATCCGCTGCCATAAGAGCCTGCCCTTTATTGGCATACATTATTTTTTGGGTAGATTCACATCTGCGCGGAGTAAAGAAATACATGTAACCCATAGTATCACCGCAACAAACTGCGTTGATTCGCAACTTTATGTGCCAAATCAGCCGAGCGGCTACTAATAGCCGCGAGGAATAGCGCGCGCTTAGACCGCGTGCGAATCGACGATTTCGAGCTGCATAATGCGCGGGCGCGACGACCTGCCTTTTCGCTTAAAGCGTAGCGCGAAAAGGCAATTCGGAGCGCTGAGCTTGCTTAAGGTTGAAAGCACAGTGTGCTTTCAACGCAAGCGAAGACGTGAGCGCGCTGTAACGCGCGAACGATACACCTCGATTCGCTGAGCCGCTCAAAGCAGAAGCACTGCTTCTGCGCGGCGAAGTCGTTCGCGCGCTTAGACCGCGCGAACGACACAGCACGCCGCAAAGTTAATACAAACGCAATACAAAGCTGCATTTAACACAAAACTTACACATCTGCATTAGCATCAACATTCATAACATAAACGTTGTTTCGCAACTGCCGCTCTTGTGCACGCGTAATGTAACCCGCCTCATACATCTCATGAATAATCCTAAGCTCAATCGCATAGCTTTCACGCTTAACATCATCAATTCTCTCAATCATTTTTACGCTCATAGCAACATTTGGCCTAGATCTAAGAAGCGCCTCATTAGCCCTATATTCACGCAAAAGCGTTGAACAATGCTCCGTATTATATGTTTCCTTATGCATTTCCTGATACAAGCGTTTAACAACGCTATGTATAACGTCAATATGAATCTGCCGAACGCGCACAAAAATCATGTCTTCTCTAAGAAGCGGAGTCGTTCGGCGAATCATATTACTTGTTCGTCTTACAACTGTTACTACTCTTCGCTGAGCAGCCCTAAATCGTCCACGCAAATACCACATTATAGATTGTGATTGTTCCCCTGTGTGAATATGTCTTAAGGAATTCATTATCTGATCCAAAAGCCTCTCGCATGCTTCTGTCTCTAAATTATGAGATTTATTTATACTATCTTGTTTAAGTTCTTTAAGCCTTTGTTTTATATAGTCCTTTTCCCAATTTAGAGCATCTACACGTAATAACAAGTAGTCTTTTGAATCACTCTTATTTACATTTTGTTTTAGCCTATTGATTCGTTCCGTGTAGGAATCAATCACAGATAAAACGGCACCTCGAGTTTCATAATCATCACTTTTAAGATTGTCCTGCGTAACGTTAAGCGTAAGCTCTTCAACGGTTCTCCGCAAAACTTCTATGATTATTGGCGTAACTGCTTCTAGCTCATGATTGTTATCTTTAGGAGATATTAGGGGAAGAATAAAGTTAGCTAGCAAAAGCGTTACTACTATCACCACTCCAGCAATAAAAATCAATTCATTTCTAAGCGAGAAGCTAATTGGAAGCGTAAACATCAGCGCTAATGTTAAAGTTCCTTTTGCTCCACCTAATGTCATTATTACGGACGATTTTAGCCAATCTACATCTCGCCTATTTGCTTTAGATCGACTTGCAAGGCGAATCATAATAACCATCCACAAGAATCGAACGCCTATAATGGCAACTAAAGTTACGCAAATAATCGCCACTAGAATAAGATTGTTAATTCCACGATCATTCCAACTTGAACTTACTACTTTTGGAAGCGCGATTCCCAAAAGCACAAAAACAGCACCATTAAGCCCAAAAGATAGAACGCTCCAAACACTGTTTGCCACTATATTTGTTCGCGAAACATTAGGACCTACTCCAGAACGATCGAATTTTGTAAGCAATCCTGCAGTAACTAGCGCAAGCATTCCCGAAGTTTCAAGGCTTTCTGCACCCATGTATAACAAAAATGGTAGGAATAATTCCATTAATATTCTAGTTTTCGTAGTTTCCCAACCTAGTGACCTGATTTTTTCAAAAAGCCAGTTTGCAGCAAAACCTACTAACGCGCCTACTGCTATTCCACCAAAGAATTTTGTTGTAAAACTGCTTAATGCTGGAACAATGTCGAAAACGCCTGAGGATGCTACCAACACTGCAAATTGGAATCCTACTATTCCAGATGCGTCATTAAATAATGATTCGCCTTGAAGAACGCTAAATTGTTTGCGCGTAAGCGACACTTCGTGACTTAAAGCGCTTACTGCCACGGCATCCGTTGGACCTAATGCAGCACCCAACACAAGAGCTGCCGTAATTGGCACAAACGGCCATATTGCAGGCAATAGAATGCCAACAACAATCATTGTGGCTAAAACTAATCCAATAGCTAGCGTGGCTGAATATTTGAAGGAAGACAGCAGAGCTAGCTTATTGATTTCTCTAGACTCAAAGTATATAAGTGGCGCAACTATAACGACCATAAACATGTTTGGATCTAAAGATGCGTTTGGAAAAAATGGCAATTCTGCAGCAATAATGCCCATAGCTATCTGCACAAGTGGCACTGAAACTCTTGGTATAAAACGCTCCAAGAATGATGACAGAACCACAACTGCCATTATGTACAGAATTAGCTCAAAAATTGGCATACTGCTATAACTCCCCTTGCTTATTTGCCATATTTTTCCAGCTTATCGAAACATGGCAACCGCGCGAAATATAAGAAAATGGTAAAACAATTTGAGTAATTCAAAGTAATCTAAAATAAATCTAAAAAATTGTCTATTTATTCAAAAGTTCAACATAGATTCAAAAAGTTCATAATTGTTCGCACGGTTCTGTCAAAATTCAAAATAAATTCAATTCTAGGCTTGCAAAATGCTTTTTTATGCGTAAAATTGTCTTTTAATCGCCTCAAAGTTCAATTTATAGCTTCTATTTTGAACTTTGTTGTAAGTTTGTTCAATTTAAGAATGCTGATTTTATAAGCTTCTATAAGAAAGACGGATTATGGCACAGAATTTTGCAAACGACCTTAAAAAGGCCATGAAAATCAAAGGATATAAGCAGATTGATGTAATCGCGCTTGCAGCAAAAGATGGTCATAAGCTTGGCAAAAGTCAACTAAGTCAATATTTAAGCGGTAAAACTGAGCCACGCAAAGACGTGCGAGATATGCTTGCACAAATTCTTGAAATTAGCGACTACGGAATCAAAGGTGGGCATTCTTGCGCAAAAACCGCGCAAAACTGCCAGTCTGTAGAAGAATCACAATTAAATCAGCCACATCTTACAGAGGAAGAGCTTTCCAAAACGCTCAAACATAGATCTTTCAACAAATCCACCAAACTTGAGCACGTGCTTTACGACGTTCGAGGCCCAGTTGTAGAAGAAGCAAACCGCATGGAAGCAAACGGAACGCATATTTTAAAGCTAAACATTGGGAATCCTGCGCCTTTTGGATTCCGCGCTCCAGACGAAGTGATTTACGACATGCAGCAGCAGCTTATTGATTGCGAAGGCTACTCGGATAGTCGTGGACTTTTCTCTGCGCGCAAAGCGATTATGCAATACGATCAGCTTAAGGGCATTCCAGGCGTGCAAATGGAAGATATTTACACTGGAAACGGCGTTTCCGAGCTGATTAACCTTTCTATGCAAGCACTGCTTGATTGCGGCGACGAGATTCTTATACCAAGCCCAGACTATCCGCTGTGGACTGCGTGCGCAAGCTTGGCTGGCGGCACTCCTGTGCACTACATGTGTGACGAAAAGTCGCATTGGTACCCAGATATTGCCGACATTCGCTCTAAAATCACGCCTCGCACTAAAGCAATCGTGATTATTAACCCGAATAATCCTACGGGCGTGCTGTATAGTCGCGAAGTTTTGGAAGAGATTGTTAAGATTGCGCGCGAGTTTAATCTGATTATTTTTGCGGACGAGATTTACGACCGTCTTGTTATGGACGACAAGAAGCATGTTTCGATTGCTTCTCTTGCTCCAGACGTGTTCTGCGTAACTTTTAGCGGACTTTCTAAGTCGCATATGATTGCTGGCTTCCGTATTGGTTGGATGAGTCTTTCGGGAGATAAATCCAAGGCTCGCGACTACATTATGGGGCTTAACATGCTGTCTAATATGCGCTTGTGCTCGAATGTTCCTGCGCAATCTATTATTCAGACTGCTTTAGGCGGATACCAAAGCGTTGAGAAGTATTTGGAGCCGGGCGGACGCGTGTATGAGCAGCGAGAGTACTGCTATAACGCACTTCAGGAGATGGATGGCGTAAGCGTCGAGCGACCAGATGCTGCTTTCTACATGTTTGTAAAACTCGATCCTGCTCGCTACAACATTCACGACGACGAACAGTTTGCGCTTGATTTGCTGCGCGACCAGAAGTTGCTGATTGTGCACGGCAAAGGCTTTAATTGGCAGACTCCAGGCTACTTCCGCGTAGTCTACTTGCCGCGCTTGCAAACGCTTCGCGACGCAATGAGCAAACTCTCCAGCTTCCTCTCCTACTATCGCCAGTAGAAATCATAATTTTTGCATAAACAAAAAATTACGATTAATTCTGACCCTATTCAAGAAATTATGCATATAGTGCCACGCTAAAAAAACTTAACGTGGCACTATATTTTTCATAGGAGGAAGGAATCAAAGTATTTACTACGCAGACTATTCTCGTATAGATGCTGCTGGACCAATTGACTCACGCAGCAGCACAGTAATAGGTAGGCATACGTGACGGGATGATGCTCGTTCATACCCAGCATTCAAAGTCTCTACTATATATTCAGCAGCTAAACGTCCTTTAGTTGTAACAGGCTGTTTAACTGTTGTCAACGGTGGATTACTACATGCAGACTCAGCTAGATCATCAAAGCCTGTAACAGAAATATCACGTGGGATTTGTAAACCAGACTGTCTAGCAGCGTCCATTACTCCAAACGCAATAACATCACTAAAACAGATGAATGCAGTTGGTAATACAGAATTATTTTGTTTTATTTGTGCAAAAGCTTCTTCTCCTCCAGTACGAGTACATGGCACTTCAATAACATTTTTCTTATCGACCAGTGGAGCTATTCCATTCTCTTCTAAAGCAGAAACCACACCATCAATACGGCGACGAATTGTTCCATGCCAAGAAAGATACCCATCATCATTGCCTGATTCTGGAGAAATCACCACAAAATTGCGATGACCCAATGAAATAAGATGCTCAGTTAATTCCTTCATAGCGCGCGTCTCATCAATATTGATACTCGGAGCCTGGCTATGTACTTCACTGTCAACAATCACAAATGGCTTTCCTTGCTGCATAAGAGCTTCAACTTCACCACGATCTTCTTCTAAACCAGTTACTATAAAACCGTCAACTGCAGCATAAGGAATTGCTTTTAACATAGAATTACGAAGTGGAGGCACTAAAAGAAGCGTCAATCCCTCTCGCTCACAGATTTGCCCAATACCCTGAATAAATTCCGAATAGTATGGATTTTCTAGCACTCGCCCTAATTGCTGTGGTAGTAACAATCCCAAACTATTTGTCTTTTGAGTTCGCAGCATATAAGCAACAGGATTACGCACATATCCTAGTTCCTTTGCAACTGAAAATATGTGTTCTACAGTTTCTGATGATAAGCGATCAGGAGTATTATACGCAAAGGAGACAGCAGATTTAGAGACACGCGCTGCATCAGCAATATCCTGCATTGTAATTTTCTTTCCCATGTCTCACACTTCTTACTTCTACATTATTTTTACTGTTGAGCTTGCAATACGATCATAGAATTATCTCTATTGGGGCGCCAACTATTTCCAACAGTTACACCATTTATAATTCGCCAATTATGATTTTGCAATTGTTGAGGTAGCTTCGATGAATTATATTCTACCAAATTATTACGTGAAATAATCATCAAAAGAGATTCTTCCTTATGCTCTCGCGAAATAATGACAGTATCTCCGTCAACAGCGTAACAACTTTGCGTGCCTCTTCGCAACGCAATATGATCACGCCGCAATGCATTTAATTGAACAATTGTACGGAATATTTCAGCATTTGTATCAAGACTATCCCACTGCATACCAGAACGACACCCTGGATCATTATCGCCAACCATACCAAGCTCATCACCATAATAAATCATTGGAGCACCTTCGCAGGCAAACATGCAATAGTACGCAGTTATGCAATCCTCAGTATTATTTTGATGCGCAGTTAAAACACGCTCAGTATCGTGACTACCCAACAAATTCATCATCCCATGGTGATATCCATACGGTATACGCTCCTGCAAACGGTTAATACCGTTAACAAAATCGTATGCATTGAATCGCTTCGTTGCAGTAAAACCTAAAACTAAATCACGCAGAGTATAATTCATTGTGCTATCAGTAGTGTCTCCTTGCAGCCATTGAGCAGGGTCTCTCCATTCTTCAGCTATCAAACATAATTCTGAATTTTTTGCTTTAACAACTTGCCTAAAATCCTGCCAAAATTCTGGATAAATAAAATATGGAACATCAAGACGATAACCATCGATACCTTGATCAATCCAATATCTCGCAACATTAAAATGATGCTCACGCACCTTTGGATTAAACACATTCCACTTCGGTAGATATTCACAACCAGAACAGGTTTTATAATTAGGCACAGGCAATGACTTAACTGGAAAGTTTTTCACTGAAAAATAATTCACATATTCTGAATTCTCTTCATTTTTAACAACATCTTGAAACATCCAATGAGTTTTACCACAATGATTTAAAACTGCATCTAGTACTATACGTATATTCCGCTTATGCGCTTCATCTACTAATGTATGGAAATCTTCAAGAGTTCCTAAAAGTGGATCGATTTTAAAATAATCGTTTGCATCATAACGATGATTTGTTGCAGCAGAAAAAATTGGATTCAAATAGAGAGCATTGCAACCTAAATCATGAATATAATCAAGTTTTTCTGTAATTCCAGCAATATTACCACCTAAGAAATTCTCACGCGTAGGCTCAGCATCCCATGGATCAAGCGGCACATGACCTTCAGTTAGCTTACCGTAGCCTTCACAACGATAGAAACGATCAGGAAAAATCTGATAAAATCTTGCATCAGGCAACCACTGTGGTATAGACATAATAAACCCCATCCTTAATTTTTCTACAATTTCTAATCTTTCATACCAGTATTGGCAATTCCTCTAACAAGCGCACGTTGGAAGAAAAGGAACACAATAATACTTGGTATTGTTGCAGTCAAAGTTCCTGCCATCAAATAATTCCAAGAGGTTCCGTAACGCCCTACGAAGGATGCTAAACCAATCTGAATTGTACGAGTTTCATCCGTATTCGTAACCAATAACGGCCAAAGAAAATCATTCCACGCAAAGAGAAAACTAAAAATACCAAGCGTCGCAAACGCTGGGGACGACAATGGAACGATTACTTTGAAGAATATTCCAAACCTGCCACAACCGTCAATGCGCGCTGCCTCATCAAGCTCTCGAGGAATTGTTGCAAAATATTGGCGAAGTAAAATAATGCCAAACACATCTGCAAGTCTAGGAACAATCAAAGCATACAGCGTATCGACCCATCCCAAATTAGCGACTATCTCATAAGACGGAATAACAATCACAAAATTAGGAATCATCAATGCAGAAAGCAGCAGAATGAATATTGTTTTCTTCAAAGGAAATTCTAATCGCGCAAAAGCGTAGGCGGCAAAGGCATCAAATATTAAATGTCCTACAACAATTCCTACCGTCATCAATAGCGTATTCCAATAATATTGCGCAAACGGCGCCGCTTGCCACGCATGAATATAGTTTTCCCAATGCCATGATGTAGGAAAAATTGAAGTATTCGTGTATGTTTCAGCACGCATTTGCAAAGAAGTAGTGAACATCCACAAAAATGGAATGATTACTGTTGCTGAACCTAAAATCAGAATCGCATGACGCGCCAAACGCGACCATAATGATGATTTCATTATTCTTCTCCTTGTGCTCCAGAAACTTTCCATTGAACCATCGTCACGCCTAGCACTAGCGCAAGTGTAATAAACGCTATTGCTGTTCCATAGCCAAAATCACCAAGCTTGAACGCATCACGATACATCATCATGCCAAGCACTTCCGTGCCTCCGCGAGGACCGCCACCCGTGAGCATGTATGCAAGGTCGAAGGATTGGAAGCTCGTTACTAATGCCTGAACTACTACAAAAAACGTCATTGGAGATAGCAATGGGAAAGTAATCTTCCATAATTTTTGCCACCCAGTAGCTCCATCTAATGCAGCCGCTTCATACACGCTTTTTGGCAATGCTTGTAACGCAGTTAAATACAAAATAGCGTTAAAACCAATATTTTTCCACACGGTCAAAAGAATTAATGCAATAAGCGCAAGCCAGCGATTTTGCAACCAATCTGGTCCGTGTATATTGAATTTCATCAACACACTGTTCACGAATCCAGAAGGATCGAGCATATATTTCCACACAATGGCTGCAGCCACAGAAGATGTAACCACTGGAAGGAAGTAAATACTACGATAAATACTCCTACCTCGTATAGGCGCATCAAGCAAAAGCGCGAGCAACAATCCAGTCAGCACACTTAATACACATACACCAGCAGCATAAATAACCGTTACCATTAAGCTATTGAAAAACTCAGGATCTTGGAAAAGACGAACATAGTTTCCCAAGCCAATAAATTTCTTTTCTGGAGAGAATCCATCCCACGATGTTAGTGAAATATATACAGCAGACAACACAGGGTACAGCACGAAACCACCAATAATAAGCACTGCTGGCAACAAGAATACCGCAGCACATATTACTTGATCTTTCTGGTAGTGCCTGTGCGCAGACTTGAGAAAATGACGTTTTTTCATTACATACTCCTTGATGCAAAGAACCCCGATAGCTGAGTCAACTTCATTTCCTTTGACCCAGCTATCGGCACAGTATTTATGCAATCAGCCTTTGGCAATCACGTCGTTAACTGCCTTTTCAGCATTCGCAAGCGCTTCGTCAACACTCTGCTCTCCAGCGAAAGCCTTCTCCACAGCCTTTGCAAATTCAAAGGAAATCTTTGGATACAATGGCGTATTTGGACGTGTATGAGCAATCTCCATTTGTTCCACAAACGGAATTAAACGAGGCTGTTCCTTCTTAACCCAATCCAAATACTTATCAGACTTTGCAACACTCTTCGTTACAGGAAGCATGCCAGTCTTTTGCGACCACTTGATCACCTGTTCTGGCTGCAAGAACCAGTTCAAGAATTCGCCAGCAGCCTTGGCACGAGCGTCAGAATTATGGAAGACGATTGCTTGTTCACCACCGAGATTAGTCGCTTCCTTGCCATCCTTTGGATGAGGAGCTTTCGCTACACCGAAATCAAATGGTGGATCTGGCGCCCAGATGCCAACCATCCAGCTACCTTCCTGAGCAGAACCACCCTTGCCCTTTTCAAATTCGCCCCACTTAGCATATGGGCTCACGCCACTCTTGATGAGATCCATCCAGAAGTTCATAGCCTTCTTGCCTTCTGGCGTATTGAATGCAGCCTTAGAATTATCCTTCGTCAAGAATTCGCCGCCAGCTTGCCACAAGTTGACCTGGAAGTTCCAAGTTAAACCTTCTCCGTTATCTCCTGCTTGAGTAAGCAAATCATACCCTGGCTTGCCCGTCTTTTCCTTGATCGTCTTTGCAACTTTCTTCAACTCATCCCATGTTTGTGGTGGTTTGTTAGGATCTAACCCAGCTTCTTTATAAACGTCCTTGTTGTACATGTACGCAAGATTATTGGCAGTAACTGGCACAGAAACTTGTTTGCCGTCAATATGACCATAGTCAATCAATGCAGGAGTCACATCATCGAGCGTTTTCGAGCTGATAACCTTAGAAAGATCAGTCAAATTGCCCATTTTTGCAATCTGTGGCACCCATACCAAATCACTTATAGAAATATCTGGCAAGCTCTTCGACGAAGCCGATGCACGAAGCTTCGTCATAAAATCAGAGTTCGGGACGCTCGCAGTCTTAATCTTAATATTTTTATGCGAAGCATTAAAATCCTTCACCATTGCATCAAAGGTATCGGCATTAGCGCCATCCCAATAATGCCAAATGGTAAGCTGTGTTGAGCCATTAGCGTCGGATGATTTTGCACTACCACACGCACCTGCGCTAATAATCATTGCAGCAGCACCGATTAATGCACATATTTTTGTAAGTTTCTTCATTGTAACCTTCTTTTTATCTGCATATGTTAACTTGCACTCATTTTGCATTTAGAAAATGGGTGACGAACTATTCTCTAAAGCATCAGAAAACAAACTAGTAATTTTTTTATTCTTTGTTGTATGACTACATAACAAGCAAACAGTTTTTTAATTGCCGCAAACACTGGCTCATATAAATCTACATGTCATGTTCACACAGACACCAAATCAAAAATGCACGCTTGTTTCTACCTCCTCCCCTCCAACTCCGA
Organism: Gardnerella sp. c11Ua_71; assembly: GCF_055818025.1. Lineage (NCBI taxonomy): Bacteria > Bacillati > Actinomycetota > Actinomycetes > Bifidobacteriales > Bifidobacteriaceae > Gardnerella > Gardnerella sp. c11Ua_71. Next base: position 12,808 of record NZ_JARFVR010000007.1, on the reverse strand, counting down.
AGACATTATCTTTAGATACCCACTGTTTGTCATCAAGCAATGCCTTAAATTGGAACTTTTTACCTTTAGGTATTCTTTCCATTTCAGTCTCCTTTGAACTGCAATGCTAAACTCTTGTAAATCAATTTACTACATTGTTAAACAAACGTCAATCCCTTAAAATAATTACACGTTATCTACTTGTCGCGCTTGCAAACGCTTCGCGACGCAATAAGCAAACTCTCCAGCTTCCTCTCCTACTATCGCCAGTAGTTATATATCTTGTTTGCAAACTGCAGCAATTCGAATCACGACACAAACAACAAAGCGCAAAAGTAAATACATTTCGGAGCATTTCGGAGTAAAACACCACAATAAACACAAAGAAAACCCAACAAAGCCATACGAGAGTAGGGCTCAGCACAGTTAAGAGTAGTTAAGAGTAAAACACTGCAATAAAACACTCATTTCACTCACAGTCCAGAAAAAGGTGTATATCAAGAGGCATATATCATTCAGAATATGAAAGACATTCATAACATGAAAGAAAGAAAAAAGAGAAGGAAATGAACGCTGCGGCACGGATTCGCACAACTCTTATTATTGCCGTTTTATCGCTTAATGCTTTTCTTATAACAAGCTGTAGATTTGGCGTAAGCCTATATCTTTTAATACATGTCGACTTATCTCACGCAGCGCTTAACGCAGTGTCCGTAGCACTTATGACCTGCATAGCAGCACCGCTTGGCGGCATTATCGCAGATAAATATCCACCAACTAGATTGTTTATAGCGCTAACGGTCTGTTTTGCCTTGTTGTGTACTGGATACGGTTTCGCTTTAGTAGCACAGCATAATCTTATTGCTATTACGGTTACACTACTCGGCATAATATTCGGATTCTTTACTGCATTTTCTTCGCCTAATCAAAAAGTATTAATGGCATATAGCGCGCCAACTGGCGAAAAAACCAAATTTTTAGCAAGCATGCGTATGTGGATTAATCTCAGCAGGCTTGCTGCACCTGCGATTACTGGCATATTTGTTGATATATGCAATCCACTCATTTTCTTTACGAGCATTGCTGTTGTGATGATACTAGCGGCGCTACCTCTACTGTTAGTTAATCTAAACCAGCAAGCACAAAATAGCTCAAACAATACGAAGACAGGAAGCAATAAAACTGCTGGTTTTGCAGCTTCTTTACACTATATGAAATCTACACCATGGTTAATAGTCTTAGGAGTAGTATCAGCATTACAATCAGGCTCATGGCTTGCTGCATTCAGACTAATGGGAGCACACCATTGTCTCACGCTTTTTCATTCGGCATCCACGTGGGGATCAATAGTCAGCATATTTAACATTGGCATGATTGTAGGTTCGCTATTATGCAAATATATTGTGCTGTATTATGAGATTTTATACTCTATTTTATTACCTGGATTCCTTTCTATTCCTTTACTTATTTTCGCACTTAATAATTGGATTGCTCTTTTTCTTTGCTCTGCTTTCATTGCAGGTATTATTTTTGACGCAACTATTGTCTATGGGCAAACAGCTCTTCTCGATGGCATACCGACACACATTCTCGGCGCGACTACTACTTTTACTTCTATTATGGAGCAATGCGGCATTATCGTAGGGTATGCAAGCGTACTAGCATGGGGAAATCTAAATTCATCATTATTCATAATGATTGCAGCTGGCGTAATACTTGTTTCAACAGGTATAGCCTTATGGATTATTCAAGCTCGTAAACAAACATACCCATCAATGCTTACCAAAGATTATTGGACACCATCAACATGGGTAAAAAGAAGCATATAACAAGCTATTTAGCGCGTAAGCACAATAAAGCTATACAAATGCAATTACATCACAGGACAATTAGTTTGCACATCCTGTTGGAATCCTGACGGATCTCCTAGTTTTGCTTTACGCATGTGCTCTTTGAAAAAGTTTCGCGTTGCATCATCACAACGATCTGGACCCATAAACGGCATGCTAGGCACTTTTTCAAGCTCATGCAAAGCTTTACTTGCCGCTTGTTCATCACTAGCATACGTGTCTAACCATTGCCGTTCCCAAGCACACTGATAATAATTAGATGCTTGCGTATCACCATATCCACTCTGGAACTGAGCGTCTTTTTCTTCTCCAACCAAGTTTGCAGGAGCTTTATATTTTTCAGGCCAACTAAGCTTTGCCACAGATTCCTGATATTCCTTCTCTATATGAGCAAAATCAACAATCTCTCTCGGCGAACTATTTTGCGAGCGCGCGCCACCCATACCACTCGCATTATTGTTGCCTATTCCTCCACACGCATTAAACATAAGAAGCGCACTAAGCACACCAACAATAAGAGTTGCTTTACCAATAGTATGATTATTCATTATTCCTTCTTTCTTATTTTTTGAAAATTAACGCAATGCTAATGCTGGTTGTAAACGTGATGCTTTTATTGCCGGCACCACACTTCCAGCAAGCGCTGTAATAAAAGCCGCAATAACAGCTCCAATAGCGGCTTCATATGGGTAAACTGGCGGACTAACTGGGCTTGCTGCATCCCAAAAACTTGATGCTATAGACACAAGTCCAAAAGAAACAGCGACAGCAGCAATCGAAACTATCAGCGCTAAAATAATCGCACTTCCTAACACGAGTGAAGCAATAGACCATCTAGTAGCACCCAAGGCTCTGCGTATAAGCAGTTCATGTGTGCGCTGCTCCAACGATGCTAAACCAATATTGATTAAACCTAGCGCGGAAACAAAAAGCAATAATGCTGCTACGATAGCAAAACTTAATTGCAATACTGTTATAACATTCTCGTAATCATCACTATTATCATGTCTTCTAATTTCGTTTACTTGTCCACCACAACAGTCGTAAAGAGCATCTGAAACATAAGATTTAATTGATTTTTGAGAACGATTTTCTTTATTCAACCAGTAGATTGAGCCTTGAGCTTCTTTTCCAGAATATTCCCAAAGAGTTGGAGCATAACGTAATAATCCTAGAATATTCACGTATACTTTTGCTGAGTCTACGCCATCGTTCACAACTCCAACAATCCTTATAGGACTCATTTGTGTTGTTTTGCGAGAAGTAATAAATGCTACTTCACCAATCTTGTATCTTTTGCTAGCAGATTGGTTTACTACCATTTCTAATGCGTTGCTTTTATCGCTATTACTAAACCATCTTCCACTTACAATAGGTAAGTTATAAACTTTGTTGTATCCTGCCGTAGTGTAAACAGCGTCAGCATATTGAAGATTGCCAGTCTTATATTCTTTGCTTATTTTTACACTCTTCGAGGCTGGCATAGAAGCGCTAAACAGTAGTCCAGTGTTTGTTTGTAGCATAACGTTAGCGTTACGGTTTGCGGATTCAATGCGATTTAAGAATTTGTTAAATACTGAATATTCGTCAAAATTTTGTGCTGAAAAAGTAATCTCGTATGTTGGTCTACGACCGTTTAGCTGTTCGTTAGTTGCAATAAGATAGTCCTTACCAACCGTGCCGATAAGCACTGACGCAATAACGGCAATGATGCCGATAAACATTGAAAAACCTGTGAGGAAGGATCTCATAGGAGACAGGCGCAAATCTTTAAGCAGCATGATCATAAAGAACACCGCCTTCCATAGTAAAAATGTGAGAGCAAGAACGAGCCACTTTCATATCATGAGTGACTAATAGTAATGTTGTTCCAGATTCTTGAACACGATCATGCAACACTTGAAGCACTTTTTCTCCCGTACTACTATCGAGCGCACCAGTTGGCTCATCGCAAATAAGTAATTCGGGATTAGTGACGAGAGCACGCGCTATCGCGACTCTCTGCTGTTCACCGCCTGATAGCCTTCCAGGGTATTCGTTTAGTTTATCTTGCAATCCAACATCACATAATGCTTCTTCTATAGTTTTTCTTCTTTTCTGCTTGCTTTGTTGTAGTCCTGCGTATAAAAGCGGCAACTCAACATTTTCTCTAATGCTTAAATGCTTAATAAGCGAATAGTTTTGAAAAACAAAACCAATATTTCGAGCGCGCATATGCGATACTGTAGCATCACTACACTTTTGGATTGATTTGCCAAAATAATAGTATTTTCCAGTAAAATTTTTATTCAAAAATCCAATAATAGAAATAAGACTTGTTTTGCCGGAGCCAGACCTGCCAACTACCGCGTATGTTTCACCTTGATTAAGTAACATAGAAGCAGAGTTGACAGTGGTAAGCCATTCGCCATTGCCTAGTTTTACACGCGCTGACACGTCTTGTAGTTCAACCAGCGGAACAGTATTGTTCTCCATAATCATTGCACTCCTGGAATGAGATTAGGAGAAACACCTGCTACGACATCACCCTCATGCAAACCAGACGTAATTTCAATATTAGCGCCGTCACTGATTCCAAGACCAACTTCTTTACGCTCCCAATTATCGCCTTTTTTGTATGAGACTAATCCTTTTTGGACTCTTCCAGCAACCGCGCTAACGGGCAGTGTTAGAACTGATTGTTTATGCTTGCCATTAAAAACAAGCGTCGCATTTTGACCTGATTCTACTTCTGTGCTTTTATCTATTAAACACGTTAAAACTTTTGACGATACGCTAGGTGCACTTTGCGCACTCGACTCATCTGTTTGAGTTGAATCAGCATTCTCATTCTTGCTACTACCCGAGGCTGCAACATCTGTAGAAGTTCCACCGCTTTGTACTATTTGCAAACAATTGGTTGGCCCAACACCATCTTCAACTTGGAAGCGACCTTTAACATCTGCAATATCCGCAGAACGAAGTAAAGCTTTTGCGTTAAGGCTTATTGAAAAACCTTCATATTTAAGAGTGAATAGTGGGAAAGATTTAGGCACGTCCGCAGATGATTCAGCTACTGACACAACTTTAGCGTCTACGGGAGCAATAATTTTGTTACCAGCATTGTAGCCTAGAACACTTCCAGCTTTTACAGCACTTCCTGCTTTTACCGATGGAGAAAAATTCCCTCTACTTACAGCAGTGATAACAAAGGTAGATGATTGTTCTATTGTTGCTTTACCCGACACAACTTGTGTTAAAGGCTGTTTTTTGACTGAAACAAGTGGAACTGAATCGTGTTGTGCCTGCTGCTGACTATTATCAACTGCTCTACCAGAGCATGCAGTAAGCAAACACACTGGCATAGCAGCAAGCAAGAGTACTTTCGCAAACTTACTCATAACACAAATCTCCTTACTCGCCAAACTCGTAGACACATAGTATGCGTCGAAACAAGCCTCTCAAACTGATCCAAAATAAATAAAGTGCTTGATAATGCTACAATTAATGCTTTTATGATTGTCACTTTATTGAGGATTTAAGCTTTTGCTTAATAGCCTATAATCTCCGTAAAGAGTTTGCATCACACTAAATGATGATTTTATTTATGATTTTTGGAGCTTGCATAATACCAGAGAATGATTTGTTTTGCATAGAGTTTATATGTTACTGAACAATTTATTTGCTTATAGCCACAACCACATTGTGATTGAATCACTAAACTTTAAGCGAACTTATTCGCTGCGGAGTAACCCACGTAAGCTCTCAGTGCCTACCTTTATAAGATTACCTTTGTAAAGGTTTTCCTAGACAAGATATTCATCATACAAATTCAAGTACTATTATTACTTAAATAATGCTTTTCTGAAGGAGCAATATGATAGCAAAGCATATTACTGTTGGCATTGTTGATGATGATTGTTTTTGTCTACACGGCCTAAAAACATATATTGAACAGGTTGTTCCGTCCTGCAGTATTTGCTGGTTATCCGCGTACGCCGATCAAGCAATTCAATTTTGTCAAAATCAATGCCCAGACGTGCTGCTAATTGACATGTATATGTCTGGGGTTTCGGGAATTAAAATATTATACGAATTGCGAAGAAGATACTCACTCCCAATAATAATTGCTATAACTTCATTCCCTATAAACGATTATGCTTTAAAAGCATCAACAGCAGGCGCGCAAGGCATTGTTGGAAAGAACCACCCAGAAACTATTTGCGCCATGCTTAGCAGTATTGCCAATGGCACGTTCAAGCCACAAATAATAGGAGATCTTCATTTTGACGACACGACGACAGCATTTCAGCGTTTGCAAAATAAGCCAAAAAATGGACGCCTTGCTTTAACGAATCATGAGACTGAAATTATAAAGTTGTGCAGTAAAGGCATGACTAATGCGCAAATCGCCAAACGTTTATTTGTTGAAACTTGTACTGTGGAAACTATCCTTCGTCGCGTGTTCAAAAAATTGAATGTGACAAATCGTTCACAACTTATTACTACATGGCTGCATGATGAATATTTAGGAAATGATACACAATGATTATTTTCTTAATGCGTCGTTTACGAGAAAAGCTTATTGACAATAAAACATTTTTACTATTGGGATGTTTGTCGAGCGCAATGGATGCATATATTTACTCAAATAGCGACAATAGCACAATACAACTTGTCATAGTTTACATGATTCTTGCTGCTATAAATCTGTTTCTTTGCTTGCTCCCGCATTTTATGAGCATGTGCTATATTTTTGTACATCTCAGCATTCTTGTTATTCCTAGTCTGAATCTTCCACCAGTAACTTTCGGGCTCATCATATCATTTGTTTTTATTTCGTATTTATATCCGATTCAATTTACACTACCTTTATTCTTAGTAATAGATGCATTACACTACGTTGCATACCGATACCTATCAACTTTGTCTTTCAAGTATCTTATTGCTTACCTTTTAATAAATATATTTTGCGTTTGCACTGGTATTATTTTGCGCATTTCTCACCAAAAAATGGTTCTTTATGAAAAAGATAAGCAAACAATTAATAATCTTCATCTGGCTGTGCGAATGCACGATAGATTAACTAATAAGATTGCAGATATTGCACTACAAAGTAAAATAGCATTACTTGACAAGTCTATTTCTAAAAAACAGCGAAGTGCTATTGAGGCAATAAATGATTTGGCAGATCAGGCTTTTGAAGAAGGACATAATATTATCGACATTCTACGTGGAAATACTGCTAAGCAAGATGCTCGAAGCGAGTTCATTCAGCACATTGAAGATACACTACAAATGAACGACTCAATCAATACATCTTGTGGATTAAAAGGAAGATCAATATGCAACATATCTAGTAACGATATTCCTGAAGACATTAGCAATGAAATCATCTGTGAAGTTATTGAATTAATCGAAGAACTATATTTGAACATGCGAAAATATGCTTCTTTAGTTTATTACATCAGAATTTCGATACGCGAAAAACAAATTGTTATAAAACAGTTCAATGTTCGATTTTTGGGCGGGAAAAGTAAAGATGCAATTCGCTCAGTATCTCAAAAAGGACTTTTGCTTCATCGCGATACCATAAAGCATTTAGGCGGTTCACTCTATTTTCGAGCCTTTGGTAAGTATTGGGAATGTAATGCAGTTATTCCTTTCAAAAATGAACATAACTGTATAGATAGTATGGCTTACTGATTCAGTTTAAAAGATTAATGAATCTTAAGCAGTTTTAGATAGTAATTATTTGTAAAGGTTTTCCTAGACAAGATATTGTTTACCTTTTAGCACGCCATTAATTTATAAGTTGTAAAGGTTTGATATACACAATTATTTTCTTGTATTAGAAGGAGAAGAATATGAGTAATTTAGAAGATACAAAAGCACAAATTCCATCCGTATTTTGGACAATAGCCAATGGTGTATTTCTTGCTAGCGGAATTGCGCTGATTGTAATGCGTAATGATTATCTATGGGGAGTGCCTCAAATTATCGCTGGATTATTTGGTCTTGCAACCATGTTTCTCATTAAAAAACCGTGGTGCGCTCAACTATATTTTATAGTATCTTCACTAGCCGTAATAGCAAATGGACTTATGGAAATATTCGGCATAATCCACGGATCTGGATACGGTTATGTTCCGCTGATTATTGGCATAATCGTGCTTTTATTTATAGGCCTTGACAAGGATGAAAGTTCAAAAGCTCTTGGAATTGCCAAGAATAAATAAAAGCATTAGACTGCGATTTTAACTTAAAAACATATCGCAATTTTCAAAGGTCAAGTTGTAGCCACACATCCTACGACTTGACCTTTACTTATTTATCCGCTATTGATTTGTTTTGCATAGAGTTTATACACTACTGAGCAACTTGCTTGTGCATAGCCCCAACCGCATTGCATTAAATCACTAAGATTTAAGCGAGCTTATTCGCTGCGGAGTAACCCCCGTAAGCTCTGCAACATCACGAACCGTCAATCCCTGATTCCTTAGTATACGAACTGTTTCACGCATAAGTATAGACGCTTCTTCTTGAGTTTTTATAGCTGCAGATTTTGCATCTAACATGCGCTGAAGCATAAGCTCATCTTGCTCACTAAGTTTCGGAGTTACTTCCACGCAATTGACTTTAACATTTAAAGTTGCAGCAGCATCTTTTACCATTGCTGCAACCTTATCAAGCCTACGTACTTGAGTAAATAATCCTGGTATTTCTGGCACTTCTATAGCCCACCAGTCATCGCATCTGCGAGCTATAGCAGTCACCTTTTGCAAACAATTTGTTGCATTATCATGCTCAGTAACACTCATTGCTCCTATCATGCCTGCAGGTTCCTTTCAAAATATCTAATAATGCTTCTAGCAGTAAGCTCATTTATTTCATTATGCCTCGGAACAGTAGTAGCCAATTCGCCAATGCAAACTTTGCTATGATTACCGCCCTCAGACCAAGTTATTTGTCTATTAGTACTTCTTGCAAGCTGATTGAGTTTTTTCTCCAACTCTTTTCGCTTCACACATATAAGTATATGCCTATTTATCAATTCAGTAAATAGGCATTGCATACAAAATCATCGCAAATGCATAACCGTCATTGAATGCAATTCTATTTGATATTTTCCAAAGTACTTTGAGTTTTGCAAGATAGGAAGATAGGGAGATATGAAAATGGGAAAATATGCAGATAGGAAAATTGACTAGCGAATTTAGGTAACTTTTACTACTCACGATTTAAGTCTTAAGCAAGGTCTTAAGCAAGTCACTTGTGCATCTGCGCTGCTCAGAAAATCAACAATAAATAAGAGACATGCGTATTATAAAAATGCGCTGACGCTTTTACTCATCTTCAAATCTTCTAGATTTTGTTAATAAAGACGAAGTCAATGCATCAGCGCTATCAAGCTATCAAACCATCTACCTCAATGCTCTATGAGCTTGATTAAAGAACTCATACTCGTAAATGCATGAAGTCATATATGCTTGAGCAGCAAGAATTCGAGCCTGTGGGCCAGCTTCTTCAAAAGCTCTCTCAACAAATTTAACTGCCATTCTTACTCCTGACTCAAAATCATTAGAAGAATACATTGAAATCCAATCATGATATGGGTTTTCAGGAGTATTATTTTTGACTAAAATTTGCCCCACTTCTTCATAAAGCCAATAGCATGGCAATATGGATGCAGCTCCAATCACGTAATCTTCTGCCATTGTAGAAGCAAGTAAGTGATTTACGTAAGCTAACGTTACTGGCGAGCAAGACGCATCAATGCTTATATTTCTGCTTCCAAGCCAATCTCTGTGCAACTGCGATTCCGCTTCTATGCACATAGCTGCACCCGTAGCCCAACGCACTCTAGCTTCATTATCTGGCGTTTTAGCTCCAACAGCAGCTAGCGCGCGCGAGTAACGCTTCAAGTATTCAGAATCTTGACTTATGTAGAAAGCAAACAAGTCGGAGTCAAGCGTTCCATTACCTAAAGCCTTAATAAATGGCATTTTCATAATGTTGTTATCGACATCTGCACTAGCATCCCATAAAGCTTGAGTCCAAGGGCCACAAGGCTCCACATTTGGCTTTCTAGCCTTGCTATGAGCTTTTACGACTACGCTTTGCGCAGTTAATCCGTCTAAGCCACTAGTTTGCATATGCTCCCAAGGAGTTGACGAAGAATCTAATTCCAAACGATAATTACGAGCAGCATGGTTCACAGGCCCATGACCTTTGCCAACATGCAAATCTTTACCGCAAGCAATAGCTTCGTTAAGCCATCTTGACGACCATGCTAAAGCATCCGCTACTGTACTGTAATCGCTTAGCTTCTTGCCTTCTCGCAACGCTAATCCTATGCGCGTAGCAAGCGAGGAAGATAGCGAGCAGCCAGTGCCATGCGTTGTTGTTGTATCAACCCTAGGGCAAGGAACGTGCACTCTGTGGCCATCTGGGAACACAACAGTATTACCAGCATCTTCGCTTGTTAAGTGGCCGCCTTTAACAATAACAATAGTATTGTTTTTTGCACTCCACTCGCTTGCTTGAGCATAAGCTTCTTCAAAATTAGATGCAGGCTGTTTATCGCATAATACTGCGAGTTCAGGTATGTTTGGCGTAATCACATCTGCAAGAGGCGCAAACTCACGCATTGCATCTTCTGCAGACTTTTCAAGCAACCTATCTCCCGAAGTTGCTACCATTACTGGGTCTAACACAACAACAGGAACAGGATGATTCTTAAGCCAATCTTGAACTAGGCTAATATATGATTTGTCTCCAAGCATGCCGATTTTTACAGCATCAATAGTTACGTCATCAAATACTGCTTCTAGTTGCGCTTGCAAAAAGTCTGTTGGAGGAGCGTAAACTTCGCGCACACCGCAAGTGTTTTGAGCAACCAAATTAGTTGTTACACACATTGCAAATCCATGAGATGCTGTGATTGATTTTAGATCAGCTTGAATTCCAGCTCCGCCTGTTGGATCAGTTCCAGCAATGCTTAGCACTCGCGGAATAATTGGCTCTTCTAAAGATGGCAAGGAAGATGGCCTTAGGCTTGAATCATATAATTTAGAAATTGATTGCAAAGGTGCTTGAGTTTGCGAAAATTGATTATTCATTATTTTTATTCCTTTGTAATAGCATCGCGTAATTTGTGTGCTTCTTCGCAAGGATTTTGCGCAAGCATTAGAGCAGATACTACGCATAAACCATCTATTGAAGTGCTTTTAATAGGAAACACGGTATTTTCATTAACTCCGCCGATTCCTAGAGTGCTAATGCCGAGTTCTTTAGCGCGTTTAGCAATCTTTTCTACTCCTTCAACTCCTAAAGCAGGAGCAGCGTCTGGCTTAGTGGCAGTAGGCCAAATCGGACCTATTCCAATAACATCTGGTAATGCCACATTTTCTTTAGCACATTCGTTATAAACGTAATCTAACTGTTCTAACTTTTCTATAGAAAGTCCAACCATCCACTCTGCAGGAATAGACTTACGCGCTTCAATATAAGGCGTGTCTGTTTGCCCAACATGCAAGTTGAACCCTAAGTTTTTAGCGCAATCTATACGATCGTCAACAAAAATCGGCACGTCTCCGCAACCATTAGCAAGCATTTTGTCTCGCAGGCTTTGAGCTTTATTGTTAAAAGTTTCGCTATTTGCGTACTTATCGCGCAATTGGACTACGCTTGCTCCGCCTTTAACGCAATCAACTACAATATCTTCTTCTGCTCGATCACTCATCTTTGGGTCTGTTATAAAGTATAGAGACCAATCAACAGGATCGAGTTCAAATTCAATATTCGCTAATTTCAGCATCTCGTCTGCGCTCAAATCCATAAGCGCATCCATCCATAATTTTCTAAATGACCCTGGCAATGTTGAACGTTGCGCTGCCCAAGTTCCTGCTGCAGCAGCGTGTACGTGCGCGGCAACTGTTGCTGCAAAAGGTCGATTTCGATTTGCTCCAACGTATGCTGCCACCAACGCGCCAAGAGAGCAGCCCGTGCCGACTACTTTCGTCATTATTTCGTGGCCGCCAGAAACTCGTGCCGAGCATCCGTGCCCATAAATAGCGTCTTTTTCGCCAGAAATAGCCACTACCGAGCCGTAGCGTTTAACTAGCTTCTTAGCTGCTGCAACTGCCGAATCAACGGAATCTCCAGCGTCTACGCCTTTACCGCCGCTTTCTTCTCCAGCTAAGCCTAAGATTTCGGAAGCGTTGGCACGAATTACAGCAGGATGACTTTTAACAATTTCGCGCGCGTATTGCGTGCGTGGAGCTAAACCGCCAACTGCAACTGGGTCAAGAACCCATGGAGTGTGTGCTTTTACAGCTCCGCGAATCGCAGCATCCATAGATTCTTTGTCTACTGGCCTGTACGTTCCAATGTTTACTAATACACCAGATGCGATTTGAGCAAATACTTCAGCTTCTTCTGCATCTACGACCATTGCTGGCGATGCTCCAGCAGCCAGCAGAACGTTTGCTGTTATTTCTTGAACAACATTATTCGTTACGCAATGTGTTAGCGGATTTTTTGCGCGTAAAGTTTCAATGCATTCACGTACATCTTGAACGAATTGCTTGCAACGAGCATTAGTTGAGAATTCATTATTTTTAGAACACGACACAGTAGTCATGATTTTCCCTTCGCTAGTACTAACTAGATCAGGTTCAACGGGTATAATCTCAGCGCTTATGCGCACCCCGAACCTATGTTTGACTATATATGTTCGTTATGACGTTATTTATATGCGCGACGACCTACCTTTTCGCTTGAGAATCGTAGCGCGAAAAGGTAATTCGGAGCGCTGAGCCGCTTAGCGTAGAAGCACGGTGTGCTTCTACGGCGGCGAAGACGTGAGCGCGCTTAGACCGCGCGAACGAGGACCTTCCATGTAGTGCGTTTGTATAACGACACGACGTAAATCAAGTACAATCGCACTACAAGAATATGAACGTGTTCGACGATAACCTAAACTTAAATAATAAAAA
>NZ_JARFVR010000006.1:0-133058 GCF_055818025.1 Gardnerella sp. c11Ua_71 | reverse complement strand
ACGCAAAACCCGGGAGTGTCGCGCAAAGCAATCGAGCAAAATAATCAAAATACACAACGCAAACAACGTAAACAAAATATATGCATACAATATGTATACGTGCTATGCGTTCGCGTGCTATATATAGGTATATGAGAAATAGCGAGAAAAACAGCAAGAACAACTCACACAATCACATTGTGGCTCTAACAGGCGCGGGAATATCTACAAGCGCTGGCATTCCAGACTTTCGAGGCCCAGATGGAGTTTGGACTAAACACCCAGAGCAAATGAGCGTTTACGATATAGACGCGTTTTTAAGCAGTGAAGAGGAACGCATTTACTCTTGGCGCTGGCAAAAAGAGTCGCCAGTTTGGAACGCTCAGCCAGGAACAGCACACAAATCGCTAGTAAAACTTGAGAAAGCTGGGATGCTGGACTTAATCGCCACTCAAAACTTTGATGCGCTTCACGAAAAAGCTGGAAACAGCCCAGATATTGTAGTGAACTTGCACGGAAGCATTGGAACATCACACTGCATGAGCTGCCACGCAAGCTACAATACAGCAGACATTATGCGCGACTTAGACGCACACCCAGACCCACATTGCAGGCGCGCGCTGCCGTATCGCGGAAATATGCCTTGCAATGGTCTTATAAAAACGGACGTAGTATATTTTGGAGAAGCACTTCCCGAAGGGGCGATGGAACGCAGCGCGCAGGCGATTATGCAAGCAAGCGAACTGTGGGTTATTGGCTCCACGCTAGAAGTGTTTCCAGCTGCCAGCCTTGTGCCACTAGCTGCTCGCGCAGGAGTGCCGATTACGATAATGAACCTGGGCGCTACGCAATACGATTATTTGGCAGAGCGCATAATACGCGAAGATATTGCGAAAGCTCTGCCAAAATTAGTAGACGAAACTATTGCAAAGTGAATATTACAAAGTGACTATTTCAAAATAATTATTGCAAGCTAACAGCGATTCCCTCCCAAGGCGCAAGCGTGCCATTTTTAAGTGATTTAAGAGCATGATCCGCGCTGTAGGTAGAAATCATCACATCATCATACGATACGCCATTAGAGGCGACATTACGCAACAATTCGGCACTTTGAGCAGGTATTGCCACAGACGAATCCGTCATATTTACCATTACGAGCAGCTTCTTTATCGAGACAGAGGAAGAATCGCCAGCAACCGCGCTTGAAGAACGCACACCATTCTCAAGACCTGTCTCATCCGCCTTAGCATTCTCACAAGTCTGCTCAACCTTCCTAATAAACGCGTAAACACACTCATCATCCGCATCAATCAAATTCCAAGAACCAGCCGAAACAACAGGCTGCAAATGACGCAACTCAATCAAACGCTTGTAGAACGAATAAACAGAATCCGAATCTTCCATTTGCTCAGCCGCGTTAATATCTACATAATTAGGATTCACGCTAATCCACGGCTGTGCATTATTTTGCGACGGAACATTAAAAGGCATGAATCCCGCATATTTAGACGCATTCCATTGCATAGGCGTTCGAGAATTATCGCGACCGCGCTTTGCGAGCGCATCCATCATCGACTCAGCCGACTGAATATGCGCTTCTTCTACGCGCTGCTTAAACATATTTAACGCTTCCAAATCGCGATACTGCTCGAGACGTGTAAAGTGCGCGTTAGTCATGCCAATTTCTTCACCCTGATACACGTACGGAGTGCCGCGGTGCATGTGCAAGAGCATTGCAATCGCCTTAGCGGAAAGCACGCGCATCTCATCGCTAGCCTCACTACCCCAGCGAGAAAGCGCACGCGGCTGATCGTGATTATTAAAGAACAGGCTCGCCCAACCAGCATCGCTAACTGCCTGCTGCTGATCTGCCATTGCGCGTTTTAATGCCGTCAACTTAAGAGGAATAGGATTCCACTTAGTGCCATTTGCGCAATCAACATTAACTTGATCGAACAAGAAGAGCATGTCTAGCTCACCATTAGCAGGATTTGTAATATAAGTGTTTCGATGCGCGGAAATTCCAGGAGCCTCGCCAACAGTTAAGAAACCTTCACGACCTTTGAAAACCGCCTCGCGCATCTCGCGCAAAAACTCGTCTAAACGAGGGCCATCGGAGCAGAAGAAATACGGCGAAGAGTAGCCGTCGTCGCCTGCTGGCGCATCTTCAATCTGCGAACCGTATTCCCCTGGCAAACGTCCTTCGCTATCTATTTGCTTAGAAATTTGCGTAATCACATCCATACGGAAGCCGTCAATTCCGCGATCCATCCACCAATTCATCATCTTGTACACGGCAGCACGAACCGCAGGATTTTCCCAATTCAAATCTGGCTGCTTTGGCGAATACTGGTGGAAGTAATATTCGCCGCGCTTTGGATCGTAAGTCCACGCAGAACCGCCAAAATACGAGCCCCACTTATTTGGCTCAGCAACTGGCTCCCCAGGAACGCAACCTTTGCGCGCTGGTCTCCACCAATACCAGTCTGCGTAGTCGCTAGAAGCATCTCTTGAAGCCTGGAACCAAGCGTGCTCGTCGGAAGTGTGATTTACTACTAAATCCATCACAACCTTAAGCCCGCGCTTGTGCGCTTCTGCCAGAAGCTCGTCCATATCTTCTAGAGTGCCAAAAAGCGGATCAATATCTTGATAATCGGAAATATCGTAGCCGTTATCGTCTTGTGGAGACTTGTAAACAGGGCTAAGCCAAAGCACGTCAACACCTAAATCAGCCAAATAATCAAGACGCGAAGTAATGCCCTTCAAATCACCGATTCCGTCGCCGTTAGTATCTTGGAAGCTTCGCGGATAAATCTGATACACAACTGCATTCGCCCACCAAGGGTTTGGCGTAGCACCGTTTGTGCGCACGGATTCTGGCAAATTCGCTCTGTCAAAAGTAGTCATACATTCCCCATTAATTTACGTCAATAAGTATTTTTATTACAGTTTTATTTATTACAAATAATTTTATTTATTTAATAGTATTTATGATTTTAGACTCTAAATTTTATCAGCATATTAGATGTTACGCGCGGATAATAAAAAGCGGCCCGTAGTAAAAACCACGAGCCGTGTCTCCTTCTCATTCATTGTACGAATTGTAGAATGCTCTCCAAATCACTGCTGATTATGCAATTTGAATGCAAGCTCCGCCAAATGCACTCCGTGCGTTAAGAACTCGTGAGTGCGGCATACATAATCATTTTCGCGACCAAGCTTCGCAATATAACCGTTGATATAATCAACCTCTGTTTTTCGTCCACGACTCATATCTTGATACATAGAAGGATAGTGCAAAGGATTTGCCACTCGGCTCACGTAATCAATAGCCTCCAACTCCTGCTGACGCGTATTAACCATACGAATTCCTGCACGATCGCACACATCGTATGCCTCGTCAATAAGTTGGCGAGCCATATCCATAGCCCCTTGGTACGAAATAAACTGACCCATCTGAATCTGATACATTGTGCACAAAGTGTTAACTACGGAATTAAAAACTACCTTCGCCATGCAAGTACCCTTGAAATCTTCCGTAATAGTAGGATTCAAGCCAGCAGCTTTAAAATCATCTCGCATAGCAAGCTCAACATCACTCACCTGCTCGTTCAACGCGCACATATTCATCGTACCAACGCCGACTTTACCAATAAAATCAACGTCGCCCGGGCCATTCAGCACGGTTGCAATCATTGCAGTGCCGCCATAAATACGATCATCCGAGAAATATTGCTGAAGCTTCTCAAAATGACCCCAACCATTCATTGCCGCGAACACAACCTGATGATCCTTAAACAAATGCTTGCATCGCTCCAACATTTGAGCAAGTTGCATCTGCTTCATAAACACAATCCACACATCTGGATCGCCTTCATAATCCTCAGGGGTATACATATTGATTGGCACAAGATGACGATTCTCATGATCGCGGCTCACCATTACGCCGCCTTGCTCGCGAACTTTATTCACATTTTCATCCCAGGCATCAATGAAATCAACATGAATGCCAGCCGTTTCCTGCAACAAAACGCCATAGCGATACCCCATAGCTCCAGAACCGATCATTGCATATTTCATGCCACTCATAGTGACACCTCCTTTTAGGTAAAAATGTGCTTAGGCGAAATTCGTACATACATGGAAATTCGTCGAAGCGACTATGAATATAGTAAAAAGCAGTAAAGCTGATTGTAGTGACTAAAATCAGCCAACTGCTTTTTGGTTTTTATAGC
The DNA here is from genome assembly GCF_055818025.1 of Gardnerella sp. c11Ua_71. Classification (NCBI taxonomy): domain Bacteria; kingdom Bacillati; phylum Actinomycetota; class Actinomycetes; order Bifidobacteriales; family Bifidobacteriaceae; genus Gardnerella; species Gardnerella sp. c11Ua_71. The sequence continues at coordinate 128,844 of NZ_JARFVR010000006.1, read as the reverse complement.
ATATTACACAGTTTTTTGAGAATGTCAAAATTTTGTATTATTTAAAATGCAATTACCAACTAATAATGCTCACAAATATGCGTATATCGCAATCACCTACAACTCAGTCACTTAAACATTAAAAAATTGACGAATTTGTTCAACTGTGCCATAAGAAGCTTGAGCGCCAAAACCAGTAGCTGCATACGCAGAAACATAAGACGCTAACGCGGCAGCTTCGTCTAAACGCATATCTACAGACAAACAAGCTAATATTGTGCCCATAAAAGCATCACCGCAGCCAGTTGTATCAACAGCTTTAACTCTCTGAGGGGAAATCATGCATACGCAATCCTCTTTTGAATAATCCAACACTACAGAGCCTTTAGAGCCAAGAGTAACTACAGCTTCATCAAAGCCAAAATCATGCATAGCGTGAGCTACATGATTCCAATCAAAAGAATACCAATCGCCATCATCTGGCTCTTCAATATTCAAAAGTTGCGCCATCTCATGCTCGTTAACAAGCAAAATATCCGCAGAATCAATCAAATCTTTAGGCAACTTGTTTAAAAATGGCGAATCGTTAAGAAGCACTTTTACGCCGTTTTCATGCGCTAGTTGTGCGCACATAGTTACAGTTTCTAAAGGACTTTCTAAACAAAGACCAAGAACTTTTGCGCTAGTAAGAGCGGATTTTACTAATGGCGATTGAATATACTCACAATCTACTAAAGAATTAGAACCTGGAGCATACACAATAGTGTTTTCACCGCTATGAGCATCTACAGTAATCACAGTTGCGCCACTCTTTTTATTTTCTACGCGACGAACACAAGTTGTATCAACTCCGGAAGATTGCAAAGAATTTAGGAGAAAATCAGCATTGGAATCATTGCCAACTGCACCAAACATTTTAACGTGTGCACCGAGTTTTGCAGCCGATACAGCTTGATTACCAGATTTTCCACCTGGCAACACGCGAATCTCGTTTCCATTAATGGTTTCTCCTGGGTTAGGAAGACGATCTGCCACAATAGTGTAATCCGCATTCATAGAGCCGACTATTGCAATAGCGTTTGAATCCGCTTTATGTGATTCTTGCATATTCTCTTGCGTAACTTTTAAATCGTTTAAGCGGAGCGACGCAATATTTTCTAATCCACTTAACGAATCAAGCTTACTATAACAATGCATTTTTCTCCTAAATCAGCAACTAATCTTTAATATTAAAAATTTATAAAAGAACACCACAATTTAGAAATTTAGAAAGGAACGCCACAGCGCAATAAAACGTTGGAATATGGCGTAGTTTCGCCTGTACGAATCACAAATTTTGCTTGTGAAACTAAAGCTTTAAAACCTTCATCGCCATCGTGTGGAACGTATGTTAGCGGCACGCCTAAGGATTCTTTTACCCACTCTTCTGGCTTTTTATTGCATGCTTCTTTAGCCATTATGCCTGATTCAAGTACCAAATCAGCTTTGATTGCATTCAGCACATCGCTAAATCGTGGAATTCCAAACACTAAAGCTAAATCTATTACCTCTACGCCTTGTGGAACTGGTAATCCGCAATCAGAAATAACAAATTGATCCTTATGCCTAAGCTTTGCCAGAGCAGCCGCTAATTGCGAGTTCAAGATGCCATGAGTTAACATTTTTCTCCTTATGATATTAAATTTTTACCTTGCATTAGTGACTATCAACAGTGATAATCGCATAATAGCAAATGCTCATCAAGCTTAAATGCTTGCTGTAATGATTGTTATAAGACTAAATATCTACTTATTTATATTTACTTATTTTAAATATTTACTTTTTATATATTTACAAATAATGCATCCAAAATAATGTGATATTAAAAACAACAAATAGTGCGGCGTTGAAAACGATGACAACATACACGTTGCATATGCAATAAAATCGTATTAATTGTTACGCTTAGCATACAAGTCAACGATTTCAACGCCATATAAATGTTGTACTACTTTTTGTACACTTTTCACACTATTTGGTTTACTACTTTTTTGTACTACTTGATTTACTATTACTCGAAATCGGCTACATTCTTTGCTGTAACTGTTTTCACAGTAATTGGCTCAGTCTTTGGAACAGTTTGCTTCTTAATAGCTTTTACAGCTGCAGCAACGGCAGAACGCCCAAGCTCCTTTGGTTGCTGAGCAATAGTGCCAGCCATTGTTCCAGCCTTAATAGCCTTCATGCCATCGGCAGTACCATCGAAGCCAACTACTTTAACATCTTTACCAGCTTTAGCACCTAATGATTGGATTGCACCTAATGCCATCTCGTCATTCTCGGCGTAAATGCCAGCTGCGTTCGGATGAGATTGCAACAAGTTGGTTGCAACGTTCAACGCCTCAGCACGATCAAAGTTAGCAGTCTGCTCCGCAACAACCTTAATATTTGGATACTTCTTAATGCGATCTTTAAAACCTTTGCCACGATCTCGCGTAGAAGCAGCACCTGGGATGCCTTGCAAAATTAGAACTTCGCCCTTTTCTCCCATGCTCTTAGCGAGCGCATCGGCAGCTTGAGCACCTCCTGCCACGTTATCGGAGGCAATGTGAGAAGTAACTTTTTCGCCAGTTACGGAACGATCCACAGAAATCACAGGCATACCAGAGCTAAGAAGTGGCGCAACGGCTGGGCCAGCAGCATCGGAATCCACAGGATTTATAATTACTGCTTTAGCACCTTGAGATTGCGCGTTTTGAGCTTGATCTTGCTGCTTAGAAGAATCGTTCTGAGCATCTGAAACCTGTAAATCAACTCCCAGCTTCTTGGCTTCCGCTTGCGCACCATCACGCAAATCCACAAAGAATGGATTATTTAGCGTAGACACTAACAGCGCAACCTTGTCGTTAGAGCTTGCATTTCCACACGCACTCATGCTGAAAACAAGAGCCGATGCTGCTGCAACAGCACAAGCGAGCTTCATACCACGGCGCATAACTAGATAATTCATCATATCTCCTTTGACTATTGCCTTATTAATCGCAAATCACAATATTTAAAACATTATTTGCATAAATAAGGCTGATGTTTTTGCCATTTATTTACCATATTGTTAAATTGTTTTCAGTTATAATTTAAATTATTTTTATTAGATTTTTGTTAGATTTCTTATTATATTTTTGCTGCATTTAGGCATTGATGCTTGCCACCATTAAGTCAATACCTTTATAAACACCCCCCTTCTAAGCAAGGAGATCAAGTTTCTACGGATTATTAATATGTCTATTAATTGCTTAGTATGCCTTATTTCAGTGAGTATCTTCCTTGCGTCGCAAAGTATCGAGGCTTACAGCAAACGCAATCACCAAGCCAATAACAACTTGCTGCCAGAAGGAAGAAACGTTCAAAATGTTCAAGCCATTACGAATAACAGCCAAAAGTATTGCGCCTACGAATGTGCCTGAAATCTTACCTTTGCCTCCAGAAAGCGATGCGCCACCAATAACCACAGACGCTATAGCATCCATCTCGTAACCGGTAGCTGCTTGAGGCTGAGCAGAATGCAAACGCCCTGCAATCACTAAACCAGCTACAGCAGCAAAAACGCCAGAAAGAATAAACACCATAATTTGAGTTTTATGAATGTTTATGCCAGAAAGACGAGATGCTTCCATATTTCCGCCAACAGCATACATTGAACGACCTGTAGTAGTGAAGTTCAAGATTATTGCGGAAATAACGCCCATAATAATCATCATCACTATTGGCATAGGTATTCCGCATATTGTTGCTCCGAAGAAATTCACCATGCCCGAAGTGGAAATAGGACGACCATCCGAAACAACCAGCGTAAGTCCACGAGCCACAGACATCATTGCCAACGTGGCAATAAACGACGGCAGCTTAAGAAAAGCATTAGCAACGCCAGAAATTAAGCCAAAAACTGCGCCTGTAGCAATGCCAATAATAATAGTCAATATTGGAGGCAAGCCCATAGAAGCGCCGGTGTAAGCAACAAGCATGCTAGAAATTGCAGCAACTGCACCAACCGACAAATCAATTCCAGCTGAAACGATTACGAAAGTTTGACCAAATGCCAAAATTGCTACCGTAGCCGCTTGAATTCCAACGTTGAGAATATTTACACTTGTTAAAAATGCAGGCGTAGCGCAAGAAAGCGCTGCACACAAAATAATCAAACCAATAAGTGCACCATTACGAGATGCAAATTTTTTTAACGTTGGCAAAAAGCCTTTGTCGTCTGCACCATACCCTAAACGGTGAGATTTTTCGCTCTTTGTAGCACTCATAACAAATACTCCTTTAACGAGTTTCCAACAGTTCACAGCACCTATTTGCGCTTTTCAAACTGCAGAACGCAAGTTTTACGTTTTACAAGTAATCTTTCAATTTTTAATTTTTCAATATGACTTCACGCCATGTTGTTTATTGTTATTTATTGCTATTTATTCCTATTTATCTGATTCACTAAGATGCGTTACGGCAAGTTCCATAACCTTTTCCTGCGTAGCTTCGCTTGCAGCAAGCTCTCCACTGATCTTGCCGTTTGACATTACGAAAATACGATCAGACATTCCTAGAACTTCAGGTAAATCTGACGAAGCCATAAGTACTGCTCCACCGTTTTCAACGATATTGTTAATAAGCTCATAGATTTCAACGCGAGCGCCAACATCAACGCCACGAGTAGGCTCATCCAAAAGCAGCACTTTTACGTTTGCCATAGACCACTTGCCAAATACGATTTTCTGTTGATTTCCACCAGAAAGCGAACCAGCAAGCTGATCAATATTTGCCATGCGAATACGCAATTTCTCTGCAGTTTCTTCTTCATGCGCACGCTGACCTTTCAAATCTGCAAAACCAGCATGAGATGTAGGAATTAACGTAGAGATTCCAAGATTATCTGCAACAGATGCCTCCAAAATAAGACCTTGCACGCGACGATCTTCTGGCACTAATCCAAGACCTGCAGCAATGCTGCCAGCAATATTTGCTTTAGGAATCGCTTTTCCGTCTACTGAAACAGATCCCGAATCGTAAGTATCCGCTCCAAATATTGCACGAAGAACCTCAGTCCTACCAGCACCAACCAAGCCTGCAAGTCCAACGACTTCTCCAGCATGAACGCTAAAAGACACATCCTCAATAGCACCTTTTCGCGTTAATCCTTCTACTTTTAGCAGTTCCTTGCCTTGATGCCTATTCCCATGCGGGAACTGATTAGTTATATCGCGTCCAACCATTAACCTTACAAGTTCTTTTTCTGGAACATCTGCACTAACAGTGTCAACGTATTTTCCATCTCGAAGTACGGTTACTACATCTCCAACTCGCGCAATCTCATCCAAATGGTGAGAAATAAATACCATTCCAACATTTTTAGATTTCAAATCTGCAATAATGCTGAATAATTGTTCACACTCACGTTTTGTAAGTGCTGCTGTCGGTTCGTCAAGAATAAGAATAGATGCATGTTGCATAAGCGCTTTAGCAATTTCTACCATTTGTTGACGAGCCACTCCAAGCTCTCCCATTGGCCTATCTACATCTTCTTCTAAGCCAATAACTTGCAATGCCTCTTTTGCTTTAGATCGCATAGTTGCACGATCAACAAAACCAGCTTTGGTTGGTAGCATGCCAAGAAACAGATTTTCCATAATAGAAAGTTCAGGCACTAAATTTAACTCTTGGTGTATTACAGCAATACCTAATTTGCGCGCAGCATCTACATTAGGAATACGCACCGTTTTACCGTTAATCTCAATATGACCTTTATCTGGCTGATAAATGCCACTCATCATTTTAATAACAGTTGACTTGCCAGCACCATTTTCACCAAGTAGAACATGAACTTCACCTGGCTTTACTTTTACTGACACATTGTCAACTACAGTAGAATTACCGAATATTTTCGATACTCCTACTAATGACAGCTCCGTCATGTTTAGCCTCTTCCTTCGCTATAGCATCAATGCGCTCGCGAAATTACCATTGATTACGTCAAGTTATTGTTTGTTTAGTTACGTTTATATTGACTTGCGAATTGCGAATAAAACATTAAGTACAATGTGCAAAGTACAGAGTACGAACAATGTTCACTCAAACAATTAATACACGTACAACAAAGTTACAGTGCAATAATCAGTTGAAATACTGATAGATAAACCATTAAAGAATGACGATATTTTGCAGCTTTTTACGAATCTATGCTCGCCCTAGCGATTCGCGAGGGATATACACAGTTTCTACACGCTGCGATTTAACGTCACCATTATTCTCAAGCATATCTAAAAACAGTGCAGCACTTATGTGGCCAATACGTTGAACTTGCTGTGAAATCACAGAAATACGTGGAGTTGCTAGGCGAAACACTTCTACATCATCGAAAGAAATCAATGATATATCTTTGCCTATTACTAATCCTTCTTGAGCCATCACTTGCATTACTCGCAACGCATCTGGCGAATAGCCAATAATAAGAGCTTTCACTCCAACATTAATCATGCGATGCATTACGCTTGCACACGACGACTGGTCAAATCCTGTTGATTCTACGAATACATGCTCTTCGCCAAATATCTCTGAAGCCACGGTTCTAAATGCTTGCTCACGTTCTTGCAACGAGGGCGAAGCAATAATTGGGCCAGAAATATAGCCAACTGAGTGAAAACCATGTTGCAGAACATCTAACAGCGCATCACGAATGCCCTTTGTTGGGTCTGAATCAACTACTGGTACGTGTTCTAAGCCGCCAGCTTGCGGTTCTACGTGGCGATCCATAAACAGCATAGGGAGTCGCTGCTCAATCAGCTTTCTCATAGCTTCAGTAACTTCACCTTGAGGAACTATAATCGCCCCATCAATACGTTGCGAAAGAATACTGGTTATAAATGAATCTTGACGAGATGCACTTTCAGATGATGTTCCTATAAATGCACAATAGCCTGCCTCAAACAATGAGTCTTGAACAGTGTAAGCGAGTTCGGCAAAATATGCGTTACGAATGTCTGGCACAAGCAGTCCTACTGTTTTTGTGCGTAACGATCGCATTGCTTGCGCGCGCGAATCTGGGATATAACCTAATTGAGCAACCGCACGCTCAACTTTTGCCTTGGTGTTTGCCGATATACGACCCGTGTTGTTTAATGCACGAGACACAGTTGACACTGATATTCCAGCATGTTGTGCAACATCGCGAATCGTAATATACGTCATAGCACCTCCCATCGGTAACACTATACAAAACTATACAAGTACAGCATTTAAGATTATTTACATTGCAATTTATATGCTCTGATTTTCTCTTGTATTCTATATTCTAAATTACGTTTTTTCATATACTCCTCTCTTTTGAGAGAATCACACTATGCATCTATGCATATGATGTTTTTACTAACCTCAATCTCACTAAGTAGCTTCATCAGCGCTGACCAAAGTCACCTATGAGATAACGTTTTCACACTCTTCTCGCTTCCGTAGCAAACCTTGTGCGGTAACGTTACCGCAACTATAACATTTAAAAAGCGCAATTGCAAGATAAAAATATTAAGAAATTTATATTATTAAAATAATTATTAGTAAAATAAAATAATTTAAAAATACGAGTAGATAAGATTAAATAAGACACAATAAAAGAAGACAAAACTAGACTATATTGAACAAGGCTAAACAAAGCTAGAAAAGACTTGAGTAAATCAAACCTACCTGCAATTCTTAAAAAAATCGCTTAGAATCTGAACACACTCCGATTCACAAACAGAACCAAAAACTTGCGGATGCGAGCCAACATGAGGATCTCGCAGAATATCCCAAACAGATCCACATGCGCCAAGTTTTGAATCCCATGCGCCAAAAACAACACGCTTTATATGTGTTTGTAAAATCGCACCAGCGCACATAGGACAAGGTTCTAAAGTAACAACAAGCGTGCAATCACTAAGATTCCAAGACTTTTTACTCTCTGCTGCTTGCTTAATCGCAAGAACTTCTGCGTGAGAAAGAGGGTCAGAGTCTCGCTCACGAAGATTAGAGCCGCGGCCAATAATCACACCAGAACCATCTACAACAACAGCGCCAACTGGAACCTCTCCACAATCGGAAGCAACTTGCGCAAGTCGCAATGCCTCTTGCATTAGCGGAACATATTCGCGCGCGCACAAAGTCACATTAACCCCGAAGAAATATTGTGCAAAGCAAACCAAGAGCGAATATCGCCAAGTTCTTCCATATGAACGGCATGGTCAAGTCCGCGGTAACGCTTCTCTTCCAACCACGTATGTTCCTCAAGCCAGGCTGCAGCCGCCGAAAACTCGTAAGGAGGAATAACAGCATCATCCAAACCATAACCAAAGAAAACAGGCGTATTAAGATCTGCAAGAACATCATCATTAAGAGAAATATCCTTGGCAATATTAGGAGCTACAAAGCCAGAAAGCGCAACGGCTGCACGATAACGTTCAGGGTTAAGCCTGAGAATATGAACAGCAAGCGCCGCACCCTGCGAAAAACCAAATGGCACAACAGCGCGATCTTCAGGAACGTTCGCAGCAACCCACTCGTCAATTGCAGCAGCTGCAGCATACATATCTCGATCTAAGTCATCTCCCTGAGGAACAGCATCATGGAACCAGCTGTAAGCGCCTTGATCTAATCGAAGCGGAGCGCGCAAAGAAATCGCATCATTATAAGGGGCAACAACGCGCAGCAAATCAAGCAAATCATCCTCATTGGAACCCCACCCGTGCAGAAGCAAAAGAAGAGGTCTTGTAGCGTAAGCCGACGCTTCTCCGCGAGAATACTTAGCAGCGTTTACATGTAAATCTTCGCCGAATCTGCCTGGAACAACACTAGATTCGCGACCAGCATGTAGACCATTTGAAGCGCTTGCAGCAGAATCCTCACTGCCAAAATCGCCATTATTGTCGTTATTGTCAAACTCGCCGTTGTCGAACTCATCTGAGATCACACCGTTATGATTAGTCATATCTACAGCATACGGCACAGCTTTGGCATTTATAACCCTTGTAATCCGAACACTGCGCTAAACGCATAAACGCTACATAAAAATTTAACCCCGACCGTTTAAGTCGGGGTTTAAATTAAAGGAAAAAATATGAATAAGCTTTCGTGAATTACTTTTTAAGTTTTTCACTAATATTATGAAAACACATAATCCTTAGTGCTGCTAGTACGTTAGCTGATAAGTTCCTGAAAGTTTACTACTTTTCCCCTGATTTTTCTTGATATTCGTTGCTAATCTTACAAATTTAGACTTTCAAATCTAGATTTTCAACTCTAATCTTATAATCTTATAAATTTAATCTTCCAAATTTGCGCGATAGAAGTTCTCATAAGACCTAGATGGTGTTGGACCACGCTGACCTTGATAGTGAGATCCATTAACAGAAGACCCGTAAGGATTTTCGCAAGGAGAACTCAGCTTGAAGAAGCACATTTGACCAATCTTCATACCTGGCCACAATTTAACTGGCAGAGTGCTAACATTTGAAAGCTCCAAAGTAATGTGGCCTTCAAAACCTGGGTCAATAAACCCAGCTGTGGAATGAGTTAAAATTCCAAGACGACCAAGAGAGCTTTTACCTTCTAAGCGCGCCGCAATTGTGGAATCCAACTTCACATACTCCCAAGTGGATCCAAGCGCAAACTCGCCAGGATGCAAAATCCAAGGTTCATCAGGGGCAACCGCAAACTGCTCAGTCAACTCCCCCTGATTTTCTGCAGGATCCACGTAGGTGTAAGCGTGATTATTAAACAATCGGAAGAATCGGTCGAGCCGCACATCAATCGACGCAGGCTGTACCATTTCTGGGGTCCATGGGGTCAAATCAATATGACCCTCGTCATGAGCTTTGAGGATGTCGCGATCAGACAACAGCATAACGTCAAATCTCCTTGCGATAAAACTTCATAAAACAAACACTTAAATACACTAATATGCCAAGTGTAGCGCGTGCCGCGGTCGAAAATATTAGGCAGAAATTGCAACAGAAGATGCAGCTTTGCGCTTAGCAATAAATCGCAAAACGCACTTTCTTAACTCCGAAGCAATAAGCACAACCATTGAAAGCCCAAGGCACTCCACCCACTCCATAAAGTCGAGCGGAACTGTGCCAAACGGGCCATTAAGGAATGGTATATAAATTACAGCAAGCTGCAACACTACGGAAACTGCGATTGCACCCCAAAGCCAACGATTTGCGAACAAGCCAACAAACACGCTTTGCAAATGCGAGCGAGATGCAAGAGCATTAAGCATTTGAGCAAACACAAGAATAGTGAAGCCCATTGTGCGCGCGTGAGTCATTTGAGAAGCATGAGTTAAAACAGTTGTGGAGCGGTCTGTAAACAATCCGCCAGCCAAATGCATGTCCATGCCAATCAGCGTTATAGCTGCCATAATCACACCAATAAACACAATGTCTCCCCACATTGGCTTATCAATAACGCTATCCGTAAGCCTTCGCGGACGCCTATTCATAACATCATCCGTTTGCGGATCAACACCCATTGCGAGCGCAGGAGCAGCGTCCGTAAGCAAATTAATCCACAAAAGCTGCGTTGCAAGAAGAGGTAAAGTCACGCCAACAGAGTTTGGCTGCGTAATTCCCAAAGCGCCAGCAAACACTACACCACCAAACACAGTGAACACTTCGCCAACATTGGAACTAAGCAAATATCTCAAGAATTTACGAATATTGTCGAAAATTCCGCGACCTTCGCGCACTGCTGCAACAATTGTAGAGAAGTTATCGTCAGCCAAAATCATCTTGGCAGATTCTTTAGTGACTTCCGTACCCGTAATGCCCATTGCAACGCCAATATCTGCCGACTTTACGGCAGGAGCATCGTTTACGCCGTCACCAGTCATAGCAACAATATTGCCCTGCCTTTGAAGCGAGGAAACAATCGCAAGCTTGTGTTCTGGAGCAACGCGCGCGTACACGCTCACTTTGCTAATCGCATCGTCGAAAGCAATATTGTCATCGTCTCTAGAAAGCAACTCGTCAAGCTCATCGCCTGTAAGAGCATGCTCATCTTTTCCAATAACGCCAAGGTCGCGAGCGATTCGAGCAGCGGTAAGCGGATGATCGCCAGTAATCATAACAGTTCGGATTCCAGCACGATGCGCTTGAGCAACGCTATCTCGAACTTCGATTCTAGGAGGATCAATAATCGCAACCATGCCGTTCCAAATCAAATCAGACTCCAAAACATCACTTTGTTCAGCAACATCTGCGATTTGGCCGGCAGCGTTAGAAACCATGCCGTCAACTTTAGCTAAACTATCTACGCCAAGCGGCCTATACGCCATTGCAAGAGTGCGATACGCTTCGCCAGAGAGCTTTTCCACGTTTGCAAGAATCTCTTCGCGATCTCCGTCTGTAAGATGACGAACAGCGCCAGCAACTGCGATTCGCGTGCAATAAGAAAGCAAAACATCTGGAGCGCCTTTAGCGCAAACAATAAGATTCCCAGAATCCGAATCGTCTTTAACAACAACAGACATGCGTTTGCGCTCAGAAGTAAACGGCACTTCCGCAACGCGACTAAGATGCGCGTAACGCTTGTCCGCCTTGGTTTTGCGCGCCGCAACAATAAGCGAAACCTCGGTAGGATCGCCAACTGGCTGCCATGCGTCAGACGATTCATTATGGTGCAAATCGCCATCGTTTGCTAAATACCCAGATCCGAGCGCGCCAATCACCTCTGTTGCTAGAGCTGGAGGAACCGCCAAATCCGCATCTAAAGAATCCAGCAAAACCATTCGTCCCTCTGGCTTATACCCACTACCCGTAAGCTGTACTTGGCCGCTAGGCGTTATAACACGCTCAACAGTCATCTCGTTTCGAGTTAAAGTACCCGTTTTGTCGGAGCAAATAACAGATGCGGAGCCAAGCGTTTCTACAGACGAAAGCTTTTTAACAACAGCATGATGCTTTACCATGCGCTGCACGCCAAGCGCAAGAACAACCGTTAAAATAGCAGCCAAGCCTTCTGGAACAGCAGCAACAGCAAGAGAAACGGAAAGAAGCAAAGAATCTATAACATCTTCAATAGTGCGGAATCCTTCAAGCGCCCACATAGACGCAAGCACAACGGCTGCAATAATACACACTGCGATTCCAAGAACCTTAGATACGCGAACCATCTCCTTCTCGAGAGGAGTGGCTTCTTCTTGCGCGCTAGAAAGCATGTCTGCGATTTTTCCAACCTGAGTTTTCATGCCAGTAGAAGTGACTATTGCGCGACCAGTGCCTTGCGTTACGGCAGTGCCATTAAACACCATGTTTGTGCGGTCTGCCAAAGATTTTGGCGAAGCTAGAGTTTCTGGACGCTTGCTAACAGCAACAGATTCTCCTGTAAGGCTTGCTTCCGCAACGCGCAAAGAAGCGGCTGCAATAAGCCTTGCGTCTGCAGAAACAGCATCGCCTTCGCCGAGAACCAAAATATCTCCAGGCACAACATCCGCCGTATCTATGCGCATAACTCGCCCATCTCTAAGAACAGACGTTTGCGGAGCGCTCATTTTTGCCAGCGCTTCAACTGCTTCTTGCGCGCGCGACTCTTGAATATAGCCCAAAACTGCGTTTGCTATAAGAATCACGATTATAACTATTGAGTCAAACGGCAGAACTTCGCCGCCACTTTCGCCACCATGTTGTGCGCGCTCAACAAACCATGCGATTGCGGAAATAATAGTAGCCGCTATAAGCAAGTAAACAAGCGGATCTTTAAATTGTTCGAGGAACCTCTTCCACGCTGGTGTTTTAGGAGCGCTAGCTAAAACGTTCGGGCCAAATTGCGCGAGCCTTTTAGCCGCCTCATCACTACTTAAACCCGTAGAAACGTTTACATTAAGCGAATTTGCAACATTTTGCACGTCTTGCAATGACGGATCTTTGGATTGATCGCTTTGATCAACCATATTTTCCCCCTTGGGAGCGCCGCGGAGTAGTCAATAATCAAAATTTTTACGCAAAGTTGACTCAAAATCTTGATTATTGCGCGGTTGTGGATTATTGCAATAACAATAATTAAGTACCGTTCTATTATGCCACATAAAGCGCCAAATACTAATGCCTCGCTAATGCAGCACCAAAGCATCGTCAATGCCTCGGGGGCATGTGAAAATAAGAATATGGCTATGAAAAAAGGACCGACCAAGGGGTCGGGTGGAAAACATCGTAATGCATTGCGCGGCAAGGGACCTACTCCTAAAGCAGAGGACCGCGTGTATCATAAGGCTTATTTCGCTAAAAAGGCTGCGATTAAGCGCACGTTTGCAGATCCGCGTTTGGCAGCTAGACGCAGAGTAGATAAGTTGGGCACAGATAGCGACGAGTTGGTAATTGGGCGAAATGCAGCTCTTGAAGCTTTGCGCGTAGGCGTTCCTAGCACGCAACTTTATGTTGCAAATCGCATTGAGCATGACGATCGCACGCGCGAAATCGTTAAGCTTGCTGGCATGCAAGGATTGCGACTTTTGGAAGCGGATCGCTTGGAAATGGATCGCATTGCTCACAGCACCAATCATCAAGGCATTATATTAAAAGTGCAGCCTTATCAATATTATTCGCTGCAAGAGCTTGTTGACCGCGCAGAAAAGAAGTCTCGCGCTATGGAGGCGGCGGATTCTGCAGCCGCTCGCATTAACGCGCGCCCATTGTTTATAGCACTAGATGGAGTTACCGATCCGCAAAATCTTGGTGCTGTTATTCGCTCTGCAGCAGCTTTTGGCGCAAATGGTGTAATTTTGCCTGAGCGCAGGAGCGCATCTGTTACGGCTGCCGCTTGGAAGGTTTCTGCAGGAGCAGCGGCGCACTTGCCTGTTGCTCGCGTTGTGAATTTAAACAAGGCGATTCAAGGTTTGCGCGAGCGCGGATGGTATGCGATTGGTCTTGACGGTGGCGGCGACAAGCTTGTTGGCGAAACTGGTTTTGAAACCGATCCGCTTGTTGTAGTTCTTGGAAGCGAAGGCAAGGGCATGAGTCGCCTAACGCGTGAAGCTTGCGATGCTATTGCTGGAATCCCAATTTCTAGCGCTGTCGAATCGCTTAACGCATCCGTTGCAGCTGGAATCAGCTTGTATGCTGTTGCTAACGCTCGTAGGCTTGCCGCTTTGAGTCAAAATTAGTAATTAGCATTGCGAATTAAGAGTTAACAGTAATGCGGATTTTTAAGCCACGCAATTTACAAGATTCACATAACGCGCGCACATTGGCTTTATTATTAGCTTTTGTTTTATACATTGCGATTATTGCAATCGTAATGTGTTTCCACGAACCTTGGTTTGACGAAGCTCAAAGCTGGCTGATTGCGCGCGACTCGTCGCTTGCAGACATTATTAGCGTTAGAACGCATTACGAGGGTCACCCTCCTTTTTGGAATCTTTTACTTGCGATTGCAGCTAAAAATGGCGTTCCATACGAGTTTGGAATTAAGGGTATTCAACTGGTTTGCGCAAGCCTACTGGGTGCGTGGCTTATTTTTAAGTCGCCTTTTAAACACGCAAGCAGCCTTGCAACTTTTCTTATTCCGTTTACTTATTTTGCTTGCTTCCAGTACGGTGTTACATCGCGACCATACGCTTTGCTTTGCTTAAGCTTGCTAGTAGCGGCACATTACTGGAATAGTGCGGATTCTAAGACTTCTAGCGCTTGGAAACTTGCGATTAGTCTTATGTTTATGTGCTTGCTTAGCGTGTACGGGATTGCATTTGCTGCAGGCTTTACAATTGCTTGGATTTGGCGAGTTTTTAGCAAGAATATTAGCAAAACTCTTAATTTTAGCTCCATTCTTCACGCGATTAAAGCAACAATCGCATCAAATTTGGCGCGACTTATATCTTGGGGATTAATCGCCATTTTTGGCATTGCAAACCTTGCTTTTGTATGGCCAGCAAAAAACGCATTCGCCACTCGCGCAACGATTGATGGCAATTCAACAATTGCAAAATGCTTCGCTTTTATATTCGTAATGCCTTCCGAAAGCATGTTTACAAGCTTTTATGGCGATATTTCAATGCGAAGAATGCCTTTTGACTTTTTGCCGATTACAATATGCACGATTTTTAGTCTTGTGATTTGGGCATTTGCAATTAGAATCACCAAGCGCAGAAAACTTCTTACAGTTCTTGTAATCCCTTATCTTGTTCTTACAATCGTAGCCGTTCGCTATTTTACACTTCACCACGCAGGTCTAATCTTTGTGTTTTTGCTTAGTGTGCTTTGGATTAGTCACATAAAAGAGCCGCTTAGCAGTAAGGATATTCCTGCGATTTTTGTTAAAGTCGCCCCTACTAAATTCAGATTTATAAAAAACAAAGCTTTTAAAATCAACCTACTAATATCAATAATCCTTGCACCAAGCCTAATTTGGAACGCGTTTGCTTGCGTAAACGACATTCTGTTTGACTATTCGCCTTCTAGAGCTGTAGCACAATACATATCTAGTAATCACTTGCAAAATAAGCGTTTTGTAGCATCTTGGCTCCATAACGACGAGCAGGTTGACGAAAGTGGAAAAGTTATTTCTCACGAAGAAAACGACACTCACCAATATTCGTGGCTTTTAATAGGCGCAAACCCTTATTTTTCTAAAAATCTTATAGATTGCGCTTACAAAGACAAGACTTTTATAACGAATGAAAGCCCTACTGCAATCCAGCAAGCACAAGAGTTGACGGATTGTGCTGCAAAGGGCGAGCCAGAATTTTTTGTTAGCGAATCCAGCCAGCCGTGGTACTACTTCTTGGCTTTAAACTACAACATTTCGCATTACAATGCGCACGCTGTTTCCAACGTTAAAACGTCTTGGAAGGCTCTTGTTTGGGAAAGCACTGCCACTATTTACGAGCGCAAAGCACACATAAAATAGGCAAAAACGATTGTTTCGCAATCGCTACAGCAGCTCAATCTTTGGATGCTCTGCTCTAAACTCGTTTGTGTGCGAATCGCTAGCATACCCAAGCGCAAATCCAGTTAAAAGCTCCATGTTTTCTGGAACGTCAAACTCCGCGTCTAGCGGATCTCGCCAGGTCGCCAAAACTCCAAGCGGACAAGAGTCAACGCCTAAATCTTTAGCAGCAAGAAACAGCGTTTGTAGCATAAGACCTGCATCCATTGCAGCAAATGGCATAAAATCGCGTCTAGCTAAAACAAAGCCAATAACGGGTGCTCCAAAAGCTTCGAAATTTCTGCGCGTATGGGCGTTCCTGGCTGCAAAATCGTGCCTTTCGATTCCTAAATGCGAATATAACGCTAGACCGAGTTTAGCGCTTCGCTGTTTTAAATCGTCGGGGTACGGCTTTGCAACAGGAACGTCGCCATTAGGCGCTGACTCTTGAGCAAACTGAGCGCGCTCAGATTCGCTCAAACTCTTATCTTTGGCTTTAAGCATTGCATTGCACTTATCTAAATAAGCTTTCACAATGCAATCTTTTTTGCCACCTTGCGCAATCGCAAGCGCATAAGCTCTTGTGTTGCTCCAGCTTGGCGCAAGAGAAGCAGTGTGCAATATTGACTCTAAAACGTTTTGCTCAATCGGCTTGTTTAAAAAGTCGCGTGCAGAAAACCGCTCCGATGCAAGTTGGCAAAAATCTTTGTAAGTCATACTATCAGTTTACCAGAAACCGAATGGGTCAAAAATGCCACCATCGTCAGAATCGTCGTCTCCGCCTCGAGGGAGCTGATCCAAAGGATCATCATCTCCATCTGAAGAATCGCCTCCATTGTTGTTCTGGCTCTTCTTATCGGAAGAATCAGGCTTTTTACTTCCGCGCTTCCTCAAGGATCGAGGGTCTTGACGAGTTGCGCCATTAACAGCAGCTTCTTCTTGGTTAAACTTGACTGTTAGATTGACAGTTCCGTTACCACGAACAACTGTTATTGTTGCCTTATCTCCCAAAGCGGTAGCACGCACAAATCCCAAAAGCGAATAATTGCTTGTCACAGGCTTTCCATTAAACGCCACGATTGTATCTCCAGCACGCATTCCACCTTTTGCTGCAGGAGCGCCAGGAGTTACAGACGCCACTTGAGCGCCGCCGCGCGTAATGTTATTTTGCGTTACGTTCACGCTTTTAACCATAATTCCAAGAGCAACGTGTTTTACAGAACCATTCTTAATAATCTCGTTTACTACGCGCTTAACAAGATTAGACGGAATAGCAAATCCAATTCCAATAGACCCTGCTGTGCCGCCTCTAGCAGAAGTTGCGGCAATAGAAGAATTAATACCGATTACTTTTCCAGCAGCATCAAAAGTTGGTCCGCCAGAATTACCAGGATTGATTGCAGCGTCAATTTGCACAGCATTTGTTACGATTTCCGAACGACTCTGATCATCCATAACGGAAACTGGGCGATTAAGCGCGGAAACAATGCCTGTTGTAGCAGTATCGTCGTAACCAAGAGGATTTCCAATTGCCATCACAGGTTCTCCAACAGCAAGAGCATCAGAATCAGCAAACTCAACTGGTTTTACGTTACTTGGTAAACCGTCTACTTTAAGCACAGCCAAATCGGTAGTTTTATCGGTTCCAACAAGCTTTGCCTTGTAAATCTGGCCATTAGATAGCGTTACTTGCAGCTGTTGCATTCCAGCAATAACGTGATTGTTTGTAACAACATGACCTTGCTTGTCGATTATTGCCCCAGAGCCTTTGCTCATATTCTTGTCATTGCGCGCCTGAATAGACACAACTCCGCCAGAAACGTTTTTAGCAACCGAACGCCAATCTGGAGATTGACCACCTTTTACTACTGCTGTTCCTTTTGAAGATGATTGTGTACCTACATCTGCAAGCGTTCCCGAACCTGGAATAGAAATTAGTCCTTGAGTGATAGCGAATGACATTACAACAACGCATACCACTGCAGAAATAATTGACGACACAATCGCCACTGTTATATTTGAGTTTTCTCTGGACTCTTTTCTAGCGCCACGCTTTTTGTACACTACATGTGGACCCTGATTTGGATTCTGATTTGAACCCTGATTTACGACCTGTACTTCGCCATGAACTGCATCATCCTGATTATCGCCAGCATCGCCATCAGCAGCATCATCACTCAAATCATAAGGATTCCCAAATCTAGAATTTTTAATATTGCCGCTATAGGGATCACCATAAGGCAAGAATGGATTATCCAAATTGTCATCCGAACGCGCATAATCTCCGTTAACTGTGTTTCTTGACGATTCTTCACCATCATTAGCAGTAGAGTCGCCAGCAACCGAAGAGTTTGCAGAATTATTTTCATCACTTCCGTCGCCAGTATTAACAGGACCATATGCACCATATTCCGGAGCAGGACGATAAATCTGAGGTTCACCCTGACTAGTCTGCTTAGTCTCCTCCGTCTGTGACTGTCCTTGTGAAGACTGCTCAGATTGCACTTCACTAGAATCATAGGCCTTAGAATCATAAATATCGTCAGCCATTAATCCTCCTTAAATCTTTTAACACAACATACTCTAATCTGATTACACGCATTCATACAAGTTAATATGAGATTTTTACGCGCTTTAATCTTTCTACACGCAAATAAAGCGTAAGTTAAAATCTAAGATTTAATTTTCTTACAATATGAGTTAAACGTTTTGCTCTTAAAATTACCTGAATATTTAGCCATATAATGCCGTATAAATACCATATAGTTACCGTATGAATACCGTAAAATTAGCTAGCGGTTTTTATAGAAAATACATAAACACGTAAAATTTAACGAACGGTTGCTGACGACTTTTCCGCGTACAATGCCACAACTTATGCGCATATCGTCATGCCTTCTAATAGAGTAAAAGGTATGACTAATCTTATTGAACACCCACGCGGAGCAGAGCCTGGTAAGCCTGGAGATCGCAATGAATTCTCGTTTACAACAAAAACGCGTTTGGAAAATACGGCGGACGGCAAGGGAAAAGATGGAGCTAGATACGGGCGTACAGGCGTGATTCGCACGCCTCACGGGGATATTCATACGCCTGCTTTTGTGCCTGTTGCAACTCAAGCCGCAATGAAGGCCGTGCTGCCAGAGTCAATAAAAGACTTGGGCGGCCAATGCATGCTTTCTAACGCATTCCACTTATATGAGCGCCCTGGTGAAGACATTTTAGACGAAGCTGGCGGTCTTGCAAAGTTTATGAACTGGGATGGTCCAACTTTTACGGATTCTGGCGGATTCCAAGTGCTTTCGCTTGGCGCTGGTTTTAAGAAAACTCTTGCAATGGACGTTACAGGCATGAAGTCCGACGATGTTATTGCAGAAGGTAAAGAGCGTATGGCATTCGTTGACGAGGATGGCGTTACTTTTAAGTCCCCTCTAAACGGCTCAATTCACCGATTTAGCGCAGAAATCTCGATGGGTATTCAACACAAGCTTGGCGCGGATATTATGTTTGCTTTCGATGAGCTTACAACTTTGATGAATACTCGTCGATATCAAGAAGAGTCCGTTGAGCGCACTTTCCGCTGGGCTAAGCGTTGTGTTGCCGAACACAAGCGATTAACCGAGGCGCGATTAGGAAAGCCGTATCAGGCGTTGTATGGCGTTGTTCAGGGAGCGAATTACGAGGATTTGCGTAGGCACGCGGCAGAGCAGATTGCTTCGCTCGACTTTGATGGCGTCGGAATTGGTGGAGCAATTGAAAAGCGCATTATTGGAGACACTTGCGCTTGGATCTGCGATGCTATGCCAGAAAATCGCCCTCGCCACGTGCTTGGAATTGCTGCAGTTGACGACATTTTTGCTTGCGTAGAAAACGGCGGAGATACGTTTGATTGCGTTGCCCCTGCGCGATGCGGCCGAAACGGCGCGATTTTTACTCGCCACGGACGATACAACGTAAAGCGCGCCGAATTTAAGCACGATCAGGGACCGCTTGAAGCTGGATGCGATTGCTACACTTGCACGCATTATTCGCGCATGTATGTTAGCCATTTGCTGCGCGCTAAAGAGATGAACGGATACACGCTTGCTACGATTCACAACGAGCGATTCTTTGTTAAGCTTCTAGACGACATTCGTGCGTCGATTGACGGCGGATATTTTGAAGAGTTCAGAGATGAATCGTTAGCCCATTATTATGAGAATGGCTCGCGTGGATAATTTGCTTGGTGTTGCGCAATCCTTACTTGTTGTTGTGCAATTTCCTACTTAACGTTGCACAAGGGCTGGGTAATTCTTGTCTCACAACGCTCCGCCTATTACGTGTAGTCTAGAGTTGCGGTTGTTCCGTTTTGGCTTTGATTTTGTTTTTTGGTTGAAGTTTATTTGTAGTGGTTGATCATTGGATTATTTGGTATCGGCTGCCGCTCTTATACTGTTCGACCAAGAATCACCCAGCCCTCTTACATGCTTGAGCAATTGCGTATAGCTTAATCACCGAGATTCTCGATTTTTCTTGCTGCTTCAGCGAATCACCATTTCATGCTGAGGTTCGCTTCATACGCTGCGAAAAATCTCGAATCTCTACCTTGCTTTGCGTAATCATGTAGTGCGATTGTACTGAATTTCGACGTTTTTTGATACAAACGCACTACATGATTACGCACTTTGTAGCTCAAAACAGCAATTAGAGCAACAAAAAGCGGAAAAGTTGACGAGTTTTGCATAAACACACAAGTGTCAATATTTGCTAAACGGCTGCAAATATGGTAGCTTTGTGGTCTGTATGCGAACGTGGCGGAATGGTAGACGCGCTGTCTTCAGGTGGCAGTGAGTGTATACTCGTGCGGGTTCAAGTCCCGCCGTTCGCACTCTTTAAGAACGTTGGTTTTTCAACGTTCTTTTTTGTTTTGTAGCATCATCTTACAACAGTTGCGCGTTTGCTTAAAAATGTGTGATAGACTGAATAGTGAACGTCATAAGACGTCAGACGTGTTAAAACATAGTGGTTTTAATTTTTCTGGTCATGGAGGACTAAAATGGAACGTCGTTCAACGAAGACGACGAGCCTTATTGAAGATATCGCGGATATCAAAGGTTCGGAGCACACGCGATTCAACCATGCCACAATAAAAATTACACCATCTAGTGAAATCAAAAAATATAGCGAAAACGAATCGGGAATCAATCGCAAAGATAAAAACGAGGAAATAAATCAGAACGAAGGAATAATAGGGTTTAAATTTGTAGCAAATTCGGATTGTGATTTATTAGATATTAAGCCCGCGCAAAAGTCGGAAGCTTCTGCACAACAAGAGCACACAACTCCAATAATAAAAATAAGTATTAAAGAAGACGCTCCCCTGCTTAGTGCACAAAATCTTTTAGAAGATAGCGCCGACGCAAACGGTGCGAAAGAAATTGCACTACAAATGGAAGATGCGCTAGGCGCATGCGACGGGCGCGAACACGATTTTGCAATAACGTACGGAAGTTTTGGAAGCCGATTCTATTTAGACGGATACCAATGCTTTGCGAGCGCAACGAATCTTGGGCCGCAAAGAGTGAGCGGAAAAGCGGCCGAAGTGTGTGCAGCGCAGGCAGAATCTTCGCAAATCTACGACTTTTACTACTCAAGTCACTTGCCAAATCCAGAAGAAATCGCAAATTCGGCCACTCAAGCACAGCCAGACATATGGTTTGCAGGACCTACGATTTGTGCAAGAGACATAAAACGCGTATCTTGCAACTCAAGCGGAACTTTGCACATTCAATTTAGATTGCGCGGACCTGGCCAACATGGAGTGCTTTTTGCTGCTGGAACTGTTGGAACAAAAACTAATCTAGAATCTAGCGGAAAAATAAGCGTGTACGCAGGACCAGAAGGCATAAAAATCACGCTAATCGACAGCGAAACGTGCGTAAAAAGCGTAATCGAAGCAGCCGCAAGCGTTGACGACGGCGAATGGCACGACTTGATTATTCGCGCAAATCGCGGAGCAACCGACATTTACGTAGACGGATACAGCCAGTCGCACAACATAGGACAATTCTGGTTTGCAAACATACCAGAATTAAACGCAGTGAGTATAGGCGAAGACTTGCGCGGAGTGCGATTAATGGGCGAAGCTAGAACAGGCGGAATCTACTTTAGCGCACTAACCGAAGGACAAATCCAAAGAATATCAAGAGTAAAGCCGCTTGTAACAACCGCATTATTCGATACGGGATATGCGAGCTCTCGCAGCTACAGAATACCGTCTCTTGTAAAAACGCGCATGGGAACGCTAATCGCAGGAGCAGACCAGCGAACAAGCGTTTCAAACGACGCTCCAAACCACATAAACTTTGTGATTCGCAGATCCACAGATGGCGGAAAAACGTGGAAGCCTTTGCAAACCGTAATCAACATGCCTGGCAAAAACCTTGGAAAACTGGGCGCGAGCGCAATCGACTCCTGCCCCATTTTAGATCCAGCGGGAAAAAGCGAAAGAATTAACGTATTAATAGACCTTAATCCTAGCGGAATTGGGCTAACAAATTGCAAAACCGCTGTAGGCGTAGACGCGTGCGGAAGAATCAAGCTTATAGACCGCTTAGGTGGCAACTACGCGGCGGCAATGGATGGAAGCGCGGCCGTAAAATTGCCATGCGATTCTAGCGAAAAAGAATGCGCAACAAAGTGGCTAGTTTTCCCAGACGGAAGTATAAAAAATTGCGATTCGCACAATGACTTACGCAATAACTCGCACAGTAAACAAACTTGCGACAGTTCCACGTGGAACATATGGAAATCGCAAGAAATTGCAAGCGAAAGTCAGCCATTATTTGCCGAAAAAACGTGTTATATAGCTCAAATCTACTCGGACGACGACGGCAAAACATGGAGTGTGCCACGCTTAATCGACCACATGGTTAAGGAGCCATGGATGAGCTTCGCTGGAGTATGCCCAGGGAACGGAATAGTTATTAGACAAAGCGAGAAACATTACGGCAGAATACTCGTGCCATTCTATTGCAGCGGCAAAAGCAAATCGCACTATTCTTCGGGAGCGCTTATTTCGGACGACGACGGCAAAACATGGAGCCGAGGCAAAATGATTAACGAAGGGCGATTGATCAACGGAAAAATCGTAGATCCTGTAACAATGCAAGACGACGATGCAACAAGCTCCGAAACCGTGTTTGTTGAGCGCAAAAATGGCGATATTCTGGCCTTCTTCCGCAATCAAAATCGCTCGGGATGTGTAGGCAAAGCCATTAGTCATGATTGCGGAGAAACTTGGAGCGAGCTAATTTTTGACACAAGTTTGCCAGAGATATTCAGCCAGCCGAGCGCAACCTGTTTTAACAGCGAAAATGCAGAAAACGCAGACTGTATAGCGTTTGCAAACGCAAGCCAAATGATGCCTTATCGCGGTCGCGGAGTTGTGAGATTTAGCTACGACGGCGGAAAAACATGGGCAAAAAACGTGTGCATAAACCCATTCCACCACGTTTATCAATGCCTTAGCTCTAGCAATAAACGAACTTTGCAACTACTGTGGGAAAGAGAGACTACTGGAATTTATATAACGGCAATAGATTCCAATCTTTGGAAGCAGGATAATTTACAAATAGATTTTAAAAGCAATGCAAAAAGTTTAAACAATACAGACTTAGATTGTATAAAAAATAAAATAAACACAAGTGAAAAAATGAAAGATTTAGAAGAAGGAAGCCTTACGCGAACTGAAAGGAGCCAACATGGAAGAGACATTTAGCAGCCATGAAGACGACGAGATGACAACACTAGATCGTTTATCTTTCTTACAGGCAAGCTCAAACTCAAACTCCGCTCCAATCACAGCCAGAAAACGCTGCGATGAAACAATGGATGCAATCAGGTCGCTTATCTTAAGAGAACGCTTGCAGCCAAAAGATATGCTGCCAACAGAACCAATGCTTTGCAACTTGATTGGTGCATCAAGGTCATCTGTGCGCGAGGCGATTCGCAAGCTGGAAGCGCTTAATATTGTGGAAGTTAAGCAAGGGAAAGGCATGTTTGTTGGCTCATTATCGCTTGACCCAATGGTGGAAACACTCGCTTTTCGCTCCTTAATCTCAATAAATAAGAATTTTGAAGATTTAAGCGATGTTGTAGAAATGCGAAAATTCCTAGACCTTGGATGCGCGGATAAGGTGGTTGAGTCACTTAAAGGAACACAGCAGCCAGAATTGGAGGCGCTTTCTGAAATAATGACCAAAGAAGCACATGCTGGAAAAACGTTCTTGGAACAAGACATTGCTTTCCACACTGGTATTTTGCGCGCGGTAAACAATACGATTGCAGAGCAATTCGTGCGATGCTTGTGGCTTGTGCATATGGCGGTTTTGCCACAATTGGGATTGGAAGTTTCGGACGAGCTTGAAAAAACCGCTAGAGCGCACGAGCTTATGCTTAAAACAGCCATTGCGGGAGACGCAGATGGATATAGACAGGCTGTAAACGACCATTACGAGCCAATTCAGTCTATTTTGCTTAATAGACTGCAAAAGAACTAAAGCACGTACATTCTCTTACAAATCGACGATTTCGAGCTGCATAATGCGTCAACTATTTCCGCTTTTTGTTGTTAGACACGCCGTTTAGAGCTACAAAAAGCGGAAAAATCGCTCGCGCTGACTGCATCAAATGCGGTGGAGATTCGAGATTTTTCGCAGCGAATGAAGCGTATCGTTCGCGCGTTACAGCGCGAACGTAGAAACACCCAGCCCTCATACAACAGTAAGCAAGGAAAAGCACACTCACATCTTTGCCACAGTAAAAGAACACCACACTTGATGCATATGAAATGAAAGAACCGCTCCCTAACTAAACGAGAGCGGTTCTTTCATCTTCAATGGTGATGCCTGAGTACTAAAGCATCACGATTAATCGCAACGATACGCTTTACGTTACGAAATTTTATGACCGTCGCACCAAACGTGCTCAACTGCCAAAGTTCCTGGATTTAGCAAAAGCAAATCGGCTGCGTACCCCTTTTCAACTAAGCCCAAAGGAGCGCTAGTTATAGCATTCGGCTTATCTACTCCAAGTGCGCGGGCAGGAATAAGAGTTGCAGCCGCAATAGCTGCCGACAAACCAATGCCAAGTTCCTTAACAGCGCGCTCAACTGCCACTTCCAAGATCAGGGTAGATCCTGCAATAGCTCCATTAGAAACAAGCCTTGCGTGACCGTCTGTAACAGTAACGTCTAGAGCGCCAAGCTTGTAATTCCCATCCGCACAACCTGTTGCAGCCATAGCATCCGTTACAAACGCAATGCGATTAGGAGCAGCATCAAAAGCCATTCGCAAAACTGGGTTTTCAACGTGGAAACCATCGTTAATAAGCTCAATAGTTACGCGTGAATCCTCCAAAGCAGCAGGAATTGGACCTGGCTTACGGTGATGAATGCCGTTCATAGCGTTAAACATGTGAGTCATAAGCGTAGAACCAGCGTTAAAAGCTGCGCGAGCTGTTCGATAATCCGCATCGCAATGCCCCACTGCCGGAATCACGCCAGCTTCTACAAAACGCTTAACCGCTTCCATACCGTGTTCTCGCTCTGGAGCCAAAGTAATCTGACGCAAAGTTCCATCTGCCGCCTCAAGCAACGCTTCAACGCGCTCGGGAGTAGGGTCCACTAGGCAATTAGGGTCGTGAGCGCCTTTTCGAGACAACGCCAAGAACGGACCCTCTAAATGCGACCCAAGCACATCTGGGCGCGTTTGCATAACACGCTTAACAGTACGCAAATTCTGCTGCATTACGTCAAGAGGGTTTGTAATCAAGCTAAGAACTTGTCTAGTTGTTCCGTGAAGCATGTGATACGCGCGCGCTATAGCAATACCTTCGGCACCATCGTCAAACGAATGCTCCCAGGCTCCATGAGCGTGCAGATCAATATACCCTGGCGTAGCAAAACAGCCACACCCATCCACAACACTTAAATCAGATGCGCTTAAGCCACGAGTGCTAATAGCTAAAGCAAGGTCTTCGTCTAAAATGCCAGTCTCTAGAATTACGCCGTCACTAACCAAAATCCACGACTTGGGTACAATTCCTCTAGCATCCACAACACTTACGTTGCGCACTACAAAATTGCGCTCTTCGTTTGATTTTAGTGAATCATCAATCTTCTTTACGGCATCTAAATACACATCTTTTGACATTTCATTCACCTATGCTTGTGCTTATTTGATATCTTATTATCTTAAATTTATTATCTTAAATTTTAGACTTGTGTATCAGATCCCCTGCCAAGATGGCTTATTTGCATACACCCAGCGATAGTAGTCAGCAAGCTTAAGTTTGCTTGCAGCAGCCTCATCTATAATCACTGTTGCATGAGGATGCATTTGAAGTGCGGAAGCTGGGCATAGCGAGCTTACTCCACCTTCTACTGTTGCAGCTACCGCATCTGCCTTATTTTCACCAAACGCAAGAAGCACGAGATGGCGAGCGCGCAAAATCGTTCCAATTCCTTGTGTTATGCAGTGAGTTGGAACTTGGTTAATATCACCGTCAAAGAATCTGCGGTTGTCTACGCGAGTCTGCTCGGTTAGTGTTTTAACGCGCGTACCAGATGCAAGAGAAGATCCTGGCTCGTTGAATCCAACGTGACCGTCGGAGCCAATTCCCAGAATCTGCACGTCAATTCCACCAGCGGCAGCAATAGCAGCGTCGTAGCCTGCTCCAGCGTGCGCAATCTTATCACCTTCGCTTAATGGTGCTCCATTAAGAACATCTCCTGGAACGTGCACTAAATCTGGGTTTAGGCCGATTAAATCGGTTACGGTTCTGCGGATTGTGCTGTGGTAAGATTGTTCGTGCTCTAATGGCAATCCAATGTATTCGTCAAGCGCAAATCCACGTACGCGACTTACGTCAACATTCTTGTCTTTTACAAGCTTTGCAAGATGCTCGTAGGCTTTTAATGGGCTTGATCCTGTTGCCAACCCTAGTACTGCATCTGGCTTGCGACTAATCAAATCTACAACAGATTCGGCGTATAGCTCGCCTGCCTCATCCTGATCTTTTACAATAATAACTTCAGCCATCTTTAGCTTCTCCTTTAAAGCTTTGGTGATTTTTGATTCTGCAAATACTCCAAGCAAATATTAGCATTGCGGCATACGTTTAAGCGTACGCCGCAATACCATTTATTTACTATGCACCATGAATAAACGATTTTGTTTAAATTATTTGCTTAAATTATTTGTTTAAATTATTTGATAAAAATACTCACTTAGTAGAATCGCTTACTTCTTCTGGGGTCTTTGCCAAAGTCAAGCCAACTTCCTTAAGAACGCGAGCCACGGCTTCAACGTTTTCTCCCTTAAGTGGGCAAACTGGATCTGGCATCTGATTTGTGTCAAACACGCCAAGCAACGCCATTGCGGTCTTAAATGCTCCAACTCCTGCGCCGAAGCCTGCCACTCCGCTAGGAACAGTAACGATTCGCATCAAAGCAGCAAGCCAATCCTGCTCCTTCTTAACTGTTGCCCAATCGCCAGCCTGAGCAGCCTTCCACATGCGCACGTAGCCAGTTGCCTCAACGTTTGCAAGTCCTGGAACAGAACCGTCTGCGCCAGCCATGTATGCGCCGTCAACAACAACCTCTTGACCCGTAAGCAAAGTCAATGGGTGACCAGCCTTATTGTTGTCATCTACAAGGAACCTGAACGACACGTCATCGTTGGAAGAATCCTTAACGCCTGCAAGTACGCCATCTTTACCAAGCTTTACAAGCAAAGCGCCTGGTAGCTTTGTGTGTACGCAAACTGGAATATCGTAAGCGAACAGTGGCAAATCTGGAACGGCTTCGTGAATAAGACGGAAGTGGCGCTCGACTTCTGCCATGCCGCCGAGTGCGTAGAATGGCGCTGTTGCAACGATTGCAGCCGCTCCAAGCTCCTTGGCTTCTTTTGCGTGCTCAATAACGCGGTTTGTTTCCGTATCGATGCATCCAACCAACACTGGCACGCGGCCGTCAACAATACGCATTACGGTTTCAATGATTTCGCGACGGCGCTTATCTGTGCTAAACGCAACTTCGCCAGAAGATCCAAGCGTAAACAGGCCGTCTACGCCAGCTTCGATCATTCGGTTAAGTGAACGCTCAAAGCTAACAACGTCTACT
This sequence comes from Gardnerella sp. c11Ua_71, assembly GCF_055818025.1. Taxonomy (NCBI): domain Bacteria; kingdom Bacillati; phylum Actinomycetota; class Actinomycetes; order Bifidobacteriales; family Bifidobacteriaceae; genus Gardnerella; species Gardnerella sp. c11Ua_71. Next base: position 100,784 of record NZ_JARFVR010000006.1, on the reverse strand, counting down.
TCGCCGTCTGCCGTTAATGGCGTAACTACTGGTGGAATAACGCCGTGGAATTTTTCTGCCATGATTAAACTTCTTTCGTATTTTTTATTATTTATGACTTATTGATTTATGACTTATGACTTTAGATTTTGGAATTAATGGGCGGCCTGCATGGATTTACTGCAAGGTCTTAACAGACCGCCCGCGCATTTAAGCTAGCGACCAACAACTAACGACTAGCGCTTGCTCGCACTGTTCACACTACTTGCGCTACTTGCACTCTTCTTCCGTTGGATGCAAAAGCGAAGGCGCCGCGCCCATCAAAATCTTTGTGTACTCATCTTGCGGATTGTTAATCACCTGGTGAGTTTCGCCGCGCTCAACAATCGTTCCATGATTCATAACAACAACCTCGTCGGATATGTATCTAATTGTTTGAATATCGTGGCTAATAAACACCATGGAAAGATTCAGCTTCTTCTTTAAGTCGGAAAGAAGATTCAAAATCTGAGCACGCACAGAAACATCCAAAGCGGAAGTTGGCTCATCTGCGATTATTGCATCTGGGTTAAGCGAAAGCGCACGAGCGATTGCCACGCGCTGACGCTGGCCGCCAGAAAGCTGACCTGGCAAAGCGCCAAGAACAGAGTGAGGCAAACCAACCATTCGTATTAGCTCCCTGGCTCTAGCATCGCGCTCGGCTTTGCTTCCAATCTTGTGCACAACAAGCGGATCAATCAACTGGTCAATCACACTCATGCGCGCATTCAAAGCCATTGCTGGATCCTGGAACACAACGGAAACCACGCGTCCAATATCCATGCGTTCTTTTGCAGTTCTATGCGTAACGTCTTGACCTTTGAACAAAACCTTACCGCTTGTAACTTGCTGAAGACCGCACATAATGTTTGCAGTAGTAGACTTTCCGCAACCAGATTCGCCGACAATACCAATCGTCTTGCCTGGCATAAGCTTAAGATTTACCTTGTTTACGGCTGTAATCTTGTTCTTGTGGAATAAGCCAGATCCTGCTCGAGTAGTGAACACCACTTCGGCGTCGCGCAACTCGATGATTGGAACATCGCCATTTTCGCTTTGATTTTTGTTTGCGTCATTAACATTCATGTTCATCGCACATCTCCTTTATCGGAGTTGGTCAAAATTGCGGAAGGTGCATCCGTTTCAGGCTCTGGAGGCGCAGCGTAGAAGTGCCATGTTCCTGGAATACGCTTCATTATTGGGCGCACATCAAGTCCTTGATCTGGATGAGAAGAACGCGGTGCGAATCGATCTCCCTTAGGGAAGTCGGATGGGCTTGGAACAGTTCCTGGAACCTGATGCAATCTTGGAGCGCCAGCCTCAATGGAGGTTACGGAGCCAAGCAAGCCGCGCGTGTACTCGTGATGCGGATCTGTGAGGATTTCCTTGGTGGAGCCTTGCTCAACAACCTGACCTGCGTACATTACGGTAATCGAGTGCGCAACCTTTGCAACGAGAGCCAAATCGTGGCTTACAAACACCATTGCGAATCCAAGCTTTTCGCGCAATTCGTTAAGAAGGTCAATCACTTGCTTTTGAACAGTAACGTCCAAAGCGGTTGTTGGCTCATCTGCGATTATCAACTTTGGATCTCGCGTAAGTGCCATTGCGATCAACACACGCTGACGCTGGCCGCCAGAAAGCTCGTGTGGGTAGGATTCAAGCGTGCGCTTTGGATCCAAGCCTACAAGCTCCAGCAACTCTTCGGCGCTACGAGTACCACCTCTAGAAGTCAGCTGCTTCATTTGCGCTTTAATCAGCATTGATGGGTTTAAGGAAGACAACGCGTCTTGGTAAACCATTGCGATTTCGTGTCCGCGCAAAGCATTGTGCTCCTTTGGGCTAAGCTTTACAAGATCCTTGCCATTAAAGAGGATTTGTCCACTAATCTTAGCTTTTGGATCAAGCAAGCCCATAATCGCAAGCGAAGTGATTGACTTACCGCAACCAGATTCACCAACCAAGCCCATTGTTTCGCCTGGACGAACAGAGAAGCTCAAGTGGTCTACAACATTTACACTGCCGTAGCGTGGGAACTGAATGCACAAGTCTTTAACTTCAATAACTGGAGGCTCAGTAGACGTTGGCTGCAAGCGATCCGTGCGCTTTAGCTCGGCTTCGCGAAGCTTTGCCAAGGACTCAACCAAAGCGTCGTGCTGCTCCTTGTAAGCTGCCACTGGGTCGGTGAGAATCCTGTCTTCCTTGCGAGCAGCATCCGCATCTGCAGCACTCTTAGCCACTGGAGCGGTTGGAGCTGCAACCATTGCATCCGTAATGCCCTCAGAAAGAATGTTGAGGCACAAAACGGTAATCATGATTGCTAAGCCTGGGAACAATGCCTGCCACCAGTATCCGAAGATAACGCCTGCTTTAGCAGAAGACAAAATGTTGCCCCATGTTGGCGTTGGCTCTGGAATACCAGCGTTGATGAAGCTAAGAGAAGCTTCAAACACGATTGCGTCTGCAACAGAAAGCGTTGTGAACACCATAACTGGAGCTGCAATATTACGCGTTACGTGCTTGAGTAAAATCCAAGGTGCGCGAGCGCCAGAAACGATTACTGCACGAACGTAGTCTTTTCCATATTCGCTTATAATGTTTGCGCGCACAATTCTTGCGATTTGTGGAACGTAAAGCACGCCGATGGAAATGATGATACCAATCATGGATTGTCCAAGAATTGCAAGGCACACAGCCGCTAATGCGATTCCTGGGATAGACATTACTATATCAATCAATCGCATTATAAGCTCAGATATCCAAGTGCGGCTTACAGCTGCGATCGCGCCGATTATTGCGCCCATCACTAATGCAAAGAGCACAGACGACAAGCCGATTACCAACGAGTAGCGAGCGCCGTACATAACGCGCGAGAACACGTCTCTACCAAGGTTATCGGTACCAAACCAGTACGCTCCTGTTGGCGGCTGATAGTTTTGCGTAATCTTTACTGGGTCGCATGGAGCCAGGAATCGTGCGAATACTGCGCAGAATGCCAGTATTGCAATCACAATAAGCGATATTTTAGAACCTAAGCTCATGCTTTTAAATCTGTTAAATTTGATGCCTGGCTTAGATGCGGCATCTACTACCTGATTCTTTCCGAATAGCATGTCACACCGTCCTAATTCTTGGGTTGATTAACACGTAAAGCAAATCAACAATAATGTTTATGAAGATGAATGCAATTGCAACAACCAAAACAACACCTTGAACAAGCATTGGTTGGTTGCCATTAATGCCGTCGAACATTGCGGTACCCATTCCTGGTAGTGCAAAAATCACCTCAATAACGATTGCGCCACCCATAAGGTAACCAATCTTCATACCAAGAGTTGTGATTGGTGTAATCAAAGCGTTGCGGAACACGTTTCTAGCAACCACTACGCTCTTTGGAATACCTGCGCCGATTGCGGTTCGCACATAATCCTTATCCAATTCTTCTACCATCGAGGTTCGTATGATTCGCGTAAGCTGACCTGCTACTGGAAGACCTAATGCAAAGCAAGGCATTGCCATTCTAGCGATGTAAGCTTCTGGATCTTCAAAGAACGGCACAAAATCGCCAGATCCTGGGAGCCATGCAAGCTTGATTTGCAAGACGTAAATCAAAAGAACGCCGAGCCAGAAGGATGGGGTTGCGATTGCAATAATCGAAAGCACGCGGACTGTTTGGTCAACCCAAGTGTCGCGGTAAAGAGCTGCAAAAACGCCGAAGATTACTGCAAAGATTATTGCTATCAACAAACCAATGAAGGTTAGCTGCAAGGTGATTGGGAAGGCATCTGCCACTCTCTGAGCTACAGAATCCTTGTTTACACCGTAAACACCCATGTTTCCTTGGAATAGTCCAACTATGTAAGAACCAAACTGCTCCCACCACGGACGATCGTAACCCATTTCATGGCGGAATGCGGCAAGTGCTGCTGGCGATGAGTTTTCACCTAATGCTGCAACTGCTGGATCATATTTTGAAAATGACATAAGGAAGAATACGAGGAACGTAACACCGAATGCCATGAATGGCAGTGCGATTAATCGCCTACCTAAAAGTCTAAGAAAATTACTCATAAGACATCCACACATCCATTGAAGAAATTTGTTATTAAGGCATAACAAAACCGGCCCATCTGCACAAAGGCGAGAAAGGTAAACAGCCGGGCCGGTTTTGCGGTTAGAGGTTAGGGAAAATGAAGTTTGTTATTTTTTAGCTTGCACCTACTTTGTTAGCTTTGCTTTTACAAGGTTGATGCCAGTGGATCCGATTGCATTCCACTCAGCCAACGCGCCCTTCTTTACTGCAGTCGTAGTCTTACGATGGAAGAGTGGGTACAGAGGAACTTCGTCGCTGATCAAATCGAAGCACTGGTTCCAGTACTTCTGACGATCTGCTGGCTTGGCGGCTTCAAGAGCTGCATCCATGAGCTTGTGAAGCTTTGCGTATCCTTCGGAGTTCTTCCAGAATGTGCGCTGACGGGTCCAAGCATTGTCGCCATACCACCAGCTCATCAACAAGTCTGGGTCGTTGCCGAATACAGATGGGTCGCCTGGAGCGAGGACCATGGAGTAGTTTGCATCGTCGCGGTCGGTAATCTGTGGGTAAAGTGCAGAAGACTTCATGGACTTGATTTCTACATCCATACCAATCTCAGCAAGATCGTTCTTGATCTGCGGAGCGAGCTGAGTAATCCAAGTGTGGTCTGTGGTGTAAAGAGTGAACTTTAGTGGACCGCTTACACCAGCTTCCTTAAGCAAGCTCTTTGCCTTAGCAATGTTCTTGGTGTAAACGTTCTTTGCCTTATGATAGTTTGCGTAATTCTTTGGCAAGAAGCTTGTTGCTGGCTCGCCCTGACCGCTCATTTGGTTGGTGATGAGCTTGTTCACATCAATCGCGTAGAGAGCTGCTTGGCGAACTCGCTTATCATCAAATGGCTTTTGCTTTGTGTTGAACATAACGAATGGAAGTGTGAAGCCCTGTGCGGTCTTAAGCTCGGAACCAGACGCCTTCAAAGTGTTGAATGCTTGTGCTGGAACCATTTCCATTACGTCTGTCTTTCCGCCTTGCATTGCGGTTACGCGAGCAGTATCGTCAACGGTTACGTTCCAAACCATCTTCTTGGTCTGTGCCTTGTACTTGCCGTTATAAAGATCGTTGCGCTCAAACTTTACTTGGTTATCTGTAATGGACACATACTTCCATGGACCAGAGCCGATTGGCATGTTCTTAAGATCTGCGTCAGACTTTGCTGTTGGAACAATCTGGATTAAAGCAAGACGCTGCTTGAACAGTGGGAATGCTTTCTTTAGCTTGAAGATTACATGACGATTGTCTTTTGCTTCAACTGAATCAATAAAGTCGAGCATAGATATATAGAGGCTGCCTTTTGCAGTTGTGCGCTTGAAGGAAGATACTACGTCTCCTGCTGTTACTTCAGTTCCATCAGAGAACTTTGCAGCATCGCGAATTGTTACCTCATATTCGGTGTCGGAAATCTTCTTTGGCTCACCTTTTGCAAGAGCGTTGAAGACTTTAAAATTGCTGTAATCAAGAGCATAGAGCGGCTCTGTCACATGCCAGTTTGCTGCCATTGGCAATGCGCCCGAAGTAGTGGATGGCGCAAAATCACGGCTTGCATATGCGACTTGAGCTGTGATTGTATCTTTAACAGCAGTCTTTGCTTTTGCTGCCTTGTGGGTTTTTGCTCCACCGCAGCCAGAAAGCATCATTAATGCGGCTACACCTGCAGCGATTACCGCGGTTAGCTTTGAGTTAATTCGTGCCATATTTTCTCCTCACCATTGAGTTGTTTTCTTCGCATTTCATCCTCGAATGCGAAAACGTTTTAAATTATAGCGCGTGCGTTATTTTCGCGTTACTTTAAACATAAGAGGTCTGATGTCTGATGTCAAGTTATAAGTGTGTCGAATTTGTGAAAATTTTGATTTAATTTTTAAAGTCATTAAATTAGCACAAAACCGCACAAAATCAACACACATATAATCAATACTTTTATTTAATTGTTTACTTTATCAAGTACGGTTGCTGGCGATAAATCCGCCTACAATGCACAGCCTACAACTTTGCCGCAAACCAGCGCGTAATCGACGTTGGGTGTGTAATTGCAGTTCCAACCACCGCAGCCCAAGCTCCCATTTGCATAACCTTATGCAACTGATCAGGAGTGTGGATACGACCTTCGCAAATAATCGGATAGTTTGGGAAAGCTTGCAAAATCTGGCCTAAAAGTTCAAAATCAGGACCATCAGTCTTTGGTCTTCCTGGAGAAGTACCAGCCAAAGTGGTAGATATAATATCTGTTCCGCAATCAGCCGCGTGCTTAGCATCGTCGAAGTTTCCGCAATCAGCCATAACAACTATGCCTTCGTCATGCAAAGCGCGAACGGTCTGCTCGTAAGTCAGACCATCTGGACGCGGTCTATCCGTAGCATCAATCGCAATAATATCTGCCCCAGCAGCAGCACAGCAGCGCGCGTGGCGCAAAGTTGGCGTAATATAAACTCCCTCATGACCGTCTTTCCAAATTCCAATTACAGGAACATCAACCTGCCCTTTAATCGCGGAAATATCAGACAATCCTTGGCATCTAATGCCAACAGCACCACCTTCTACGGCAGCCATTGCCATTTGTGCCATTGTTTCTGGGTGTCTTAGCGGCTCTCCAGGATAAGCTTGGCAGCTAACGACTAAGCCACCTTTAATTTTTTTAATTACAGGATTCATATAGATTCCTCCTTTTTAAAATGATTAAAAATGGTTCAAACTTAAATGAACAGCCCAAGCAGCGCCAATCAGAGGAGCAGATCCTCCAAGTTGACCCTTTAAAATTGGGGTGTTCTTAATCAATGTCAAAGCAGAATCTTCAAATCCACTTCGCATAGCATTCCACCAAATATCACCAGCTTCTACAACAGACCCAGAAAGCACAATCACATCTGGATCTATAAGATTAGCCATTCCAGCTACGCACTCACCCAAAGCCTTACCGCTTCTAGCAAGAATTTCTTTTGCATATTCCTCACCAGAATTTGCTCTTACGCAAACATCATAACCATTTTGGGCTTCTTGAGTACCAGCTGGAAGATTTCGATTGTAAAGAGTCGCAAGACCTGTTCCAGAAGCAACTGGCTCAATATGTCCAGCATTTGCTCCGCAAGAGCAGTCAAAACCTACTCCCAAGTCACTAACAACGTGACCCGCGTGCCCAGCAACTCCGTGCGCTCCTGTAAACAGCTTGCCGTTTATAATAATCGCACCACCAATTCCAGTGCCTATTCCAACAGAAAATACAATCGACTTTCCGCGACCCGCGCCGTAAATTGCTTCGCCTAAACCATGTCCACCAACATCGCCAATCATATAAACTGGCAAGTCAGTTACGCTCTTAAATGCGTCATAAATTCGCTGTCCTCGCCAACCTGGCAGAATGTCTGTAGCAGCTACAATTTCGCCAGTTTTGCTATTTGGCACTCCTGCAGCCGCTATTCCAATTCCGCTAATAGTTTTGCCATTTTTCTGCGCTTCTTCTATGATTTTCGACGCTTTTTTCACTAGGCGATTCTTTATATTTTCTCCACCTTTTGCAGCTTCTGTTGGCATTGAACCATGCTCTTGCACTGTTGGAGATACGTAATCTGCATTTTCTTGGCGAATATTAGAATCTGGCAAAGTCACCAATCCATAGGCGATTTTTGTTCCGCCTATGTCAAAAGCAAGATATGTAGGGCGAGAATCTTTTGTTTCATTCATAAGTAGTTTCCGTTTTCTTTCTTGCGTTTGCGACTTTGCCTATTTACTCGCCCTGCGCAGCGCTCACAGCGTCATGAATACGCGATAAGTACCCCAAGCGCTCTTCAACGCTCGCGTCTTGCGGAACGCACACTTTTGCACCCAAATAGTCGATTGCATAATCGTCTTTTAGCGCCTCTAGAGTAGTTTCTTGAATTTCTTTAGACGTCATTAATGACGTTGGTTCATCTGGGTTCATTGGCAAATGACCATCAATCCACTCATATCCGTATTGCGTTGCTTCTGATCCAGCTCCCGAAAACATTAAACCTTGTAATACTCCTGCGCGTCTTGCTTCGCGCACATGTTCTATAGCAGCTTGAGCCTTTCGCTCTTCTACAACGCTTCTTCCCCAGTTGATTGTGATTCCAATCCCAGCATTTTTAGCAATTTGAATCTCTTCTTCTAGTGATAAGAATCCTTTTTCTGGATTCTGTCCTTCGATATATCTGTCGCAGTGTTCTATAACCAGTTTTGCTCCACACCAATCTAGTTGTGCTAGTTCTTCCAACGACTTTTTCATTGCGTCTGCTTGTGCTATTCGAGTTGGCGCTGTGTGTATTTCCACGTGCGATATATCACAACTGTCTCGTTTATCTGCAACATCAGCTATGGCTTCGCGAATATCCTTAAAGAATGCGAGCGCACGATGTCTGCCCTCTTCGCTTGGGCTTGCTAGTCCAAATTCTGGATCTGGGTCAAAGTTTATGTGCCTCATTGTCCCAGGTATTGCGGTTATGGTGTTAGCATGCCAATGCGCTGGTATTGCCGACGCTAGCCACGTGCGATTTTGTGAATCTGCCAAATCTCCTGGGTACGGGATCTCTGTTCCAGCAATCCAGCTTTGTTTACCCAGCAAATCGTAGTATTTTTCTTGATCTTCGCGAGTTTTTGGCAACGATGCGTATGCGCCTACAACAAATTTAGCTTTCAGCATGATATCCTCCTTGAAATCGTCGCTGATTTATCTTTTGACTTATCTTTAGACTTGTATTTCGACTCGTCTTTTGATTCGTCTTTTGATTCGTAGATTACACCAATCACACTACAATTCGTCAGACGTCTGATAAATCTTTGTACTTGCGACTAAATTGTTTTCAAACTAAAGCAGCTTAATGTCATAAAGTCATAATGTCATTAACGCAACAATTTTCACTTATTTTATGCTAATTAATGATGTATTTAATTGATTAATGCTGTAGCATGGTCATAGAAGCTACACCAATACAAGCGTAGATTTGTGCACATCAAGCGCGGATTTGAGCATATAAGAACACTTAGCAGCATCTAGGATTTTCTTAATCGAACTCATATCGTCAAAGTTGATTGCAGAGAGTTATTGAAGAAAATTAAGCATTACTGTAATTGTAATTAAGCGAAGGTGCAGTTTACATAACTTGCTATTTGTAGCTTTTAAGCGTAAAACGCGCTAACAAGATAGTAAAAAACAAAGGATTAATTCCCAAAACGAGTTAATTCGGGTTAATTCCCAAAATAAATGACAAAAGTAGGAGGAATCATGAAGAAAAGCTTCAAACTAATAGGCTTATCTGCAAGCCTGTGTCTTATGCTAAGCATGTTAAGTATCACTACACCAGCGATGGCATACACTCAAAACGAGCATCTTACAGAAGCGCACACTCCTCTTACAGAAAAAACGGCTAAAGCGATTTCAAATGGAGATATAAAGCTGGAGCTTCCCGGAGCTTTAGACATGGCTTTGTATCACAAAAAGCCTTTAGACCCAAATGCTGATTTAGATGGCGACGGCTTAACTAATAGACAAGAAATTTACACTTATACTAAAAACGGTAAAACTTATTATGGGTACAATTCTCACCCTATGATGAATGACACCGATGGCGATGGTATTCCAGATAATCAAGACAGCAATCCTCGCAGATGGGATATAAGCCCACGAGATATGACGCTATTTTCTGAACTTTCTTATCGCGATGATAGTTATATAAACAAGGTTCTTGATTACACTAAGCCACTTCATGACATTTATAAGAACCGCAATGAGTATCGTCTTATGCACAATGAGATAGCCCCGTTCTGGAAAGTCAAAGAAACCTACCACAATAGGGGTGGTTTTGACGCTGTCTTGTTTGAAAACGTAAGTCCATATCCGTTCTTAGAGCAAGGAACTGTTCAAGTTCTTGCAATTCGTGGAACTTCTCAATTCAATGATTATGACGATGATTTTGCAATAGCTGTAGGCCACAATCCAGATCAGGCTTACGATGTTGAACAGCTTATTGAACGCTATGGCAGAGAGAACACTGTAAATAATCTATATATTACTGGCCATTCTCTTGGAGGATATTTGGCACAACGAGCTTTGATTCGCGCAGACGGTAAAGGATATTCTTGGCTTAAGAAGATCTACACTTTCAACGCCCCTCAAATTTGGGGAAATATCTTCAACCGTTGGCTTCGCACTGCAGCAAACGCAGGGAATCGTCTGACTCGCGAAGGTTATGCTGTTCATTACAAAGTAGACAACGATAGAGTTATTCGTTCTGTCGGCAATTTTGCAGGAGCTATAAGTGTTGGCAATTCTGCAGAAGGGCATGGCTCTCGAAGCTACTTTGAACCACGAATGAACAATTTCCCAGGGTTTACCGTAGGAACTAGAGGAGATATATCTGGTACTGGGCGTTGGATGGAAGAGCTTAATAATTTCTACAATGTTCGCACGTTCTAATTTATTGCTAATTGTTAATTAGTGATTTGTAATTAGCAATAGGTAACTGGTTCGTGTAATTTACTAACAATAAACTAAGCGCTGACTTACAAAATGTGTATTAACGCATAAATAAGTCAGCGCTTTTTATATTGATTAATCCAACTATTCTGGGTTATTTCACAAAGATTTTATCTGGCACAAGAACATCCTAGTGGAGAAAGAAAATCATCCCACACCGAGAAGACTCAGGCGAGCTGAACTATTGTCTAGTATTCCAGCATCCAGATAAGACCAGACTAAAAACTTTCTTCAATATAAAACTTATGCAATATTCACTCAAACGCATCGCATTCCCACAGCGTGCTTATAAGAACTTATATACAAAAAACGTATTTTTTGTACATTCAATGTACAATTTTTTATACACCCAATGTACAAAAAATACGACTTACACATCTTTTGTCTAAATATCACACACTTCAGACTGAAATCAAGGGTCCGAAGCCCAAAAAGTGTGCAAAAAAAATCATGTCTAGCGTATTGCAATACAAGCGTTTTGCAGCAATCAAATCTGTGTTATTCTTTACTTGCAGGATCATTCTAAACAAAGATATCCCAATATTTAACGCAGACTCACGTTAATGGTTTTATCAATCGCTATTGTTCCGATAAATTAAATATGTTATTCCGATACTGTTTATGTTATTCCGATAAAACGTTAAAATATAATAAAACGCAACAATGATTAAGGGTATTTTATGTATATAACAGTAAAGCAAGCTGCTGAAAAATGGGGCATATCAGATAGAAGAGTAAGAATTCTATGCTCCGGAGGGAAAATTCCAGGAGCATATCGGGAAGGAAGATCCTGGAAAATACCGCATGACGCATCAAAGCCGACCGACGGAAGATATAAAATTAGTGAATCGCTAATTCCAATCATAAAAACTAAATTAGAAACTCTTAAAAAAAGAAGACCCCTAACTGAAGGAGAATTAGAAAGACTTAATGAAGAATTTCTAATAGAATATACATATAACTCAAATGCAATTGAGGGAAATACTTTAACACTGCGCGAAACAGACATGGTTCTTAGAGGGCTTACTGTTGATCAAAAATCATTAAAAGAGCACCTAGAAGTTATTGGACACAAAGAAGCCTTTGATTACGTAAAGCAGCTTGTTAGCGAAAATAAGCAGATAAATGAAAAAGTTATAAAAGACATACATTATTTAGTTTTAGCCAACAAGAGAGAAGATAGAGGCGTTTATAGAAGAGTTCCCGTTCGAATTATGGGAGCTGCACATAAGCCAGCACAACCATATTTAATCGCTTCAAAAATGGAAGAATTATTGAAAAAATACAAAAACAGCGATGAAGATATTGTTACTAAACTTGCTCGTTTTCATATAGAATTCGAAAGCATTCATCCTTTTATTGATGGAAATGGAAGAACAGGAAGACTGCTGGTCAATTTGGAGTTGATGAAAGCAGGGTACCCGCCAATAGATATAAAATTTACTGATCGCTTGAAATATTATGAAGCTTTTGATGAGTATCACGCAAAACACAACGTGTCTGCTATGGCAAACATGTTTGCAAGATATTTAAATCAAAGACTTGATTTGTATTTGTCTATTTTAGAGTAATGGTCATTTTTAATTAAAGCTACGCGCAATCGGCTTTACTGTTATTTTCTCAGATAGTTGACTGAATTATTGACAGTACTGTGGTCGAATCTCCGACTTGCCCACAGATTCTGTTTGACCTATAACTCAAATGCATTGCGTTGCAAGCGCGCGATTATAAAACTTGTATACACAAAAACGTATTTTTTGTATATCCGATGTACAATTTTTTATACATCCAATGTACAAAAAATACGATTTATACATCTTTTGTCTAAATATCACACACAAAATTCATACCAAAATCAACAAATCACAATCAAACCAAACACAACATATAACAAACATAGCCTTCTGAATCTTAATTAAACTCAGAAGGCTATTATTATTTGATAAACTGTTTAATCTAGTTATTTTACATAGCTATTTTTTTACTCTTAAAGATGGTTATAGCAGCAATACTTACAACAAGAACAGCAAGAACAATCAATGGCGCCGTGAAATAATTTGTGTAGAATTCACGCACATCAACATCTACGGAATTGATAGTCGCAGCATAAGAAATATACGACAATACGCCTAATACAACATCAATAATTGCATATGAGCACGCCTTTTTATACAATTCTTTAACTGACTTGCTGCTTTTAACCCAAAGCATTACAGACAAAACTAAACCTATTAACATTGATGCAACAGCAACAAGCGCAAACAACATATCTAACATAAAAAACCTCCTACCATTAAATCCGCTGCCATAGCGGATTCAATATAATTTTAATTTAACTAAGATTTTCGTGTCAATATTAAAAAAAAATTACAGAATTTCGCACATTATTTTCACATTTAGACTATTTTTAAGGTGCAATAACAGGCAAAGAACGTTGATATATCAGATCTCCCCACATGGAGCGGACAACGGGAATCGAACCCGCCTCTGAAGCTTGGGAAGCTTCCATTCTACCGATGAACTATGTCCGCATGTTCGGTTGCTGGCGACTAATACCTTCAAATGACTCGATTAATCAATCTAGACAACAAACCATATAAGGATATCATGCTCCGCTTACGGCTACAACTCCACCAGGAAATCTTCTTCCATATCGGATGTTGAATACAGATTCAGACTTATCAAATTCATCTGATCTTGCAGCAGCTTCATTTTCATGAGACATTTCAGCATACCCAGAATACTCAGCATTATCCTCTTGCGACTTAGCCATTAGTCTCAGGAAGTTAACTCGCTCTTTGATAGCTGACTGATTAGAAAACATCTTCAATAATTTTGACTTATCATCTTCAAATGGATTTACAATCATCAGCGAAGACATTGCCTGCAATCCAGCGACTCTACTCATCTCATGTATTTTTGCACCGTAAGAAATTTTATTTAGGGCAGAAGCCAAAGCTGCAGGATCTCCCGTAAGCATTCCAGCGCTTTTATCTGCGTCAAATTCGCGGCTTCTAGAAACCACAAGCTTAATTATTAATGATCCAACTGGCACAAAAATCACATTTAAAACTTGACCAATAATCCTTAACGCTGGGCAACGGCTTTTAGAAGATTTTGATCTAACAGCAAACTCACTATCAGAAGCATACTTCTTCTTGGAATACGTAAGAACATAGCCGGCATAAGTCATAATTGTCGCAATAGCTGAAGCAATCGTGGAATTCAAAATGTCATGATTATAAATATGAATTAGCTCATGACTTACAACACCACGCAACTCACGCTCATTCAGAATGTTTAAGAGTCCACGCGTACAACAAATAACAGCATGTCTTTCACTGCGACCAATTGCAAAAACATTAGGACTATCCATTGGAGCAACGTAAAGATGCGGCATCGGTCTTTCGATTCTCGCAGAAATCTCGCGAACAATACCATACAAGACTGGCTCTTCATCTTCACTGACTTCTATAGCATTCACCATGCGAATTGCGAGCTTGCCAGAAAGCCAATACGCGCACACACTGAGAATTATTCCTAAAACTACAAACCAAATCAGCATAGGCAAGCGCAATCCACAGGCAGCCCAAATTAAGGCAAGAATCAACCAGATTACTGAGAACAGTGCTGCTGTTTTCAGATAATTGCTGCATCGCATTCCTATATTGCTGAACATGTTTACGATTCTAATAATCGGAACTGTAATTTTGCTGAATGAAAACTGTATATTTATAATTAATATGTTTAAGATTGATGCTAGTTAATGTATTTACTAGTTAGTGTATTTAAGATTTATAATCTGTTAACAAGTGGTCGCTTACGTTTTGCAAATATGCAGACGTAAGCGACCACTAAAAATTAACAAACTATTGTTGATGATTTGCTATATCTATAAGCATTTGCTTAGATACAACCTTTTTGCGAGCGCGATTTTCTGCCACACCAGATTCGACTTCGAAGGCATCAACTCTTTTCCAACCATCAAAATCAACTACATCCACACCTCTGGAAGCGAGAAGCTCTTCGATAGATTTAGGCTCTCTATCTTCAGCAAATCTTCCTCTCAAAGAATTGGATTTAGAATTATCACCATCGAAATTATCACCATCGCCTGCAGCTAAATCTTCCAACATATTTGCAACTATTTGCAAAGCGTCTGACTTTGTAGAACCAATTAATCCAACAGGTCCTCGCTTAGCCCAGCCAGTTGCATACAAGCGTGGACGCACAACATCACCATCTGGATCAGTTACTATGCGACCATCTTTATTCGCAAGAAGAGTTTTGCTCTCATCGTAAGCAACGCCAGAAACCTTAGCAGGCTTATATCCAATCGCATGGTAAACCGCTTGAACAGGGTATTCTTCAAACTCTCCAGTACGAGTCATTTTTCCGTCCGCGCTTGTAACTGTGCGCTCTACTCGAATAGCACGCACTCGCCCATCTTCTCCTAGAATCTCAACTGGATCAGAATTGAAGTGAATAATATATCGTCGATTTGCAGGATTGCCTTCAAAATCAACGTTTCCACTATCTTCCATATCTTCGCTCAAATCGCGTATAGCAAAAAGCTCTTCTACCATTTGACGGGTCAATTTGTCTTTTCCAGCAACATCAATCGTTTCGTCATCCAAGTCAAAATCGTTTTCATTTACAACTATTTGCACGCCAGAAAGCTTTTCCATCTCACGCAATTCTTGCACAGAGAATTTAGCTTGAGCAACGCCTCGTCGAATAAACAAGTGCAATGTTTTAGCCTGGTTTTTAAGCAAACCATCGTAAACGTCGTCAGAAATATCTGTGTGCTCGCGAAGATAATCCGCATCTCGCAAAAGCTCGCGCGCAACATCCATAGCAACGTTTCCACCGCCAATAACCGCCACTTGGCTGGCATCAAGCGGCCAAGCGCGCTCACTGGTAGGATACCCGTCGTACCATTCCACAAATTTTGCAGCGCCATAAACGCCGCACAATGAGGAGCCTGGAATATTAAGCGGCTTATCTTCTACAGCGCCCGTAGCAAACAGAATTGCATCGTAGCGAGGCAACAAATCGTCTAATGTAATATCTTTGCCAAATTCAACATTCGCATACAAGTGAATATTTGGATTATCAAGCGTTTTAGCCAAAGCATCTGCAATGAATTTTATGCTCGGATGGTCTGGCGCAACTCCATATCGAACCAGCCCGAATGGAACTGGTAGTTTTTCAAATAAATCGATTCTAGCGCTCGTACCTAATCCCATTTCGTCACCCAATTTTTTAAGCTGACGAAGAAAAATATCTGACGAGTATATTCCGGCAGGCCCCGCACCAATAACTGCGATTCGCAATTCGTGCGAATCCGCATCATAATTCGTTTCCATAAATTTTCCCATGTTGTTATTCAAATTTTGTTATTCAATGTTGTTATTTAAAACATTACATTTTGCGTGTTTCGAGCATTCTTAAGCATTTTGAACTCTTTTTGTAAACTGTTTTATAAGTCGCTTCCTTAAATGCTCCACTACTTAGACTAGCGCCTTGGCTCATTCAAGAAAAGACCAAAGTGAATATTGTCACTTATATACATTTTTGCTTATGCGTGCTTGTAACTTGTGACTTATGCACATATGCACATTTACTCTTACGCGCGCTTTCCTTTCAACGCTGTAAGCGCCCATAAAATTGACACAACATCAATCATCTCTTGCATCATAGCTCCAAGAACTGCAGGAATCAGCCCAAAAGCCGCCGCAATCATGCTTATAACAGCTAAACCGATTCCCAACATAACAGCCTGAACCATAACACGCTTTGTGCGTTTGGCTACACTAACTGCGTTTGCTACAGCATAAATGTTGTTGTTCATAATCACAACTTGCGCGCACTCCGAAGCCGCTGTATCCGTTCCATCAGTCAAAGCCACTCCAATGTTTGCTGCAGCCAAAACTGGTGCATCGTTTACGCCATCTCCAACCATCATTGTTACGCGCTTATCTTTTTTCTTATCCATAAAGCTGCCAAAGATGCCAAAACTGCCAAATCTGCCGCAATCTTCTTCGCTTTTGTAATCACTATAGTGCTGTTTTATGCACTCAAGCTTGTCTTGTGGCAGCAAATTAGCATTTACTCGCTCAATACCAACGCTTTTTGCTATTGTTTGAGCAGCTTGCAGACCATCTCCAGTAAGCATGCTTATTGAACGAACACCAAGTTTTCTGAGTTTTTGAATCGTAGATTTTGCATTTTCTCTAGGCACGTCTTTTAGAACGATTCGCCCAACAAGTTTGCCATTAAAAGAAACATATGTCGCCATTTCGTCGGCAGAAAGCTCTTCAAAATTGCTTTCTATTTTTGATATATTTTCTACATTTGCACGTTTGGCTTTATCTTCGGTTGCTTGCAACTCATCCTCGGGATTGCCAGCTGACGCTTGCAAAACGTAGCTTTTTCGCCCAACTCTAACGTTTACGCCATCCACAACTCCGCGTATGCCCTGACCTGCTGTTTCTTTGACATTCTGCACAACAGGATATTCTCTCACGCTTGGAAGCTGCGGAACGGCAGATGGATGAGTGTTTTGCCAAAGATCCGATCCAGCTTTTGCAATTCCTCCTGCAAGAATGTGCTGTGAGTATGTTTCCAGAACACCAGAAAACATTAGTATCCTATTTTGCAACCCACTATTTTCTTGATTTTCCTGATTTTCGCTATTTTGATGATTCGCTAAATCCACTCTAACAACTTGAGGCTGTTTAACAGTAAGCGTTCCCGTTTTGTCAAAGAACACATCTGTTACTCGGCTTAGCTGCTCTAAAACATCTTGGCTTTTTACCACAATACCAAGTTTTGCAAGTCTTCCTGTTCCTGCCATAAACGCCACTGGAACAGCGATTAATAGTGGGCAAGGAGTAGCTAGCACCAAAACTTGCGCAAATCTTAAAGCCTGACCAGATGCAGCCCAAGCAACGCCTGCAATCACAAAAGAAATCACCGTAAAAGGAACGGAAAGCATATCCGCAAATCGAACTACAGCAGCCTTGGAACTTCTTGCAGATTCCACCAACTTCATGATTTTTTGATATTGCGAATTTTGCGATAACTTAGTTACGCGCATAATCAACACAACGCCGCCATTTACGCATCCAGACAACACTTGTGCGCCAGCAAACACTTCGCGCGGAAGAGACTCGCCATTTATTGCGCTTGTGTCTAGAACAGCGGAACCGCTTAAAAGCTCACCGTCTACAGGAACTGTTTCTCCTGGAAGAACAACTATTACATTGCCGATTTTTAAATCTTCAACTGGAACTGTTTTGTATCTTTGCAATTGGCTAGAAGACTTTACATCTTGCAATATTGGGCATTCTTTAGAGTTATTGTGACATTTTTTACACGATTCACAACTAGTAAAATCTTGAGGTTCTTGCGATGCCCCTATCGAAGATTCATTGCTTACTTTTCTAAAATGACTATGATCAAGCAGAGCACATTGCTCACAAGATTCACCATACACTATTCCAGGAAGTGTCATTAAATGCGCGGTTTGAGGAGACGCATTTACTAAAAGAGATAGATTTTTCTGCGCTGCATCTTGCGCAAAGTCTTCGATTGCTTCGCCTGTAAACACCATTACAACAATCAAATAACTTGCCCAAAATTCGCCTATACAAAGCGTTGCAAGCAATGCAACAAACGCAAGCAAGTCAATTCCAAGTGTGCCATGCGCCAAATCATCAATCATACTTAAAAGCGACTTAACACATGTGTATAAAACTAAACATGTTATTATACTTTGCCCGATTGTAAGGCTTATTTGCACATTAAAATCAACGTTTATTAACGAAAGTAAGAAAGTAAACGTCTTGCTTATAACTTTGCAAAAATCGAGTATAAAAGTCAGATTGCTAGAATAAAACGCCGCAATAAACGGGAACAAAACTAAAACTATTACTAATTGAGGAGCACGACGGCAATACGCTAAAAGTTTACGCATACACTTTCCTTACGCTGATCAGGCTAACTGCGCTAAACGCTGCTAACACACGATTTCACGCCTTGTTAACCCATTGAGCATCCACTTAAGCATGCGCAATACACGGCGTAAAGATATCTATATTCATTTATTGGTGTTCAGTTTAGCAAAACACCTTGATGAGAAGCATTCTCATATAACAAGATGCGCGCAAACACAAGGAACACGCACAAAACACAATACGTACCCCATGAACAAAAAAGGGCTTCTAGCGATTGGCTAGAAACCCTATTTGTGGAGCTAAGGAGACTCGAACTCCTGACCCTCTGCTTGCAAAGCAGATGCGCTACCAGCTGCGCCATAGCCCCATTGGAGAAAATGAACAAGATGTTCAATTCCGTGGGCCCGGGAGGACTTGAACCTCCGACCTCATCCTTATCAGGGATGCGCTCTAACCACCTGAGCTACGGGCCCAACTTGTATGTTGAAAACATACAAGTAGTTAGATTAGCACATGAAACAAAAATGTCAAATAGCAAATCTAAGCGTGTCGCAAAATTATTCTACAAAATTATTCTAAATGGCTACGCATAAACCACTGGAACTTTTCAAGCTGCTGAACATGGTCTTGAATAATGTTTGAGCTAACAATATCAAGATTATCAAGCTGCGCAATAGCGTTTCTATCGTCTGCAATCATATCGTTGTAATACTCAATTAATGCTTGCAAATACTCTTTGGTGGACTTTCTACCACTAAGAGCAAAACGCTTCCAAGTGCGCGAAGCTACAACATCGTCTGCGCGACCAAGTGGAGATCCACCAAGCGTTGCAATTCGCTCAGCTGTTTCATCGGCTTGAGCTAAAACTTCTGCAACCTGAGGATCAAGCATTTCATGAACCGCAATAAAGTCTGGACCCGTAACATTCCAATGTGCATGCTTTAAGACTAAAGCAGCTTCCTGCTCATGGCTTAAGCGATTCTGCAAAATATCGATTGCTTTCTCACTAGCCGATTCATCAAGACCTGGAACAATATGAGTTAAAGCCATATTAGTATCCTCCATTTTTTGTTTATTTTTGTTTAATTTTATTCAAATCTTTAATTTACTTCGGTTTTTCTGACTTCAATCGTAGCTATTCTACGCCCATCAACCTCCGTAACTGTCATATCGTAGCCATCCGCATCGTGCAAAATAGCTCCAACCTTGCCCATTGAGCCAGTGTGAGCAAGGAAATAGCCTGCAACAGTTTCATAAGGTCCATCCTCTAGCTCAATTCCAGTCACATCTGCGAAATCTTCTATAGTCATTCCACCGTCAACTGTAGCAACCCCGTTTACAAACACAGTAGCTTTACTATCACGCTTCAAATCCGACTCGTCTGGCAAATCATATTCATCTCTAATATCTCCAACCAATTCCTCGGTCATGTCTTCAAGAGTCACGATGCCATCCGTTCCGCCATACTCGTCAATAACAACAGCAAGATGTATTCCGCGTTTTCTAAGCAGCTCCAAGCTTGGAAGCAATTTAGACGTTCCAGGAAGACTTATTCCTTCTCGAGTTACATCTGCAACTGTTTTAGCATTAGGATCTCTAACATCTAACAAATCGCGTACATGCACAAATCCAATAACATCGTCAAAATCTTTGCCTGTTACAGGATATCTAGAATATGGCAATTCTCTAATTTTTGCAGCAGCTTCTTCAAGACTTAAAGATCCGTCCAAAAACTCAACGTCTGCACGAGGACGCATAACTTCGGCAACAATCGTTTCAGAAGCATCAAAAACATCGTCTAAAATTGTTCGCTCATCTTGGCTAAGCTTTTTATTCGAGTTAACTAAAACACGTAGCTCTTCGTCGGAAACTTCACTTTCCTTTTCGTTTGGATCGAATCCAAGAAGTCTCACAAAACCGTTGGTGTTCTTAGCAATCAACCATATTAACGGCTTGCATATTTTGGAGAATATATCTACTGCTGGAACAACTGCTCGAGCGATTTGCTCAGAGCGCTGCATTGCTATTCTCTTTGGCACAAGTTCAGAAATTACTATTGAAAAATACGATATTATAAGCGTTAAAACAATAGTCGTTAATGGTCCAGCAACATGATCTGGAACTCCCCAAGACTTTACAATTGGCACAATATGAGGCGCGATTGCAGATTCACCAAAGGACGCCGAAAGAAATCCCGAAAGCGTAACTCCGATTTGAAGAGTGGAAAGAAAAGTGTTTGGATCTCGAGCTATTTTTGCAACTCTTTTCCCACGAGCATCCTGCGTTTCCATGCGGTCTAATTGCGACGATCGCAAATTAACAAGCGCAAGTTCGGTTGCTGCAAATATGGAACCAAACAAAAGGAACACAACAATGAGTGCAATGTTAAAACCCAACGACATACTTGCTATCTTAGTTGAATTTAACATATATAAAAAGCTTTGTGCTTAATATCGAAATAATATACACAATCAGGTTCTATAAAAATAACCAGATGGGGCTTTACTTATCTCTTTAATAGACTCAACTTTAAGAACCACACCTTTGTGTGAATATCCACTAACACCAATATTCCCTAATGAAATATTAGCTTTTACAATCACCCATTGGTGATTTTTAAATCGTAAGTTTTTAGAAAAATCTGCAACAAACCCAAATGGAGACATATCTAGAATGCAGCAAGACATGAATTGTCTAGATATGCGAACCTGATTTTTAGAAAGCGTGTTTTCTCGACTTATAAAACCTTTTACCACAATTTCATATCCCTGATATTTCTCTAAATTATGGTCAATTTCGTCATACCAATTTCCAAAATCATCGTCTGAAATAATAATTTTTTTATTAGCTACATCTAATCCGCTTAAAGTTTTTTTATTATTTTTACGATTAGACGCGATTGCTATTGCGCGCCCAGAAGCGTACTCGTCAAAACCTGCAGACTTTGTAAAACCTTGATCTAATGCTGATTTTGACATTTGAAGTGGAATTAAAATCACGAGCATTGGAATTATTAGGGAAACAAGAATGCGTTTAGAATCTTTTGCAAAAACTGGAATAATACCAAAAAGCGAGCAAATCCCCAAAACAAAAAGCAAAATCGCAGCAAAAATAAGGTATACGAATGCGCGCGGAGTGGTAAGGATTGTGTAGCATCCGCTTAATGCGCTCCACATTAGTGTGGCTGAAAAGCAAATCAAACACAACGATTGCGAAATCTGAGCAAAAGTAATTTTATGCTTAGTTTGCTTGCAATCTGCATTATTACAATCAACATTGCATACAACATTTACATTACTCATAGCATCACACCCCATGCAAGGTGAACAAGAAGCGCTGCGAGTAAGCAAATAACAGCAATAGTTGCTGTTAGACGTATCACAAATTTCCCTTTAAAATCTTCAATAAGCATAAGAGTGTTTTTAATATCTAACATTGGCCCAAAAAGTAGAAAAACAATTACTGAACTCATTGGAAGAGAAGCAGCCAAAGAGCGCGCAATTACTGCATCAGAGCTTGAACATAAGGAGCTTGCGTATGCTATTAGCATCATTGCTGGAATCGCCACAAAAACTGTTGTTGTGTTTATTTTTGACGCAGGATCTGATCCAAGCCAAACGCGAATAATCGAAGCTACAGTTGTTCCAAACAATATTATTGGCATTAATCGCATAAAATCCGCATAGACGTGATGAGCATAAACTTTTAAATGATCTTTAAAACTTATTAAAAGTCCATCATTATTGTCAGAATCACATGAATCACATGTTGAGCCACATGATTTTGTAAAAAATTTTTCCCTTAAAACTTGTGATTTTACAGGAAAAATCACAAAACTAACTCCCACTAAAAGAGCCACACCAACACCCAAAGCCACTCGAGTCACAGCAACTGCTGGAACATCCGCAAACGCGTACCAAGTAGCCCAAATAGAAACAGGATTTACCACCGGCACAGCGCACAAAAACGTTACAGCACAAGGCAATGGCAGCTTTCTCGCCACAAGACGAGAAAACGTTGGAACAACAACACAATCACATACTGGCACACAGACTCCAGCAAGAATTGCAGCTAAAAACCCATTTGCAATAGATTTTGGAGCGTGTTTTTCAATAAAATCTGCCGTAATCCACGTTTCTACAGCAGCAGAAACAAGCACGCCAATTAGCGTAAAAGGAACAGCTTGTAAAAGCAGCCCAGCAACACCTCTAATAATAGTGTTTACAGGCATCCAAGGGTAGCGCAATTGCAACGCAGGGACCATGGCAATAATAAGAGCTGCAAAAGGCACTCCTTCAATCAAAAAAAGATAGTTTGCAGAATTTGCTTGTTTTGCTTTACTTGCTTTACTTGCTTTTTCTACTTGGCTCGTTGTTTTTGCTTCGGTTTCTGTTTTTAGCATGACAACACTTCCACCAAGCCGTCACTCATTCGATACCTTGCTCCAACAAGCATCAAAGCGTCTTTGAAAACAGCTTCGCGAATTATTTGTGATTTTTCGCAAATTTCAGACAAAATATTAGACACGTGAATACGTTCAACATCATCTGTATCTAAATTTTCCTCAACACCTGCGAGCGCAGCAGACCCTAAAGAACGCAGCAATATTGACTCACTCGACTCAATTATTTCGCTTGTTTTATCTTCGCCGTATTCAGAAACCAGCTTTTGCACGTTCAGCAAAACAGCCTTTACGGCGCCGCAATGCTCATGCCCAAGCACAACCAACACTTTTACTCCCAAATCACTTACAGCGTATTCTAGCGAAGCTATTACGGCATCATCCAACACTTCTCCAGCTGTGCGAACAGAAAAAATATCGCCCAAACCGGCATCGAATATAAATTCTGGAGCAACTCGCGAATCTGCGCACGAAAGCACAACAGCTCCAGGATGCTGACCGTCAATAAGTTTCATGCGCGATTCTGAATTTACGCCTGCATGCGCTGAATTGCCGTCTGCAAATTTGCGATTCCCCGCAAGCATTGCGCTTAATACCGATGTAGCTAAAACTGAATCTTCATTAGCAAAATCTTCGCTGACTTCTTCTTGCATTATTATCTCCTACACTGGCATTGGCAATATTTTCAGTTGCTTAAAGTTTAAAATTTTTGACTTAGAATATATTGTATCTTCCGTAGTAAATAAGAATTTTGTTTAAGAATATAAGCCTATTATCAAAAAACTCCCGTATTGCAATTCGCAAATACGAGAGCCTTCTTGATTCAGTAATTTATTAAAATCATCCAGTGTTTTGCAAGCCTGCAGCAACACCGGAAACAGTGCAGAGAATCAGGTAGATGAACTCTGCCTGCTGGCTTTCGCTCAATTCTTCCTTATCCACCTTATTGCGAAGCTTATGCAAAGCAAGTGACTGAATTACAGAAAGCGCGTCCACGTAAGGCGAGCGCACGCGAATCGCCTGGCCAAGCACATGGCGATGTTGCAACGGCCATTTATCTCCAACAATTTGCAAAACCCACTTGCGAGTAAGTTGCATTTCCGAAAGCACTTTATCGCTTAAATCTTCTCGATCTCCAAGGCTTAGATACATGCGAGCAATTCGCTCGTCTGTTTTAGCCAAAGACATCTCAATGTTGTCAATAAAAGTACTAAACAGCGGCCATTCTTCGTAAGCTCTGCGCAAAGTTTCCAAGTCGCCAAACTTTTCGCAAGCTGTACCCAAGCCGTACCACGCTGCCAAGTTGATTCGAGCTTGCGCCCAAGAGAACACCCATGGAATTGTGCGCAAATCGTCCAAAGACTTTGCACCAAGACCGCGCTTTGCAGGGCGAGATCCGATTGGGAGCAAACCAATCTCACTAAGCGGAGTAACGGTTGAGAACCAAGGCGTAAAGTCATCTGTTTGAAGCAAATCAATAAAACGATTATGCGCTGCAACATCAAGCTTTTGAGCCATATCAGCATACTTGTGCGTCATTTCCGTGTTGGTTTTCTCAACGCTTGGAGCAGATTGAAGCAAAGTTGCTGCAGCTACTGATTCCAAGTGACGAATGGCAAGAATTGGGTTTCCGTAGCGGGCGAAAATAACCTCACCTTGTTCAGTAAGCTTAAATCGGCAATTTACTGAACCAACTGGTTGAGCAAGAACAGCACGGTTTGCAGGACCACCGCCTCGTCCAACAGCTCCTCCTCTACCGTGGAACAGTGTCAAATCAATGTCATGATCTTTAGCCCACTGTGCAATACGTTCTTGAGCAGAATGTAATGCAAGTGTTGCAGAAGTAGGACCTGCGTCTTTGGAAGAATCGGAGTAGCCGAGCATAACTTCCATCTTGCGACCAGTAGCCTTCAGTCTAGCCTGAACTTCTGGAATCTTAATGATTTCCTCAAGAACATTAACCGAGTTCTGCAAATCTTCTAGCTGCTCAAAAAGTGGTATTACGTCAATTGTTGGAGCATCCTGTGGATGCGCGAACGCAAGGCGATTAAGCTCAAATACATCGCGAACATGCTGAGCAGACTTTGCGAAGGAAATAATGTAACGGCGAGCCGCTCGCATTCCATTTCTCTTTTGAATTGCTCCAAGCGCGCGGAATGTGTCTAGAACTTCGCGAGTCATTGGCTGAAGAGGTCCACGCTCTCCATGCAAACCGTGTTCGCGAATATCTTCCAATGCGCGCGAATGCACGAGCGAATGCTGACGGAATTCCATCTCCACCATGTGGAATCCAAAGGTTTGCGCCTGCCAGATCAAATCCTGCAATGGTCCATATGCTGCTCGAGCATCTCCAGCCTCAGCAAGCGAACGTTGCACTATCCGCAAATCTTCAATGAACTCTTCGCAAGAATGATACATCAAGTCTGTATTGCGGCTAATCGTGTGGTGTAGTCGGTCTGCCATCACAAGCATAACGGCTCTATGCGGCTCGCTATTAGATACGTCGGACGCGTTTTCAGTGAGCTGCTCGCTCATTTCCCTCTGGCGGTTCCAAAGTTCCAGCAGCTCAACGCTTGGAGGCGTTGTGCGTGTTTCCATAGTCAGGCATTTGCCAACTTCGCGCGTGCGTTCTTCCAGCGCTTTCAAAACGTGGTTGCTAAACTTGCTCGCAACCTGCCTACTTACCTTTGCTGTAACGTTTGGATTTCCGTCTCTATCGGATCCAATCCAGCTTCCTGGGTGGAAGAATGCTGGGCAGCGCGGTGGCACTAATCCAGCTTTTTTGCCCAAAAGCCAATCGTCAAATCTGCGATAAACCAACGGAATTGTGTTGAATAATGTTGCGTCGAATATATCGAGTATTGTGTCTGCTTCTTCAACTGGTGTTGGTTTTTTAAGAGCAATAGGCGATGTGCGGAGCAATGCGTCTATCTCGTTATATAGACGCCTGTAGTTTTCGCGCTTGTCTGATCCTCCTAGCCTATTGTGTTTGCTTAGAAGCTTTGATATTCTGCGGATTTTACCAGCTACAGCTTTTCGTCTTGCTTCGGTTGGATGCGCTGTGAAAACTGGATGGAATTCAAGCTTATTTAGCAGTTCCTTAGCTTGCGCAGGGCTCATTTCCGTGAGCAACTTGTGGTATGCGCATGTTAGCTCGTTAACTGGGTCTACGGGATTAGATTCTTCTACTTCGCATTCGCGTTGGTGCAGCACGGAGACCCTGTAGTTTTCTTCACAAAGGTTTGCTAAGTGGAAGTATGTAGCAAACGCACGCGCAAGAAGCTGCATATCTGGCAAATCCATGCCGTTGATTTTTTCTACAGCTTTGTTTAGTCCGTCGTCTTCTGTTCCTTGTGCATCAACCATTTGTGCGAAGTGTGCTGCGCTTGCGTCTACTGCGTTTAATCGCACTTCGTCGAATACTGTTAATAGTTTTTCATCAAATTCGCCTAATACATCGCGCAGAATATGTAAGCATAAATCCATGTCTTGCTTAAGCGATGCTGGCAGTTCGCGCTCTTCAGGTCCTTTTCGTCCTAGTCCAGACGTAACTATTGTTGCGTCTGCTGGAGTCACCTGTTGATTTTGAGTTGTCATCAGACCTCCTTGTGCTAGTCATAAGGTTGCTTGGTCATTTGACTTCCGCGGCTCCTCCGCGGTTATTTAGGTCAAAAGTTGCAAGCCCACAGCCTTTGTTCCCAGCGAGATTCCAAAATAATTGTGAACCGACCTTAGGACTGATTTTTTCTATAAATTTCTTATAGGCTACGCGCTGCGTATACTAAAAATTGTGAGCATAGAAGAGAATAACGCTGATAGTAATTCAAACAGTAATATAGGCAATACTCCACAAATACTTCCGACTGGTCATATAGTAGGAAAACCTTCTGGAAGATTCCAAACGCACGCGATTCCGCTAGATATGGAAGATGTTGAGCGCGATTGGGATAAACCAGTTACGGAAGCTGGGATTGCCGCAAAATCCAGTATTATTATTCGCGTTGGTGCTCTTGGCTTAGGCGCTGGTACTGGAAGCTACCGAGTCCGTGAGCTTATGCATAGGATTGGCGAACCTATGGGTGTTAATGTGCGCGCAGATGTTAATTTAACAGACATTGAGGCTACTTGCACAGATAAGCATGAGCGCATTACCGAAGTTGTTGACCTTCCTACTACGGGCGTAAATACGGAAAGAATCTGGTTGCTCGAACATTTTGCAGATTGGTTTAACGTTAAACTTGGAAATGATTCCTTATATCATTCAAAGGCAGCTGTTTCCAAGGAGTTGGTGGACACTCTTCAAGCTAGCAGCAATGAGAATGCGATTGTTCAAACAGCTAAGCAGTCGGAGGAGCACGCTGCAAAAGTCGAAGAAAAAATGGCAATTCAAGAGGCGATTCGCAAAGAAAAACCTCGCGGGATTTTTGCGCTTCAACCAGAAAGAACGTATGCTGAGCATTTTTCTCACGTTCAAAATGTCAAAAATGTTCAAAATTCTCAAAATAATTTGAATTTAGATCTTAAAAACAATTCCGCCGCTTTATCTAATCAAAATCCCGCTTGCGATTCTTCCGCGCCGCTTACTGTTCGTCAAGTTCACGACCGTCTCGATTTAATTAAAAATCGTAAGCCTCTTTATAAGCCTTGGTTTGCAGGTCTTGCGTCTGCTGTGGCGTGCGCGTCCTTCGCATTTTTGCTCGGCGGCGGCGCTTACGATATGCTTGGTGCTTTTATTGGAGCTGGCATTGGTCATTATGTTAGAAGACGCATGTTTATGCATCATCTAAACCAATTTGTTGTAACGTTTATTGCTGTTGCTGTTGGCGCTTTGAGTTGCATTGCTTCTCTTCGACTTGTTGGATGTTTTGATCCTGCTGCTTTGCATCATAATACAGCTTATATTGGCTCTGTTTTGTTTGTAATTCCAGGTTTTCCTCTTATTACAGGCGGCTTAGATATTGCTAAGATTGATTTTCCTTCTGGCATTCAGCGACTTTGCTACACAATGGCGATTATTCTAATGGGTACTCTTGCTGGCTGGATGGTTGCAAGCCTTGTTCAACTTAATCCCCAAGGCTTTACTCCACTGGGCTTAAATCCTTGGCTTAATGCTGTTCTTAGAATGATTACAGCGTTTGCAGGCGTGTGGGGATTCTCCGTTCTGTTTAATTCTCCTCAAAGAATGTGTTTCGTTGCTGGAATAATCGGCGCGATTACCGATACTTTGCGCTTAACTATGGCTGATTTTGGTATTGCTGCAGAAATCGCAGCATTTACTGGCGCTTTGCTTGCTGGTCTTTTGGCTTCCGCTTGGCGATCTGTAGTTCATAGAGGTTGGGCGCCTCAATATTTGGGCTATCCGCGTATTGGTCTTACTGTTCCATCTATTGTGATTATGGTTCCTGGACTTTATATGTATCGTGCAATGTTTTATCTTGGACAGTTTAATACTCTTCCTGCTTTAGATTGGACTTTCCGCGCTTTTATGGTGATTATTTGCTTGCCATTAGGACTTGCTGTTGCGCGAGTTATAACAGATAAAAGCTGGCGATACGACATTTAGTTATATCGAAAATAAAAAGATAAAACGAATAGTATAAACCTAAACAAAAACGCCCAGCGACTACTGGGCGTTTTATTTGTATGCAATCAAGCAAGAATTAATCAGATTTAATTATTGCTAATCAACATTGTTAATCAATACTTCATGTTCATTGCTTCTCGCACTTGATCAAGTGTTTCTTGCGCAATCGCAGCAGCTCTTGCATTTCCATCGTGCAAAATATCTCTCACAGCGTCCATATCTTTTGCCAATTCCGCACGACGCTCGCGGTGTGGAGCAAGGAAGTTGTTTACAGATTCAATAACATACGCTTTTAGTGCTCCTGCACCTGCGTCACCAATTTCTTGCGCAATATCTTTTGGATCTCTGCCAGTAACCAATCCAGCGGTAGTTAAAAGAGCAGAAACCTGTGGGCGAGCCACTGGGTCGAATGTAATTGTGCGCTCAGAATCAGTTGGGCTTTTCTTAATCAGCTTCGCTGTTTCTTCTGCAGTTGCGCCCAGCATAATCGAGTTTCCGTAAGACTTACTCATTTTGCGTCCGTCTAATCCTGGGATTTCTGGCGTATCCGAAAGAATCGCAGCTGGCTCTGGGAAAACAGGATTCTTCTTTGCATAACGCTCGTTAAATCTGCGAGCAATCGTACGCGTAATCTCAATGTGTGGCAAATTATCTTTTCCAATTGGCACAACATTTGCTTTGCAGAACAAAATATCGCAAGCTTGATGCACTGGGTACGTAAGCAAAAGTCCTGTTAAAGCATGACCCGAAGCCTCCATTTCTGCTTTAACAGTAGGATTTCTATGCAATTCGGCTTCTGTAACTAAAGACAAAAATGGCAGCATAAGCTGATTTTCTGCAGGAACAGCGGAGTGTGTAAAAATCATTGTTTTCTTAGGATCAATTCCAGCAGCCATATAATCAAGAACAAGATTTAGTACATTATCTTCTACGTGTTCAACAGTGTCTCTATCTGTAATCACCTGATAGTCTGCAATAATCACGTTTGTGTTTACGCCAAGATTTTGCATTGCGACACGCTCACGTATCGAACCGAAGTAGTGTCCTAAATGAAGTCTTCCTGTTGGTCTATCTCCTGTGAGCATAGTAAAGGAGCTAGGATTTGCTTTTAGCTTCTCAAGCGTTGCGTCTGAACGTTTTTGAGCTGCTACAAAGCTTGCACTTATTTCATTTCCAGCAGCCGTAACTTGTGCTTCTTCTGACATTTCTAACTCCTTACGCACGCGATTTTTCTTGCGATTTTTAAGCCTAAAAATATGGCTTTTATCGTAAAAGTCCACTCAGACAATATACTCGGTTGCGGCACAGTGGTACGCTCTTGTGTGATGAATTGATTGTTTCGGTAAATTAGAGGGGGTCAGATGGGCCGCGGACGACAGAAGGCAAAGCAACAGAAAATTGCCCGTAAGCTCAAATACCTGACGACCGATACGGATTATGACGAGCTTGCTAAGGAGCTTAATACTCACGAGCCTGGTCAGGGATCCTTCGATCCGTTTGAATCTGATAATTATGATGAATCTAAAGATTATCTTGATAAGGAAGAAGATTCGTCTGATTTTGCTGATGATAGCGATTCTAAAGACGCTAATGAAGAGCAAGACTCGTGCGATTCTGTTCCTTGCAACGATGACGATTTAGACGATTACGCTAAGTGGGCTGCTGAAGCAGCTGCGTCTGCAGCTAATAAAGATAAATCGTCCGGCAATTCTGGCACGGTCCACCACCATATTCCTATGCCTATGCCGAATTTTATGCATAAGAAGTAATTTAAAAATAATAAACAAGTAATTGTTGAATTAAATTGTTGAATTAAATTATTCTCGTGCAAGAGATTTTGTGAGTTCGGGCAGCAGATTGCTTAGGTTATCTCGCTCTCCAATTGCACTTATATTGCCAATTTGCTGCTCGTAATTCCATTTTGTTATTCCACAGGAAAGCCGCAACCAAACATCTGGGTCTAGTTCTATAACATCAGGCGGCGTTAGATTGTGTGGATCTGATTGTGGACCTTCTAGGATTTTTATAGCTCCCCAGGGCGCTACTCTTACCTCTACAGCAAATCCAGGCGCTATTGATTCCAAAACATAAAGAGAATACCTAACAGCCATTGCTTCATCATCTCTACTAACTTCAAGAATTTTGCTGTTAATACATGTGAAATTTTCCTTATCTTGCAAAGATTTCACATACGCCTTCGCCTTATTTTCCCATAATTTAAATGATTCTTTAGCGCGATTTATATCTTTTTCTCTTATAACTGTCATATTTGAATTATCTCATGAATTACATGACTATTGTTTGTGATTTTGGTAGCGTTTTATCAAAGTCTGATAAAAGTTTAATAAAAGTCATATTGTGAATAATTCTTAATAAGTGTTTGGGGTTGTGATATCATCAACAATGAAAACGTGTGCATTGCCGCGTACCGTCTTGTTAAGTGCAATTTGGCGCGGCTACAACCAACATAATCAAGGGTTGCTATTCGCACATTTTAGGTAAATATATTATTCACGGCACAAGGAGTCAAATATGACTAAACACGTCGCGCCGAAAGCCAAGACAACTGCGGCGACATTTGCCAAAGAACTTCAAGAACATCTGAAGTACACTCAAGGTGTCACGCCAGAACAGGCCACTACGGCTGATGTGTATGTTGCCGCTGCTACCGCGGTCCGTCGCCACTTGATGGACTCTTGGATGCAGACCCAGCATGACATGATTAACGGCAACACCAAGGCTGTGGGCTATTTGAGCGCAGAGTTCTTGATGGGCAAGCAGCTTGAGAACGCTTTGCTTAACGCTGGTCTTACTGACCAGTTCAACAAGGCTGTAACTAAGCTTGGTTTCGATCCAAAAGCTGTTATCGATGCTGAGTATGAGCCAGGTTTAGGTAACGGCGGTTTGGGTCGTCTCGCAGCCTGCTTCATCGATTCGCTCGCCTCTATCGGCGTGCCAGCATTTGGCTACGGCATCCAGTATCGTTACGGAATTTTTAAGCAGCGCTTCGACGAAGATGGTAAGCAGGTAGAAACCCCTGATTACTGGCTTAGCAACGAAGAGCCATGGGGTCATATCGATTACGGTCGAGATCAGCGCGTTAACTTCGGCGGCGAAGTTGTTGAAGAAAACGGTAAGCGCGTTTGGAAACCAGCTTGGTCTGTTCGCGCAGTTCCAGTTGATTACATGGTTCCAGGCTACAACTCTGGTCGCGTAAACACTCTTCGCTTGTGGACTGCAAAGTCTTACGACGAATTTGATTTGCTCACCTTCAACAAGTCTGAGTACTTGGATGCTGTTAAGCCACAGGTTGCAGCAGAAAACATTTCTAAGATTCTTTACCCAGAAGATTCCACTCCAGAAGGCAAGGCTTTGCGTCTTGAGCAGCAGTACTTCTTCGTAGCTGCTTCTATTCATGATGCTATCCGCGTATTCTATCCAGGTCAGGATAAGCCGGATCTCACCACCTTCCCAAGCAAGATCAACTTCCAGTTGAACGATACTCACCCAGTTATCGGTATTCCAGAGCTTATGCGCGTTCTTATGGACGAGTACGGCTACGATTGGAACACCGCTTGGGGCATTACCACCAAGACCTTCAACTACACTTGCCACACGCTTCTTCCAGAAGCTTTGGAAGTTTGGTCAGCAAAGCTTATTGGCGAACTTTTGCCACGCCACCTTGAGATTATTCAAGGTATTAGCGAGCAGTTCCGCAATGAGCTTCGCGGTAAAGGCGTTGCTGAGGATCAGGTTGAGCGCATGCGTATCGCTACCGACGCCGACGAAAATGGCGAAGGTGCTGTAGTTCGCATGGCTTACTTGGCTACCTACGGTGGTTCTTATGTTAACGGTGTTGCTGAGCTTCACTCTGAGTTGTTGAAGGATGTCACTTTGAAGGACTTCTCCAACGTTTACCCAGATAAGTTCAAGAACGTTACTAACGGCGTAACTCCTCGTCGCTTCGTGCGCTTGAGCAACCCACGCATGTCTGCCCTTATTACTGAGGGCTTGGGCACCGACGCATGGCAGGGTGATTTGGAGCTTCTTGAAGGTTTGAAGCCATTGGCTGATGATCCAGCATTCGTTAAGAAGTTTGCTGAAGTTAAGAAGCAGAATAAGCTTGCCTTCGTTGATTTTGCAAAGCACAAGTATGGCTTTGAAATCAACCCAGATACTATGTTTAACACCATTGTTAAGCGTTTGCACGAGTACAAGCGCCAGTCCATGAAGATCCTCCAGGTTATCTCCACATACGCTGGAATCAAGAATGGCACAATCGACGTAGACAAGATGCTTCCACGCACCGTGTTCTTCGGCGCTAAGTCCGCTCCAGGCTATGCTATGGCAAAGCTTACGATTCAGCTCATTAACAATGTTGCTCGCGTGGTAAACAACGATCCAGCATGCAAGGGCAAGCTTGCAGTGTTCTTCCCAGAGAACTACAACATTGAACTTGCTATGAACTTGATTCCTGCCACCGATTTGGATGAGCAGATTTCTCAGGCCGGTAAGGAAGCAAGCGGCACTGGTAACATGAAGTTCGCTTTGAACGGTGCTTTGACTGTTGGTACTCTCGACGGTGCAAACGTTGAGATTCGTGAACGCGTTGGCGCTGAGAACTTCTTCCTCTTTGGTATGACTGTTGACGAGGTTGAGAAGCTCTATGCTGAAGGCTACGATCACGGCGACTCCCGCAAGTACTACGAGTCTGATCCTCGATTGAAGACTGCTGTAGACATGGTTGCTGACGGCACATTCTCCAATGGTGACAAGAGCGCGTATGAGCCACTCGTTAATGATTGGCTTACTCACGATTACTTCATGGCAATGGCTGACTTTAGCTCTTACATGGATATTCAAGCTCAAATTGAGGAAACTTACCGCGATCCTATGAAGTGGGCTCGCATGGCAGTTTTGAACGTAGCCAACTCTGGTTACTTCTCTTCTGATCGCTCTATCGAAGATTACCTCGATCGCATTTGGCACACTGGCGCTCTTCCAACTGCTGAATAATTATGTAAAAGCATTTTAAAAATTGCTTTAATAAAAAAGGCTGTGACTAGCGTTTGTTGGTCACAGCCTTTTTTATTTATAAAAATAATTAAAAATAAATATCAAAATAAAAAAAAATAAGGTGTGAAACTATGCACTATAAGTGCAGAACTTCACACCTTATATAGCTAAAAATCTGAGTATAAGAATTTTAATTCTATCTAAGCCTCAACTGGCTTAGCTACTTCAGATTCTTCCTTATCTGTTTTTTCAGCACCTAAATCGATTGGTGAAGAGCTGTTCTCCCATGGCTGCTCCCATGGATCATAATCAGGATTATGCTGCTTGTATACATACAATGCTGCAATACCTGCGAGCAGTGCTCCAAAGAGCAGTGCAAAGAACTTCCAACCGCCAGAGGACCTGTTCTCCATGATGGCTCCTTTCGTCAAGCTGACCTGCTCGTCCAAGTCAACAATTTATATCGAGTTTCACTCGCGTACTCACTATCATAGTGATTTTTTTCAATACTCGCATCTTTTTTATCATATAGATTGGTTACAAATATTTAAACTTTGTGTATGCGATTAGATAATGTTATTTTATGAACAATTTTGATGTAAAAAATATTATTAGGCGTTTTAAGATTAATTGCAAAAGCGCTACATATTCACTCATTTATATTTGTGTGTTTGTTTGGCTTGTTGAAATTATTCTTCATACTTTTTCGCCAAACTTGTATCAAGTACTTATTGAGAATACAGCATTTTCTCCATTTTTGATTAAAAAATCTATTTGGACTTGGTTTACATCTATGTTTGTCCATTCTCCTGGATTTAGCCACATATTTTTCAACATGCTCTGCTTATATTCTCTCGGAATAGAATTAGAGAAATTCTTTGGCAGGTGGAAGTTCTTCTTCCTATATGCCATTTCAGGACTAGGAGGATGCGTTGCAACCCTACTTTACTGCAGAATGACGGGAAACTGGTTCTTGTCGGCTTATGGTGCATCAGGTGCAATTATGGGGCTTATAGGGGCACTTCTTGTAGCTCAATGGAGACTCGGTGAAAATACTCGAGGAACTTTGATATGGATTGCTTTAACTCTAGCTATGCCTATTATTATTCCAAATATTGCTTGGCAGGCTCATGTTGGTGGTCTTATCACTGGAACAATTTTGGCTACTTTGCTTGGAGTTAATAATCCGATTCTTAAAAAAGCATCTTTTAATGAGCGTTTTGCTATATATTCTTTACTGATTCTTATTGTGCTCCTATCTATTTGCATGTTATGTATATGCTAATCAACTTTAAATTACACGTATGTAGTTCTCCACAATTGTGGACACAAAAGTGGATAACTTGGGTATAACATGGGAATATCTGCTCATGTTATCCACAATGTTGTACACAAACGTTGATAACTCAGTCTTTTAAAACCTGTTAACAAGTGCATAAAAGTTATCCACATTTTTTATAAATTGTGATTTTCTCCAATCTTAATAAGAAATAAAATTATGCAATCTAAATTCAATCATCCAAAACATCTAGATCCACAAAGCCAAGAAACACTTGATTTTATTAAGGAAAATCAAGCTGCTAACCCTAAAGATGCTGCTTTAAAAGCATCTAATAATCCCAAAATCAATGTTTTATTTGCCGTTAATCAAATAAGCGGAAAACAGATTGCAAAAACAAAACTGCCTAATTGGTATATGAATAAACAAGTAATATATCCATCTCACATTTCGATGGAACAATGTTCATCGCAAGCAACCGCACAATATAAGGCGCAGATAGTTCATAATCTTATAAAAGATAATAACTTAAACAAGTCTAACACTACACTAATTGATTTAACTGGCGGATTTGGCGTAGATTGCGCAATAATGAGCAAAGAATTCAGTGAATCTATTTGCGCAGAAAAACAAGAAGAATTATCTGCTATTAGCCAGCACAATATGATTGTAATGGGATTAAAAAATGTTCATTGCGTAAATTGCACAAGCTCTGAAGTATTAAATAACGTAAATTCAGCTACCATTATTTACATTGATCCCGCAAGACGCGACCAAAAAGGATCCAGAACATACGCTATAGAAGATTGCACTCCGAATGTTATAAACCTAAAGTCACAGATGCTAGATGCTTCAAAATTTGTGATTATAAAACTATCCCCAATGCTTGATTGGAGAAAAGCTATATGTGATTTTAACGGAAACGTTAGTCAGGTACACATAATTTCTCACAACAATGAATGCAAAGAATTACTTTTAGTATTGGACGCAAATTTACATAACATTATTGAGATTCATTGCGTTAACAATGAAAATATTACTGTTTTTTGCGCAAAATATGATTCGTCTTTACACAAGGTTGAAGAATCTTACGAGATTTCAAATAATGTCACAAATGTTATGGAAAATTGGAGAAATTTAGCTAAATATGTTTATGAGCCAAACGCATCTATTATGAAAGCAGGATGTTTCAATCTCTTAATACAAAAATATGGTGTTTATCAAATCGCAAGCAACAGCCACATTTTTATTTCAGAAAATTGTAACTCTGATTTTCCTGGAAAAATTTGGAAAATAGAAGGAGTCTGCAGCATGAATAAAAAAGAAATCAAGCAAATTATTTCAGACTTAGAGTACGCGAATATAGCCACGTACAATTTTCCAATTAGTGTTAATGATTTGAAGAAAAAACTTAAATTAAAAGATGGTGGTACAACTAGAATTCTGGCTACTACGGATAGTAAAAACCAGCACGTAATTATTAGAGCAAGTCAAGTAACAGATAAACAGATAATATACAATAAATAAATTAATGGCTGCGCACTCATGCACGCAGCCATTAATCAAGATTTAAAAAGTTCTATTAACTTTTTATCTCCAGCACATTGTCATTAAGAATCCAGCCATAACCAAGCATGCTGCAATCAAAAGATTAAATGCTCCAATTCCAGGAATTGGTAGAGAAGGATTCAGGTAGTAAACAACCGCCCAGAACAAACCAACAATCATAAGCGTGCAGAAAAGCGGAACAAACCAACCAGCATTAGCCTTTGTTCCTTTAATTGACTCTTCAACTCTACGAGTATTTTCTTCTTGACGCTTCATCATTCGCTGTATCTGCGGAGACAAAGAATCTTTGTCCGCAGTCGCATTCAGCACAGCTTCAACCTGCTCCATAGGCACGCCATACAAATCTTCTTTAGAAGATTCTTTTGCTTCGCCAGCATCGGCAGATGAAGCAGCATTCAATGTGTTTAATTCTTCGTCAGCCATAACAGTAACTCTCCAATCAATCGGCTACACGCTATAATAATAGTTACACTCGAACGCAATAAGAAGACTGGATGCTATGGCTAGACAAACAGGTAAACACAGCGCTAAAAAATCGCTGTTGGGAAGCATTGCTGTGGCATTAGCTATCTCTTTTACAGGATATTTATTTATTACTAACTTGCGTATTAATCGTACAGCGTTTGTTACATCAGACACCGGTCAGATGGTAGAAAGAAATTCTCAAAGAGCAAAAAGCTTAAGAGAAGATGTTAAAGAGCTAGATTCACAGGTAAATCTTCTAAACAAAACTTTAACGAATAATACAAATGATGCAGATTCTTCCGACGACACTGGTGCTAGCACAATACTCCCAGCAATACAGGGACCTGGAATTAGTGTTACACTAAACGATTCACCACTGTGGAAAACAGCCGTAAACGGGTCTGGAAGCTCCGCAAACATAAATGACTACGTAATACACCAACAAGACATAGAAGCGGTGGTAAATGCCCTTTGGAGAGGTGGAGCAGAGGCAATAACAATCCAAGACCAACGCATACTATTCAATTCTGCTGTTGTTTGTATCGGAAATGTGCTTATGCTACAAGGTCATCAGTACTCGCCACCGTATAGAATATCTGCTATTGGCTCAATCGAAGACATGGTAGATGCGCTGGATGACTCTCCAGCAATTCGAACATATAAAGACTATGTCAGCGGTTTTGGGTTGGGATGGAAAGTGGAAAAAAAGAGTAATCTAAAATTCGCAGAATCTTCTGCACTTTTACAGCCGCTACGATATGCTTCGGTTCCAAAAGATGCCGATTTTATTAGTAGTAATATTTCGCCACAACACCATTCCAACAGGCAATAAAGGAGTAACATGAAGCGTTCTAACAATATGCACGAACGTAGCGAAACTAAACACGGCAAAACCAGTATTATCTGGCAAGCAGTTGGTGTTGTAGGAGAACTTCTTATTTCTTTCGCTGTTATTTGTGCACTGTATATTGTCTGGCAGATGTGGTGGACGGGTGCACAAGCTGAACATATACAAGTTGAAACACGTCAATCTGTTTCTTGGACAAACCCTGCTGCTGGTCCTAAAACAAAAATTGCTCTTCCTCAAGTAGACAATCCTCCTAAATTACAGGGCGTCAAACACGGAGATCTTCTAGCGCGAATCTATATTCCACGCTTCGGTGATCAATGGGAGCGTAATGTTATTGAAGGTGTAGATATGGAGATACTTAATCGTCGAGGATTAGGTCATTATCCTAAAACTGAGTTGCCTGGAGAAATCGGAAACATTACAATTATTGGTCACCGCAATGGTTATGGTCAGCCTCTTGCGGATGTTGATAGGTTCCAAAAGGGAGATTCTATTATTCTTCGAACTAAAGATTATTGGTTCGTTTACAAATACATTACTCACAAGATTGTTAGACCAGAACAGGTTGAGGTTCTTGACCCAGATCCAATAAACCATAGTAAAGAGCCAAAGAAACGCATGATCACCATTATTACATGCGAACCTAAGTTCTCTACACCTAAGTTCCGCTTTGTTAGCTTTGGAGAGCTTGACTATTGGGCTAAAGTTTCTGACGGTATTCCAAAAGAGCTTTCTACTTTAGATGAAAACGGAAAAGTTAAGTTTGTTAATAACGAGCAACAATCTTTGATCTCTCATCTCGATTCGCTTGTTCCGCTTATGATTGGCGCGCTGATAGTTTATTTGATTATCTTTGCTGCTGGAGCTATTGCATGGCAGTGGCCATTAAGACGCGAGATTAAAGCAGGTCTAAAGCCAAAGCCTGAATTCAGCATCTTTGGCGGACTCATGAGGCTACAGCCTGGAATTCTTCCAGTGAGATTAATTCTCTCCTTAATTATCTACCTAATATGCATTATGATACTTATGCAATGGGTATACCCGTTTGTTTCGGCAAATATACCATTCTTAAGAGAAATGTCTGCATACACAGCAACGCCTTACTAAAGGGTAAGTAGATAATAAGTAAGTAGATAAGATTAATAGATAACAAAAATCAGGGTTAGGATAATTTCTTAACCCTGATTTTTGTTGTATAAGATTAAACAATTTGTATAAGATTAAACAATCTACTTTTGGTTTATGTACAAGAACTAACTAAAACACGTGGACATTAAGCATGCACTTAATTAACATATGCATTTAATTAATATAAAAAGCCAGTAAGCTTATTAAACTTACTGGCTTTATGCTTTGCTTTTTACAAACCTGTATCTGTTGTTGTAGTAGATGTAGATGGGGCTTCAGTAGAAGGTTTATTCAAATCTAATCCCGTACCTGGCTTTGTAAGGTCCGATGAAGGAGTAGCAGATTTCACAGTCAAAGTGATTGTTGAACCTTTGTCAATCTTTGCTCCTTCTTTTTCAGACATTCCAGTAACTATGTCATCATCTTTAGCTGATGCATCAGATGCAACAACCTTAAAGCCTTTTGCTTCCAATACTTGTTTAGCCTGCTTGAAAGTTACAGTGCCAACAGCCAAACGAGGAACTTCAACTTTAGGCTTTCCTTTAGAAACATATACTGTTACAGAGCTATGAGGCTTTACTGCAGCACCAGAAGATGGGTTCATCTTGGTCACAGTTCCTTCAGATGCAGTATCAGATTCTTCCTCAACAACATTTACAGTAAAACCAAGATTTTGCAATTCGCTTGTTACAACATCCTTAGATTGTCCAACTAAACCATCAGGGATCTTTGTAAGACCAGAAGAAATGTATAAGGTAACCATAGACCCCTTGTCTGCAAACGAATCTGCAGAAGGATCTGTACGAGTAACATGATTCTTCTTAACTTCCGTGCTATCTTCTACACGAACATTAGATATCTTAAATCCAGCACGTTCAAGAGCTTTACGTGCTACATCTTGCGATTTACCAGTAACATCTGGAATCTTAGTAGACTGTGGACCTACAGAGAACCATACGCTTACTCTAGATCCTGAAGAAACTTTAGCTCCACCTTTAGGAAGCTGTTTTGTAAAAGTTCCTTCTGGTTGAGAAGATTTATCATCTTCCAAAATATCTGGGATAAGACCAAGAGCTCGCAACTTTTCGCGAGCGGCATCCTGCGTTGTTGTTTCTGTAAATGTAGGAACTACAACTTCTCCAGCAAGTTTACTGCGATTCAAAACAAATAAAATTCCAGCAACAATAATTGCGCAAACTACAGCAGATATAACGGAAGTAATAACAATTCTCTTGCTTCTTTTTGCTCTATTAGCTGCAAGCTGCGCTGCTCTAGTGTTATAACCAGTATTTTGAGTATAAGGCTCAAATTGACCTGTAATAGCACCAAAGCTTTGAGTTGATGCGGTATCAGCATTGTTCATTGCTTGTGTTGCAGCATTCTGCTCAGCCTGCTTTCTAGCACGCATATTAGCCAAATCCGTCAGAGGATTAAATGCTGCAGCAACAGGAACACCACCATTCATAAAAGCCAATATGTCATTTTTAAATTCTGCGGCAGTTGCATACCTATTCTGACGGTCCTTCGCCATTGCTTTGGCACAAATCTTATCCCACATAACAGGAAGACCAGGAACAAGCGTACTTAATGGCGTTGCAACCTCAGACACATGCTGATACGCAATTGCAACAGCTGAATCACCTGTAAAAGGAGGTCTACCAGTTAGCATCTCATATAAAACACAGCCAGCAGAATATAAGTCAGATCTCATATCTACTTGTTCTCCACGAGCCTGTTCAGGAGACAAGTATTGAGCAGTTCCAACCACACCCTGTGATTGTGTCATTGTTGTTGCAGAATCGTCCAATGCCCTAGCGATTCCAAAATCCATAACTTTAACAATGCCCTGCTCGGAAATCATAATATTTCCAGGCTTAATATCCCTATGAATTACACCCATTCTGTGCGAATACTCAAGAGCATTAAGAACTCCGAGCATAACTTGTTCAGAATCTCTTTGACTCAAAGCACCATTCATTTTAAGAATATCGCGTAAAGTTTTACCCTTAACATATTCCATAACAAGATATGGCAGATGCTCTTCTACACCATTGTCATCTTCTACAGATTCTTCTCCAGAATCATAAATATTAACTATGTTAGGATTGTTCATCTGAGCAATTGAATGTGCCTCTCTGCGGAATCTAGATAAGAAAATCTCATCATTTGCCAGATCAGAACGCATAATTTTAACCGCAACAGTACGACCAAGACGTTTATCTTCTGCGATTCTCACCTCGGCCATTCCGCCACGACCAATTAATTCACCTAATTGATACCGTCCATTCGCTAATGAGGTAGGCATTGTGTTACTCATTGCTGCTCCTTGCGGTTGTTATTGTTTAAAATGTTAATAATATTCACTTGAGTTTTTGGAACACTTCTCACGCTACGAGCAGGACGCTGAACAGCGGAAGAAGGTACTGAGTTTTTATTATTAAATGCTGTTTGTTGATCTAAAAGTCTTCTTTCTATTTTCGAAAGAACTTTTGACACTACTAGAGCATCTTTAGGTCTGTCTTTTGGATTTTTAGAAAGCATTGACATTACAAACTGTCTTAATTGGATATCAACACTATCTGGAAGAGGTGGAACAGGATCGTTAACATGAGCTGCTGCAATATCTACAGGCGTAGCTCCAGTAAATGGTCTGTGTCCACAAAGTCCTTCGTAAGCAACAACTCCGAGAGAATATATGTCAGATTGAGCAGTAGCTTGTTCTCCTTGAGCTTGTTCTGGAGAAATATATTGAGCCGTTCCTACTACCATTCCATCCTGAGTTATTTGTTCTTGATCACTAGAATAAGAAACACCAAAATCTGTTATTTTTACACTTCCAGTATCAGAAACCATAATGTTTGCTGGTTTAACGTCTCTGTGTATAACACCATGAGAATGAGCTACAAAAAGACCTCTAGCTGTTTGAATAAGAATAGGAAGCAAACGAGTTGGTTCCACAGTTTTTTCTTTATGATACAAATCTGCTAAAGATTTACTAGGCACA
Source organism: Gardnerella sp. c11Ua_71 (assembly GCF_055818025.1). NCBI lineage: Bacteria > Bacillati > Actinomycetota > Actinomycetes > Bifidobacteriales > Bifidobacteriaceae > Gardnerella > Gardnerella sp. c11Ua_71. The sequence continues at coordinate 58,931 of NZ_JARFVR010000006.1, read as the reverse complement.
TACTCCATAATCAGGAAGCCAATACCATCATGCTCATAATAATCAAATAATGCCGCAATATTAGGATGCGCTAAATTGGCTGAATTATGTGCTTCTGCGCGAAGTCTACGCAATTTAGCTTCAACATTGTTAGTGTCTGTTCTAAGAGCTTTAATTGCTACAATTCTGCCAAGCTGTATGTCAAAACCTTTCCATACTTCGCCCATACCGCCTTGTGCAAGACGTCTATCTAACCTATATCGATGATGAACTAACTGTCCTTCAACAAGTTTCATTGCTTAAGAGCCTCCTTCATCACCTGCTTCATAATAGGTCCTGCAGTATAAGTTCCATATGTGTTCGCATTATGAACTACTACTGCTATAGCTATTTTAGGGTCTTCTGCTGGGGCAAATCCAATTACCCACCCATTTGCAGACTGATTTTTTACACCAATCTGCGCTGTTCCAGTTTTTGCTGCAACATGGATATTTGGTAGAGAAAGATTTGAATTTTCTTTAACTACTACACTTTGCATCATACTATTAAGTTTTGCAGCTGTCTGTGCACTAATAGCTTGGCTCATAACAGTAGGACTTGTTTGCGATATAACAGACAAATCACTAGATCTTACGCAATCAACCAAAGTTGGTTTCATAAGAGTTCCATTATTAGCTATAGCCGACGCAATCATAGCATTTTGAAGCGTAGTAATCTTTGCATCTCCTTGACCTATAGATTCTAGAGCTAATTTATCTTGAGATGGTTTAGTAGAAAGTAATGATGTTACTACTCTCATAGGGAAACCAGTTGAATCTGATCCATCTAAAGTAAATGAGCTAAAGAATCCAAATTTCTTAGCTTGCTTTATTATTGCGTCAGACCCTAACGATATTCCTAACTGTGCAAAAGCAGTATTTGAAGAATAAGCTAAAGCATCTTCAAATGATATTTGTCCGTTAACTCCATTTGCAGGAACAACAACATTTGTTAAATGCGTTCGAGTTCCAGGAAGAGTGTAGCTTGATCCAGCTGGAATCTGAGTATTTAAATCATATTTTCCAGATTCTAACGCTGCAGCAGCAATAAGTGTTTTTAAAGTAGATCCCGGTGCATACAGTTCAGAAATGGAACGATTAAGCATCGGATTATAAATATTAGATATAAGATCCTTGTAAGACCTATTTACAGAAGAAACATTGTGAGAAGCAAGAAGAGAAGGATTGTAACTTGGAGTGCTAACCATTGCTAGTATTCGTCCAGTTTTTGGCTCTATAGCAACTAAAGCACCTTCTTTATTTTTTAGTAGATTATATGCAAGAGTCTGAAGTTTAGTGTTAATAGATGTTTCTATTGAAGCACCCCTATTTTCTGCTCCAGTAAACAATGACTTAAACTTTTGAAGGAATAAAGCATCTGACTTTCCACTTAAAAGCTCATTCCTTGACGCTTCTATTCCTCTATCAGCTCTTTGACTTATTGAATAATATCCTGTAATCGGAGCATAAACTTCACCATTGAAATATGAGCGCTGATAAACAAAAGCATCTTTAGATGGATCAGATTTTGCTAATACTGTTCCATCAGACGCAAGTATTGCTCCTCTAGGAGACCCAAATTCATGGTATAGTGCTCGTCTATTTCTAGGATCTGAATTTAACTCGTTTGCTTTTATAGAAGTTATGTAAGTACTAGAAACACAAAGTATTACGAATAATATTATTACTGCAGTAAAAAGCTCTTTTAAACATTTATTCATAACTTTCACCTCCATCTTCTTTAAGATCAGAGGCTTTATTTTCTCTCTCCCTAAGTTCTCGTTCTCTTAAGGCAGCTAAAGCTTCGTATTGGAAAGTATCAGACATAACAGCAGTTTCAGGCTTATTTGCAGCATTAGAGATAACAATCAAAATAGCAGCAAGCAAATAATTTGCCACTAATGAGGATCCTCCAGCAGCCATATATGGCATTGTTAAACCAGTTAAAGGAATTACAAGAGTAATACCTCCAACAACAGTAAAAACTTGGAAAGCCATTGTAAAAACTAAACCAGATGCAAGGAGTTTTCCAAAACCATCCTTGATTTTCATTGCCGTTATCATACCCGAAGCAATAATAATCAAGTAAAGCATTAATACTATGAACAACCCAGTCAATCCTAATTCTTCACCCACTGAAGCGTAAATAAAATCAGAATTAGCAAGAGGTGTCAAAGATGGGTGACCTTGCCCTAATCCTGTTCCTGTAACACCACCAGCTGCCAATCCAAATAATCCTGTAACAATCTGAGCAGAACCACCTGGGAATCTATTGTAAATAACTGGGTCATACGGATTAAGCCAAGCATCTACTCTATACTGCACGTGAGCAAATAATTTAACAGCTACAAAGCATCCAATCATGAATGCTATAAATCCAATTGCAAGCCAACCTTTTCTGCCTGTAGCAACATACAACATAGAAACAAACATTGCGAAGAACATTAAAGATGTTCCTAAATCATGTTGTACAACAAGAACGCACATTGATGCAGCCCAAACAAGTGCAATAGGACCCATGTCTTTAAATCGCGGAAGATGCACGCCTAAAATCTTTTTTCCGCCAACAGCAAGCCTGTCTCTATGGTCAAACAAATATGCTGCAAAGAAGAATGCTAAGAATAACTTTGCAAATTCTCCAGGTTGAAGAGTGTGGTTACCAAAACCAATCCATATTCTTGCTCCGCCAATTTCCTTACCAACTATAGGAAGCATTGGAGATAGTAACAATATAAAACCTATTATCATGCTTACATACGAAAAACGTCTAAGTATTCTGTAATCTTCAAGAACAAGCACAAAAATTATTGACAAAACAAGAGCAACACAAACCCATATAAGCTGTTTCATAGCAATATCTGTATTGTGCTGTTTATCTATCCTAGCAATCATTACTGTGCCGATAGTTGTAAGCAGAAGCATACATGGCAATATAACTTGACTACAATAAGGTTTTTTTACTATTAAAACTCCCCATAGAACCAAGTATAAGGCTGTTGTAAAAGTAAGCATTCCAATATAATCTGCTGGAATATATCCATTAATCCTCAAAAACATCTGCAAAAATGCTAATGAAGATATAATTATGGAAAACAGAAGTAGAGAAATTTGTTTAATTCTAATACTCAACATATTCATGAGGTTTTACCCCCTGAATCAGAGTCTGAATTTACAACTCCACTATTATTGCCATCTTTATCGTCTAAACTAGATTTAGCGCTTTTTTGTTTATTACTGTGTTTTTCAATTTCTCTAGCACGCATTTCACGTCTTATTAATTTTGCGTGTCCTCTAGCTTCTTTAAGACTGCTAAAACTTATTCCTTCATCGAGTTGATCTTGCCAAGATTTATCTAGTTTTTTTACTCTAATATCTGTTTCTTCAATCTGATGAGAAAGTTCTAAACCAAAAATATTTGTAGGAACACCTTGGTAAATAACTACTCTATCGTTACCTTTACCAATGTAATACTGCTTTTGAGTCCACGAATATACAAGATATGCCCCAGAAGCAACAATAGAGCATATTACAAGTATTGCGAAAGCAACTCCTATTCTCATCCATCTTTTTCTAATCTTATTTGCTTTATGTGCTTCAGCTTGTTCTCTTTTTACAGCTCTAGCAACATCTGGATCTCTAGGATCAGTTGAGATTCTTCCATTCTTCTTTTTTACAATAGGAATCTCATTTGTATCTGTAGACCTAAGTTCTTCTTCATTTCTTAAGTGAGAAGGCTGAACTAAACGAGTTGTTTCAACTTTTTCAACATCTTTTTCACTCGACTTTTCACCATCTTGTATAAGAGCAGCGGCTCTTTGAGCAGGTGAATTTTTACCTTCTCGCAACACTGGTGTGGAAGATACTGCCTTATTAACAATATCTGCTATCGATTCCAAATCCTTACTTGCAGCACCGCCAATCAATGGTGTTTGGTGAGGTAAATCAAAAGCATCTGCGTCTAGTGCCAAAGTCGCATCTGCAATAACAGCTGTGGCATTATCAGTACTTCCAGCTTTAAGAGCCATTGAAACAAGTTTTTGAGCACATTCTTCTTGATTAGATACACTGCTCATAACTTCTTGAATAGTGGAATCTTCTAATACTCCACATACTCCATCTGAACAAAGCAACCAGCGATCTGAAGGATGAGCTAATCGAATTGCCATATCTGGGCGTGGATCAATATCAAAATCACCCAATACTCGCATAACAACATTGCGTTGCGGATGATTTCTTGCTTCTTCTGGAGTAATATGACCAGTATCAATTAAATGTTGAACATAACTATGGTCACAAGTCATTCTTATAAGATGATTATCTCGCAACAAGTAGGCTCTAGAATCACCTAAATGTGCAAGAACCCAGTATCCGTTTACTAAAGAAACAGCTGTTACTGTCGTTCCCATGCCAGCAAGACGTCTTTCACGCTTAGCTTTTCCAACAATCGCGTCGTGAGCTGCCATAATTGACGTTTCCATCATAGAAGAAACAGCTTTTACATCATTTGGTCTTGAATCCTGCTCAATATGAGCTAAAGATCTTATTGCAATAGTGGACGCCGTATCTCCACCAGCATGGCCACCCATACCGTCACAAATAGATGCTAAACGCTCTCCTGCGAACGCTGAGTCTTGATTATTACTACGAACTGTACCAACATCACTAACAGCCGTGGAATACATAAACAACGCTTTATCAATAAATGAAGCTTTATTAAAATTATTTTCTTTATCTCGATTAGTGTTTTTATTATTTAAAGAATTATATACAGTATCGGAATTTCTACTATCAATGTCTGAATCTAATTGTGTCATATAATCACCTCAATTCAAACATTGTTGCGCCAATTCGCACAGAAGTGCGTGGTTGCAAAACGACTGGTTCATTAACTCTATTATGACCAATCATAGTTCCATTAGTACTGCCCAAATCTTCGAGTACCCAAGATTTTACAGATTGATTAAAATAAACACGAGCATGATGAGACGATACAAATTCGTCATTTAAAACTACAGTATTGTTTGCTGATCTTCCAAGAGTTACACCAGATGGTTCAAGAGGGAAGGATGATCCAGCCAAAGGACCATCAATAATAACAAGTAAAGTAGGATTTTCTGAAAGTTTATTAGATTCTTCATTCCTAGAAACTATATTATTTTGATTATTTTCACTACTTGAATTATTTGGCTTACGACGATACTTAGTCTTAAAAGAACGAGACTTTTTAGGACTAAAAATCTCAATATCTCTACGAAGAGAACGAACAGCAAACCACACGAATACCCACAAAAGTACTAAGAAACTGTACTTAAGTATAGCAAAAGTTAACTCGGTTAATATCATGCGCGTACTCGTATCTCTTTATGTATTCGTCTATTACTCCTGATCCTGTGATGAAGCCCAATAGAAAATACGAGTACGTCCGATAGTTATAGTATTTCCATCTAAAAGTGTTGCTGCTGGAGTTTGATGTCCTTCAACATAAGTTCCATTAGTAGAACCAAGATCTCTAGCAATAACACCATCAGGCGTAATATCTATTCCAAGATGACGACGAGAAATACCAGGATCGTCAATAACAATATCGCAGCCAGATCCTCTGCCTAATATCGTGCGATCTTTTGTTAACAAATATCTATTTCCATTAATTTCAAGCATTGGATGATTTTCTGACTGCTCTTGAGTTGTTACAGGAACAGCATTTCCTGGAACAGAGTCAGAAATCAAATTGAAATTACCTTTAGCAAGATCTGTGTCTTCTTCAAAAATAACTGCAACAGGTCCAACAAATGCATAATGCTGGCTTTTTGCATATTGTGTAAGATTATCTGCAAGCTCGTTAGCTAAAGCTTCACTACCAAGCTGATCAAAATCTGGCGTACTAAGTTTAAAATGATATTCATTCGGAGCAACTGTACGATCGCGATCAATTGGCATAGATTGATTATCAATCTCTCGCTCTAATGCACTGGAAAGATCAACAGGCTGCAAGTCTTTAGAGCCGAATTTTGCGAAGACCCCGTTCATTGCACCTTCAACGCTCTTCTCAAGTCGGTCAAGCATGCTCATTGTAAACCCTTTCTATCTTTTCCTCATATTACTCGTCACCTCGTACGGTGTTCAACTTATTACATTCGTATATTAATACTTGTTTTAATCAATATTCTTTTATATTACAAAATCATCCATCAAATCATCCATTTAAATAAATAAACACGTATACTCATAATACATATTTATCATATATATTTCTAAGTGTAATCTTTAACTATGAATCAAAAAAATCAGTTTTATGACTTTTGGCAAAAAATAGTAAATAATAAAAAGTCTTCTATTGTTTTACTTCTTGCCATTTTAATCCCTTGCATTGGTAAAGGGCTGCTTGTTATGAGTGAGGAAAGATCTTTAGAAACAGGCATAGTTGCATTTTTCCACAATTATTCCCCATCTTTCATAATGTCTATTTCAAAGATTCTCGCAATAATTTTTTCTACAAAATGTTGCATAGTTATACTTTTTATTTTATGCATTATTTCTTACTTTCTTAAAAGAAATTGGCGTATAACTCTTACTCAACTTGTTATTTCTCTTTTGCCTATGGTTTATATTTTTGCAATTAAATTCATAGTTCATAGACCTAGGCCTTTTATTGGAGTAAAGGTTAAACTTCCACCAGATCCAAGTTTTCCAAGTGGTCATACTGCAGCAGCTGTTGCGATTTGCGCTATGATTCTTATGATTCTTTATGTATCTAATAAATCATTGTTAAAACTTGGCTTGATAATAAGCATTGTTGTTGTTGTAATAGTGGCTCTTTCTAGGCTTGTTGTTGCAGCTCACTTCCCTACTGACGTTATAACTTCTGCAATAATGTATCCAATATTAGTTATGTATAATCTTGATTTCTTTAAAAACAGTAGTTTTATTAATAGAAAAATATTAAAAAGATAAAGGTAAGTAAACAATGTTTAATGGTTTTAAAAAATTTATTGCTCGTGGCAGCGTTATCGACATGGCAGTCGGTGTTGTTATGGGCGGTGCTGTTACAGCAGTTGTTAATTCAATAGTTAAAAATATTATTAATCCTCTTATAGCAATAATTTGTGGAAAACCAGATTTAGATGGTGTTCTAACAATAACAATAAATGGTGCAACTATTTCGTTTGGTGCTGTTATTGGATCTGTATTAAATTTCCTTATTATTGCTGTAGCTGTTTACTTTTTCATAGTTTTGCCTATTAATAAATTGAGAGAAATGGGTGTTAATTTCTTAAATATTGAAAAAGAAAAAACAGATGAAGAAAAACGCAAGGAACGTGAAGAAAAAATGATTAAAGTATTGGAAGATATTAGGGATTCTGTTTCTAAGTAAAAATGCTTTGATTTTAATTTAAAAATTCCCCCGCTAGTCTAAATAAGATTAACGGGGGAATTTTTGATTATTTTATTTTAAATCACTTATTTTAATCATCGCCAAGAGTTAGATGGATTCCACCAACTAATGAACCAACAACGTTATATAGCAAAGCACCAATTGCAGAAAGTAGTGTTAAAATAACTATTTCCACAACAGAAAGAATTGTTACAGCACTTAAAATTGTTGGAAGAGAGAATACATCAGCAAGATTAAAACCGTTGCTATTCAAACCTGTTGATGAAACAATCTGAGTTACTTGATCAAAAACACCAACCATGTTTAGAAATAGCCAAACTAATCCTGCTGCAATTACTTGAATTATTCCTCCAGCTACGCTAAGAAGAAAAGTAACTTTTGCAACAGACCACGCATCTACCCTAACTAAGGAAAGACTCATTCTTCTAGCACGCGGCTGACTAGTTTTTCTCTTGGCATAACCATTAGATTCAAAACTAGCTGTTCCACCAATTGTTCTTGGAAAATTAGTGTTAGGTTCGCCATTAACTTTGCTATTGGATGTTTCAAAATCCTCACTCATCTAAGTTCCTTCTGCTAGTATTTTCTTCTACTTCTTCATTCTTATTGTCACTTTCATCATCTCTTTCCTCATTACGAGCTATAGAGATGATTTCGTCACCCTTATCTGGCTTAGCTAAAGTCACGCCTTGAGTTGTTCTACCAGTACGCTTAACTTCGTTAACATCAGAGCGAATTACCTTACCAGACTTCATAATTGCCATTACTTGATCTGTTTCTTCAACAATCAAGGCACCAACCAAAGAACCGCGACCTTCTGCAAGTTGAACAGCTTTAACACCGTATCCGTTTCTTCCTTGCAAACGATACTCTTCAATAGCGGTTCTCTTAGCAAAACCTTCATTAGTAACAACGAGAAGATCTTTACTTGTTTCTACAGATACAACATCCATATCAAGTAATTCGTCGCCTTCTCTAAATCGCATGCCTTGAACGCCTGCAGTTTGGCGGCCCATTGGTCGAAGTTGCTCATCATCTGCTCTAAACTTCAAGCTCATTCCAAGCTTAGAAACAAGAATAATGTCATCTTCTGAATTGCACAAAGCTGCACCAATCAACTCATCAGCAGGTTCGCCTGTTTCTTCATTAGTCATTAGTCGAACAGCAATCAAACCACCTTGACGTGGAGAATCATATTCTTGTAAAGCAGTTTTCTTAACTTTTCCAGAACGAGTTGCCAAAACCAAATACTTCGCTACATCATAATTTGGAATTGATAACACTGCTTGAATTGTTTCTCCAGGAGTAAATTGAAGCAAATTAGCAACATGCTGTCCTTTAGAATCTCTTGATCCTTCTGGAAGCTCATATGCTTTAATGCGATAAACGCGTCCGCGATTAGTAAAGAACAACAACCAATTGTGTGTAGAAGTTAAGAAGAAGTGATCTACAACATCATCTTCACGAAGCTTTGCACCCTTAATGCCTTTGCCTCCGCGGTGCTGAGCACGATACTCGTCTGCTTTTGTGCGCTTAATATAGCCTGCACGAGTTACTGTAACAACAACATTTTCTTCGGCAATAAGATCTTCAACATTCATTTCTCCCGAGAATGGAAGAATCTTAGTTCTACGCTCATCACCATACTTAGCAACAATTTCATCAAGCTCATCGCCAACAATTTTGCGCTGGCGCTCTGGGCTTGCAAGAATATCGTTGTAATCTTCAATCTTGCGCATTAATTCTTCATGCTCGTCAAGAATCTTTTGACGTTCCAAAGCTGCAAGTCTACGAAGTTGCATTGCAAGAATAGCATCTGCTTGAACATCATCAACATCAAGCAAATTCATCAAACCAGTACGAGCAGAATCAACATCTTTAGAAGATCTAATTAAAGCCACAACTTCATCGATCATATCCAAAGCTTTCAAATAGCCTTGCAAAATATGATCTCGCTCTTCTGCCTCACGCTTTAAGTAGCGTGTACGCCTATCAATAACTTCAAGCTGATGACTTACCCAATGACGAATAAACGCGTCTAAACTCAAAGTGCGCGGCACACCATCAACCAAAGCAAGCATGTTAGCGCCGAAAGTTTGCTGAAGCTGCGAATGCTTATACAAGTTGTTCAAAACAACTTTTGGAACAGCATCTCGCTTAAGAACAAGCACTAAACGCTGACCAGTACGGCCAGACGTTTCATCGCGCATATCTGCAATGCCTTGAATCTTTCCATCTCGCACAGCTTCCCTAATAGAAGCAGCTAAGCGATCAGGATTAACTTGGTATGGAAGCTCGGTGACAACCAAGCACATACGTCCCTTAATTTCCTCGGTATTAACTACTGCTCGCATTGTAATTAATCCGCGGCCTGTACGGTAAGCTTGCTCAATTCCCTTGTGACCTAAGATAGTTGCTCCAGTAGGGAAATCAGGTCCTTTAATTCTCTGAATTAAAGCTTCTAGAAGTTCGGAATTGCTAGCATCTGGGTGGTCCAAAGCCCAATGTACGCCATCTGCAACCTCACGCATATTATGAGGCGGAATATTTGTTGCCATACCAACAGCAATACCAGCAGAACCATTAACTAAAAGATTCGGGAAACGAGCTGGCAAAACTGTTGGTTCTTGAGTTTTACCATCGTAGTTTGGCAAGAAATCAACAGTATCTTTGTCAATATCTCGAACCATTTCCATAGCAAGAGGCGCCATACGGCATTCCGTATAACGCATTGCTGCTGCAGGATCATCACCTGGGGAACCAAAGTTTCCTTGACCATCAACAAGCATGTATCTCATTGACCAAGATTGAGCCATACGAACCAAAGTGTCATAGATAGCAGAATCACCATGAGGATGATACTTACCCATAACGTCGCCAACAACGCGAGAGCACTTGTTGTACCCTCTATCTGGCCTATAGCCGCCATCATACATAGCGTAAATAACACGACGATGCACTGGTTTTAAGCCATCTCGAACATCTGGTAAAGCGCGCTCAACAATAACAGAAAGTGCATAAGCAAGATATGATTCGCGCATTTCCTGCTGCAAATCCATGTGCTTTACGCGAGCACCTTTCATTAAGCCGTAATCAGTATTATCTGATTCTTGCGGACTTTGTGGTTCCATAGACCCATCAGGCAACTGATCTCTATATTCACCATCATTAGCGGCGTTTATTTCGTCTACCACTGCTATTCCTTCTTATTTATATTTTAAAGTTTATTTTGCTTTATTTTTACGTTGATTTATTAACTATTTTTAAGCATCAATAAATCTTGCATCATGAGCATTACGTTGAATAAAGAGCCTACGAGGTTCCACTTCGTCTCCCATAAGCATTGAGAATGTCTCATCAGCTCGAGCAGCATCTTCAATATGAATTTGCTTTAAGATTCTGTGTTCAGGGTCCATCGTTGTTTCCCACAGCTCCTGATAGCTCATCTCACCCAAGCCCTTGTATCGCTGAATACCTTCGCCTTTAGGAAGTTGTCTGCCTGCAGCTTTACCTTCTGCAAGAACTCGATCACGCTCAGCATCGGTATAAACAAAGTCATGTGCTCCCTTGCTCCACTTCAAACGGTAAAGAGGCGGCATAGCAACATAAACGTATCCTGCTGTAATCATTGGACGCATATAGCGGAAGAACAGTGTTAAATTCAATGTAGCAATATGAGCGCCGTCAACATCAGCATCAGCCATAATAATGACTTTGTGATATCGAACCTTACTTAAATCGAAGTCTTCACCATAACCGCCTCCAACAGCAGTTATTAAGGATTCAATAGTTTCCGACTTCATCATTCGATCAATTGAAGCGCGCTCAGTATTCAAAATCTTACCGCGCAAAGGCAAAATCGCTTGAGTAATAGGATCTCGTCCTTGAATTGCGGAGCCACCTGCGGAATCACCCTCAACTATAAACAGCTCGCATTCTTCTGGATTATTAGACTGGCAATCCTTCAATTTATCTGGCATTCCAGCAGTTTCAAAGATTGACTTTCTACGCGTATTTTCGCGAGCTTTCTTAGCTGCAATACGTGCACGAGAAGCTTCAATTGCTTTTTGAATAATGTTCTTTGCTTCACTTGGATGAGCGTCGAACCAATCTCCAAGCTTTTCAGTCATTACTCGCTGAACAAAGGTTTTAGCTTCAGAATTGCCAAGCTTGGTTTTAGTCTGACCTTCAAACTGTGGAGTTGTAAGCTTTACTGAAACAACTGCTGTTAATCCTTCTCGAACATCGTCACCAGAAAGATTAGTATCTTTTTCTTTTAAGATATTCTTTTCTCGAGCATAACGATTTACAAGAGATGTAAGTGCAGCTCGGAATCCTTCTTCGTGAGTACCACCTTCAGTAGTTGAAATAGTGTTAGCAAAAGTGTGAACTGCTTCCGAATATGCAACAGTCCATTGCATAGCAATTTCGGCAGAAATACCAATTTCAAGATCTTCAGCCTCAAAATCAATAACATCTGGCTCTACAGGAACAGCTTTTCGAGATTTAACCAAGTAGTCAACGTAATCTTTAATTCCGTGATCATACTTGTAGCTAACGCTTTGATGCTTTTCTTCACTAGTTGATTCATTTTCTCCTGTGACTTCGTCCCCTGCTTCATCAGGCTTGCGCAAATCAGTTAAAGAAATCTTCAATCCTTTGTTTAAGAAAGCCATCTGCTGGAATCTAGATCGCAAAGTTTCAAAATCGTATGTAGTTGTTTCAAAAATAGCACCATCTGGCCAGAATGTTACGGATGTACCAGTAGATTCACCTTCTTCCATTGGCTTTCCTTTTTCCAATGGTGCTGTTGGATGCTGATCTACATACGTTTGAGTCCAATGGAACCCTTGACGACGAACTTCAATTTCTACGCGTGTAGAAAGTGCGTTAACAACGGATATACCAACGCCATGCAAACCACCAGAAACGGCGTATCCGCCGCCGCCAAACTTTCCACCAGCATGAAGCTTAGTCATAACCGTTTCAACACCAGAAACGCCTTCTCCTGGTACTTCGTCAACTGGAATGCCTCTACCATCATCTACAACTTTTATTGCATTGTCTGGCAATATTGTCACTTCAATGTGAGAAGCATAACCAGCCAAAGCCTCATCAACCGAATTATCTACAATCTCGTATACAAGGTGGTGTAAGCCTCTTGGACCAGTTGAACCAATGTACATACCTGGTCTGATTCGGACTGCTTCTAATCCTTCGAGAACGCGAAGATCGCTAGCATCATAATGTTCAGGAGAAAGTGAATCATCAAGCTGAGCGTCATCGAGTTTATGTTCTTCAACAGAATTTTCCATTGAATTATCTTCAGTGTTTAACACTTTAGATCCCTTCCCGTATTACCTCATGCCAAGAGGCATTTACGAGGTCGATACACGCTAGAAAGCACAAAAAAGGGGTTTCTAGCGATTTAACTATATTACATAACATTCTACACATGCATAATGACCGCTCTTTATTAAGAGCCGTTATTAGTGATTCTTAATATTAAACCTACTATTTATTGATTTTTTGCCTGTTTTTTGCAAAGATGGACCAACTATTTTGACTTCTTTAATATTAATATTTTTTGAATATTCAAATATTTTTTTCTCAAGCATAGGTTTGCAGTAGCTAAGTTGTGTATACCAAACGTTTGATTTTGTTCTAACTATTAAAATACCGTCTTTTATTTGATCTATATAACAATTTAAAGATGCACTTTTACCAACTATTTTCCACCAATCTTCTCGCATTCTTGCTATAGCAAGCGGCTCATTCCAATGTTTTTTATTAGCAAAATTACCTAGCAACGAATACAGATTTTGTGGATCCCTACCAGGTTTTCCAAAACTTTCCCAAGATTTATAAGCATTTTGCTCGTTTATTGTTTTCTTTTCTCCCCTTTTTTCTATAGGAGAAAAAACAATCTCAGGAAGCTTTCTAGTGTCTAATTTTAATAATTTATTTACGGGAATTTTCATTATTTTCCCCTTAACTATTAGAATTATTCTCGATATTATTTTTTCGATTATTAATAATATCTTTTAGTAGATCTTTATGATTAGAGTCAAGATTATTATTAAAGAAATTTTCATCTTGATTATTATTTTTTTCTACTATTTTAGATATATCAATAAATGATTCTTCTGAAAGATTCTCATCTTTTGGTATATCACTTAAGGATGCAACTGTAATAAAAACTTGTTCTTGTTCTTTTGCAAACTCTAAAATTTGTTTTCTTCTAGATTCATCTAATTGTGAAAAAACATCATCCAAAATAACTATTGGTTTTTGATTATTTTTTTCTTCTAAAGTCTTAAATAAAGCCATTTTTAAAGCTAATGCTAGAGTCCATGATTCACCATTAGAAGCAAATTCTTTTGCAGGATGATTATTTATTAATATTGTAAAATCATCTCTATGAGGACCTATTAGGTTGTATCCTCTAGCAACTTCCCCAGCATAAATTCGTTGAAAATGCTCGCTTATAGCTTTTTGCGGAAAATAATCTTCTTTTGATTCAACTTCTAACTCTTCAAAAGACGGATTATATTGTATCGAAGCAAAATTAGAAGATCGGGAAAGTTTATCTACTATTTTAGGAAAAATTTCATTTAACAAATTTATTATTTTTTTTCGATTTTTTGTAAGAATTATTCCTGATTCAATGAATTTACCCGTCCATATTTCCAAATCAGATATAGGATTATATCCATTTGTTGAACTAGCTAAATTATTATTAGATAGACTTTTAAGAAGATATGCACGTTGTTTTGCAATATGATTATATTCTTGTAAAACTTGTAAATAATTTGGTATTAATAGTGCTCCAGCTTGATCTATAAAAGTCCTACGAATATTAGGATCTGAAAAAATCAAATTTTGATCTCTTGGAGTGAAAGAAATGGATTTAACTAATCCAATTATGTCCTTCATATACAATGATTTTCCACTATTAATTCTTGCTCTGTTAGATCCTTTTGAATTAATCGTAAGCTCATATGTAGTTTCATCTAAATTATTATTATCAAAATTTTTAGTATTAAGTCGTATGGTAGCACAACTGTTATTGCACTCTATCAGTGGCATCAAAGATGATATTCTATGACTTGTTCCAGTAGATATAACTTCTATAGCTTCAACAATATTAGTTTTACCTAAACCATTTGAGCCAAATAGAACATTAATTTTTGGAGAAAAGTCTAATACACAACTACTCCAAGAACGAAAATGATCTAGTACAAGTCTTGAAACATACATTTATTTATCTTTAAGGATGCATTGGAACAACAAGATATCTGTAATTCATAGACTCATCGCCATCAGCTTCCTGCTGACCATTAAATTCAACAGGCTTAACTGCAGATGTGATTTTTGCATGAACAAATGGCTCGCTTATAGCGCTTAAACCTTCAATTAAATAATTAGGATTAAAAGCAACTATAATATCTTGACCGTCCATGTCTATATCGATAAGTTCTTTTGCTTGAGATTCTGAATCATTTCCAGCACTTAAAGTTAATTCATCCCCAGAGAAAGACATGTAAATAGGAGCATCTTTTTCTGCAACAAGTGCAACTCGCTTAATAGCATTAATAAGCATTGTTCGATTAATAATTGCATGAATAGGATATTCATCAACAAAAAGTCGATCTACAGAAGGAAATTCTCCATCAATTAGTTGAGAAGTACTTACTCTACCAGAATTTTCAAAACCAAGAATAGATGGTTCTTTATCATTTAGGTTTACAATAACATTTTGATGTTCATCTATTGATCGAGAAATATCTCTAAGAATGCTTCCTTTGATTAGAGTAGAAGTATTTATGTCAGAATGTTCTGGTGTCCACTTAAAAGTTGATCTTGCAAGACGATATCTGTCTGTAGCAGTGAAAGTAACAGAATCATCTTCAAAATGAGCATGAATTCCAGTCAAAACAGGTCTATCTTCTTCTCTTGAAACAGCCACAGAAGCTTGTACTACTGCCTGAACAAAAGTAGGAGCATCTACCTGACCAAGTTTTTCAGGAATTTGTGGTAAATCAGGATATTCTCCTTCAGGCATTAGTTGGAGTGTGAAAGTTGATTTTCCAGAAGAAATAGTAAGAGTAGTTTCATTAGAGGATAAATAGGTTTTTTCTGATGGTAAAGATTTAGTTATATCTGCCATCAATTTGCCTAATACGAGTACACTACCCTGCTCATCTATTCCAGCTTCAACATGATGTCTGCTAGAGAGCTGATAGTTAAAAGCAGAAAGTTGAAGAATTCCATCTTTTGCTTCTAGTTTTAGTCCTGCAAGAATAGGATTAGCTGGTCTAGAATCTATGACTCTAGTTGTCCAAGCTACTGCATCAGCAAAAGAAGCGGAATTAACTTCAACTTTCATTTTTCCTCATTTCTGTTTAAATCTGTGTTTTATTCTATATCATGCTGCCAATTAAAAATCATATTTTATGAAAGTTAGTTGAGTAAGTAATTAAGTATGAATATTAGATAAAAATAAAATAGTAAAAGTAATAAAGGTTGTTAACATGTGGATAAAGTTAAAGAACTGCTGATTTAGAGCCTTTATCCACAATTTAAAAATGTTGACAACACAAAGAGAAGTATGTGCATAAATGCTGAAGTTATCCACATAATTTTCTAGTTTTTATCTTATTAACATTTTTATCGTAGTTAAAAACATTTTATTCACTTTTTAAACGGCGTTTTCCACCAGTTATTCGCAGTTTTTGCCCACATTTGTTACTAACTATGTGGATAACTTTATTTACTTTAATAAACAAATTATGAATAAACTTGTGCAAAACTCTATTTTTTGGAAGGATTTTGTTTCAAACGAACAGTCAATTCCATAACATAGTTATAAATTTCTTGCTTTTCCTGCATTTCGCCACTAATTCTGGTATAAGCATGCATAACAGTGGTATGATCTCTTCCACCAAAAACTTCTCCAATATCAACCAAGCTCATGCTAGTCATTTCTCTAGCTAAATACATTGCAATTTGACGAGCTAAAGCAACATTTTTAGTTCTTGATCTTCCAACCATCTCATCAAAAGTCATATGGAAATATTGAGCAACCTGACCGATAATATCTGTTGGTCTAACTTCAATATCGGATGCAAAAAAGTCCTGTAAAGCTTGCTCAGCTAAAGCCTTACTAACTGGTTGGTTACTAAGAGAAGCAACCGCCGTAACACGAGTTAAAGCGCCTTCAAGTTCGCGAATATTTTCAGTAAAACGTTCCGCAATAAGATCCAAAACATCACTAGGAACATTGGACCCATTCATAGAAGCCATCATTCGTAAAATAGCAATACGAGTTTCTAAATCAGGCGGTTTAATATCTACTGTTAAACCAGATTCAAATCTAGAAATAAGTCTAGATTCAAATCCTCTAAGATTTTTAGGAGCAACATCAGAAGCTATTACGATTCTTTTATTAGCCTGATATAAAGCGTTAAAAGTATGGAAAAATTGTTCAAGAGTTGCTTCTTTACCACCTAAAAATTGAATATCATCGATTAGTAGAACGTCAACTTCGCGGTATCTTCTATTAAAGTTAGCAATCTGACCTTGATTTTGACTTGTATTTTGTAAAGCCTCAATAAATTCATTAGTAAACTCTTCGCTTGTAATATATCGAACTTTAAGGGAAGAATCTTTAACAAGCGCATAATTTCCAATTGCGTTAAGCAAATGTGTTTTGCCAAGACCAGATCCACCGTAAATACACAAAGGATTAAAATCGCGTCCTGAGCCTTCTGCAACTGCCAATGCTACTGTGCGAGCAAAACGATTGGAATCGCCAGGAACAAACGTGTCAAAAGTGGCATAAGTATTCAAATGAGTTGTTGGATCTCTATTAACTGATGCAGGTATATTTGTCTGCTTTTGATTAATAGATTGCACATTGAGATTTGTATTTTGCATGGTTTTCAAACCAGTTGCGTAATCAAAATCTTTCTGTACAGGAATTGAATCATAAGAATCGTCCAAAAAAGATTCAACTTTTTTAGGATCAGAAGAATCATTAGAATCTGACGAATCAGAATTATTATTTGTAGTATTATCTAGCGATTGAGAAGTTTTTGAAGTATTACTTACATTTTGTAAAGTATTGTTATTCTCTTTCTCACTATTTTGGATAATTTTAAATGCTGGAAACATGTCTTTTCCAGTACAAATTTTCAAAGAAGTTAGCAGAGCAGAACTAAGTTCGTTTTGCAGAGCTTGCTGAGTCTCAATATTAGAAACGCATAAAACAATTGTTGTTCCAAAAATAGCTTCAGGTTTTACACTCTCAAACCAACTTTTATCCCGATTGCTTAGAAGTGCATTATGGCGCAACACGGCGAGAGTATTAGACCATACTATGGCGGCTTGAGCACTAGGATCCTCAAAGGCTTCAGACATGTTACACCCCCAATCAAAAGTAATTTCCTTTTCGCATTAACAACTCAGTGTATTTTTTTAATACACATTTATGTGTGAAAAGAGTGCTAGTAGAATATGTTTACTCCGACCCTAAGAAGTTATCCACAGCCTAGCGTGTTGAAAATACTTGTATGTTAATAACATGTGTGTAATTTGTGGATAATGTAAAACTTAGTAATCCACATTTTCCAACGATTTTAAGACGAATTATTTACGTTTTTTAATAGATTTATAAAGTTATTTAGAGAATAAGAATTATTCT
The DNA here is from genome assembly GCF_055818025.1 of Gardnerella sp. c11Ua_71. NCBI lineage: Bacteria > Bacillati > Actinomycetota > Actinomycetes > Bifidobacteriales > Bifidobacteriaceae > Gardnerella > Gardnerella sp. c11Ua_71. The sequence goes on along the minus strand of NZ_JARFVR010000006.1, from coordinate 40,816 downwards.
AAAAGTCCTATTTAGAACACGATAATTAATAAAATTTTAGTTCTTGGTGAGGGGTGATAGTAATTTGGTATAGCTTGACTCATACGGAGCCATGCTTTTGCATGGCTAAATACAGGAGCGTTAGTTATGAAGAGGACATTCCAGCCTAACAACCGTCGTCGTCACATGAAGCACGGCTTCCGCGTCCGCATGCGTACGCGTGCTGGTCGCGCAGTGATTAACCGTCGTCGTGCCAAGGGCCGCAAGACACTTTCTGCCTGAGCTGGGACGCGTCGTAAAGCATGGATAGGCTGAAAAGCCATCGCGATTTTGTCGCGGTGCTCAAAAAACGACGCAAAGTGTGTTCACGGGATATAGTCGCGCATTATGATATGCGTGTATGTGTAACCGTATTAGACGCGCTTAACGAAGACAGAAAAGTAAGTCCAGATGATATTGCCACGGGTTTTGAAAACACTCCCGCGGCATTTTGTGATACCTTAAAGCAACCTCAAAAAAATGATGTTGCTTTAAGGTTAGGTCTTGCTGTATCTAAATCAGTTGGAAAAGCTGTTATTCGAAATAAGGTAAAACGACGTTTTAGGGTAATAGCAAAAGAGCACGAGTCGTTGCTTCCATATGGTTGCGATGTAGTATTGCGTGCAAAACCTACTGCTGCACAATCTTCGTTTGATTCGTTGAATGAGCAAATCAAAAAGATTTTCGGCAAAATAGCTAAAAATCTTCAAGATCAAAATCAATTCATGCAAACTATGTGCTTAAAAACTAGCGAAGATAGTGATAGTAAAGCAAGCTCGCAGGAGCAGTGATGAATCATGAGCGGTAGAAATAGTGTTGTAGCGAATTTGATTATAAAAGCGATTCGCTGGTATCAACGCGTGATTTCTGCCAAAAGACCTGCTTGCTGTCGTTATTATCCAACGTGCTCAAGATACGCTATAGAAGCCGTTAGCCGCTATGGGGCGTTTAAGGGTGGTATTCTAGCCGTTTTACGTCTGTTGCGCTGTAGACCATGGACTAGCTGCAGTATTGACGACGTACCACGAAAATATTCAATTTTTTATCGTTGCGCCTGGTCTAAAGCGCATGAAGAGCCACGGTTAACTCCCTTGGCTGACGAAGACAAGGATAACTAATGTTTAATCAAGATCATTTCTTACTTGATAACGGAATTTGGGGATGGTTTTATAAAATCCTTACGCCAGTTGAATGGCTTATGACTCAAGTAATGTCACTTTTCCACAAGCTATTTGTTCTTATTGGGATGAATGAAATTGGATTCTCTTGGGTACTTTCAATCGTTTTCCTTGTGCTTGTTGTGCACGCGTGCATATTCCCTGCCTTTATAAAAAGCATTAAAGGTATGCGCAATATGCAAGCAATCGCTCCTAAAATGAAGAAAATTCAGCAAAAGTATAAGGGTAAAAGCGATCCTGCTAGCAAAGAAGCCATGCAGCGAGAAATGATGAAGCTGTATCAAGAAAACAACGCAAATCCTGCAGGAAGCTGCCTGCCAATGATGATTCAAGGTCCAGCGTTTATGAGTATTTGGTACACGCTTTCCGTTATACCATTTATTGCTAGAGGCAAGCATACTGCTCTTGGTGCTTTTGATGTTGCTACAGCACAGCAATTTGTTAAAACTCATGTGTTTGGCGTTGGTGTTTCCGACACGTTTATGACGGTTCAAGCGGGCGGAAAAGTTGTTATTGTAATCTTTGTTATATTGATGTGTGCTGCAATGTGGTACATGCAATTTAACAATATTCGTAAGAATCTTCCGCCAGAATCGAAGCAGGGTCCCCAGTATACGATGCAAAAACTTATGATGTGGGGATTCCCATTAATCTACGTTTTCTCTGCATTCGCTCTTCCATTTGCAATGCTTGTTTATTGGCTTGTAAACAACATTATGAATATGCTTCGCTCTATTTGGCAGGTATATGCTTTCCCAACTCCAGGTTCTCCAGCTGCGGAGGAAAAAGAAAAACGAGATTATAAGAATGAATCCGAACGTCGTAAACGTGAAGGATTGCCATCTATTGAAGAAGAAAAGCTTCAAAAAGCTCGCGAAGAAGCTAAGCGTAGAGAAGCCGAAGGGTTTCAACGTAAGCAGCCTACGCGTAAGCGAAAAAATAAATAGATAAAAATATGTGAATAAACAAGTAGGTAATTTTGGATTTATCTTCAGTTACACTTGTAAACAGAATTGTGATTCTTGACATTTATTGCAATTAAGGAGTATGTAAATGGCGCAAGACGAAACTAGAAGCATTGACCAGCTCAATGAGGAAGCTGATATAGCTGCCGATTACTTAGAAGGACTTCTAGATATTGCTGATTATGAGGGCGATATTGAAATGGGTGTTCGTAACAATAGACCGATGATTCAGATTGTTGCGGATGATGATTCCGATATTAAGCATTTGATTGGCAGGGATGGAGAAGTTGTTGACGCATTGCAGCAGCTTAGCCGATTAGCTATTCAACAAAAAACTGGTGAGAGATCTCATTTAATTGTTGATGTTGATGGATTCCTTAAGCGTAAGCGTCAGCATTTGCGTGATATTGCTTTGGATGCTGTTGATGAGGTTCGTGAGACTGGGGATCCAGTTGAATTGAAGCCGATGAATTCATTTGAACGTAAAGTAATTCATGACACTGTGCGAGATGAGGGTCTGCGTTCTAGGTCTCATGGAGAAGAACCACATCGTTATGTAACCGTTTATATGCCTGTAAGTGCAGTTGAAGACGAAGATCTTGATGATATAGCTGTTGACGTAGATGAAGAGTATATAGAAGACTGATTTAAGATTTTGCAATTTTCATGATTGCACGAGGCTGTTGAAACACTATAAAAGTAACACAATGAAACAAAAAATGTTTTATTGTGTTACTTTTTATTTGATAAGCGCGGGGAAGTATGGAAGAAAATTTAAATAAAGATAATAACGATAATACTCAAGAGACAATTGATGAATTAGAAAATTCACCATTGCTAAGCGAAGTTTTAGGTGATGCTCTTGATAAATGTAAGATGTTTCACGTGAAACTTCAAAAAGAGGGCTTGCTGAGAGGATTAGTTGGACCTAGAGATATGAGTATTCTCTGGGAAAGACATATATTAAATTCTGCAGCTGTTGTTCCTTTTATTAAGGAAGCTATTAAAAAGTCTAAGAAAAAATCTATAGCAGACGTAGGAAGTGGTGGTGGATTCCCTGGTATTGTTATAGCAGCATGTTTGCCTGATTGTGATGTAACATTAATTGAACCTATGGAAAGACGCGTTCTTTGGCTAAAAGAATGTGTAGAACTTATGGGATTAGACAATGTCACTATTTTTCACGGAAGATCAGATGAAATTATTGAAAAAATAAAATCTCATGATATATCACCGTTTGACGTTGTAACGTGTAGAGCTGTAGCACCTATGACAAAACTAGCAGGGTGGACTATCCCTCTATTAAATACGCATGGTCAACTGATTGCGTTAAAGGGAAAATCTGCCCAGGCTGAAATTGAGAAAGCCGCAAAAATGATCAAAAAAGCGAAGGGTGTGAATCCTAGGGTTGTTGATGCTCCTGTTGCAAATGGTCTTCAATCTACGACTGTTGTATTAGTTGACAAAGCATAATTCATATTATTAATTACATATAAAATAATTCGTTTCACGTGAAACTTTAATCTTCCAGTGTTTTACGTGAAACAAATATTTTTATGTAAAAATGTTTGTATAAAATACGTATAATATAGTTTATTTTGTTTTCTATCTTTCGTCATTTTCCTTTATATTTAGCACGTGTTTCACGTGAAACTTGTGCTCTTTTTGCTGTGTTTTATGTCCATAGAAGAAACGAAACTTGAAAATACTAAGGTTTAAATTGGTTAAATTATGGTAATTTTCCCATAGGTGGTCGGGGGTGGATGAAGTTATGGTGGAGTCAGCTGAAGATACGATTAAGCGTATTTTTGGAGATTCTGGATCTTCCTTAGGTAGTGAATTGGCTAATATATCAAGCCGATTTCATGCCATTGATGGGGTAGTTTTTCCTAAGCCTAAAGAAACGCGATTTATTGCTGTTGCGAATCAAAAGGGTGGTGTTGGCAAAACCAGTTCGGCTGTAAATTTATCTGCAGCTATGGCTATTGGTGGTTCAAAAGTTTTGTTGATTGACATGGACCCTCAGGGTAATGCTTCCACAGCTATGAATATACCTCATTCTTCAGCAGATCCCTCTGTTTATGATGTTATCGAGGGAAGAAAAACTATTGCTGAAGTAAAGAAAACTTGCCCAGATATTGAAGGACTTGATGTTGTTCCTGCTTCTATTGATTTAAGTGGAGCAGAACTAGAAGTTGCGCAGATGGAAGATCGAAATAATCTTCTTAAAAATGCTGTTAATGAGTTTCTTGGCAATAATAATGAGCACTACGATTATGTGTTTATTGATTGTCCACCATCTCTAGGTCTTTTGGTAATTAACGCGATGTGTGCTGCTCATGAAATGCTAATACCAATTCAAGCTGAATATTATGCACTAGAAGGATTAGGACAACTCATTAGGACAATTGGATTAGTGCAACAACATTACAATCCTACGCTGGTTGTTTCAACAATGTTAGTAACGATGTTTGATAAGCGAACTCTTCTTGGTAGAGAAGTGTTTCAAGAAGTTAAAAACCATTATCCAAATATTGTTCTAAATACTACCATTCCAAGAACTGTCAAAATACCAGAAGCACCAAGTTTTAATCAAAGTGTTATAACTTATGATCCACACGGAACTGGAGCAGTGTCGTATAGGGAAGCTGCGTTAGAGATAGCAAATAAGTCTGATGCTATTTTAGCTGTAATTGACGCTAAAAGAGAGGGTAATGCATAATGAGTACAACTAAATCTCGTTTAGGCAAAGGGTTAGGGGCGCTATTTCCTGCACTACCTGGGGAAAATGCTCTTGTTAATGCTGAGGCAAAAAATAATGAAAATGTTTCACATGAAACATTAATACAAAAAGATGTTTTTAACGATGTTTCACGTGAAACTAAAGTTCCTAGTATTGATAAAGCAATTTCTCCACATGAAGGTCAAAATAATGTTCAAAAAACCACCGTTTCACGTGAAACAGTGCCGCCGATTGCTAATAAAAATAAGCATTCGTCAAAGCGATCTTCTATGCCATCAATTGACGATGTAACTAGACCAATTGACTTTTTCTTTGGTGATTCTGCGTCTAAAACGTTTGTGTCTTCAAAACAAAAAACTGAAGAAAAGAAAATTTTTAATAAAACAATTGATGAAAAACACAACGCGGAAAATAAAGAATTAAAACCTGTTGAAGGCGGCTATTTAGCATATTTAGATCCAACTGATATTGTTCCAAATGCTCACCAGCCGCGTACGATTTTTGATGAAGAAGAGCTTCAAGAATTAGCTGCATCAATCAAAGAAGTTGGAGTTTTGCAGCCTATTGTTGTGCGAAAAATTAATAACATAGATCAAGAGGATACGCATAATGCTCATTATGAATTAATAATGGGTGAGCGCAGATGGAGAGCAACTCAATTAGCTGGTCTTAAAAAAGTTCCAGCAATTGTTAGAACAACTTCTGATGAGAATATGCTTAGAGATGCTCTTTTGGAGAATCTGCACAGAGTTGCTTTAAATCCTTTAGAAGAAGCTGCAGCGTATGCTCAGATGATTGATGATTTTGGATTAACACAGGTTCAACTCTCAAAATCTGTGTCTAAATCACGTCCGCAAATAGCAAACACTTTACGTCTGTTAAATCTTCCAGCTAGCGTGCAAAAGCATGTTGCATCTGGTGTTCTTTCTGCAGGTCATGCTCGCGCACTTCTTGCTTTGCCTACATCTGAAGAAATGGAATCATTGGCAAAACGAATAATTGCAGAAGGCTTATCTGTTAGAAGTACTGAAGAGATTGTGTCTATTAGAGTAGACAATAGTGATGAGTCTTCTAAGAGAAATAGGGTTCAAAGAAATAATAAGTGGGCGCATTCTCCTATTAGAAAACAACTTGAGAATATATTTTCTACAAAAGTTGCAATTAAGGGCACAGAAAACCATGGAAGAATCGAAATTGTATTTTCATCTCCAGAAGAAATGCAAAGGATTTTTGACATTTTAGTAAACAAAAAAGATTAGCAACATAAATTAACATAATACAAACTGAAAAGCTTCAATGAATTACTTTTAAAGTAATTCATTGAAGCTTTTTGTTTCACGTGGAACATAATTTATTATTCGCTTAAATCATTTAAATAAGCTTGAGCATCAAGAGCAGCGCGGCAGCCCATTCCTGCTGCAGATATTGCTTGCCTATAAACGCTATCTACCACATCTCCTGCAGCAAAAATACCAGGAATAGATGTTTTAGTAGATGCACCCTGTACTGAAATAGTTCCATCTTCGTTAAGAGCTATAGAGTTATTTAAGAATGAGGTTGATGGTAGATGACCAATAGCAACGAAAATACCAGATGCTTCAATATCTTGAGTTTCTCCAGTTACAACATTTTTTACAGTTACAGACTGAGCATCTTCATTGGAACCATTTATTGATTGAACAACAGAGTTTAAAACAAATTTAATCTTCTCATTTTTGCGAGCTCTATCAATCATGATTTTAGAAGCACGGAATGAATCGCGCCTATGAATCAATGTTACAGAAGAACCAAATCTAGTTAGGAACAATGCCTCTTCAAAAGCTGAATCGCCTCCGCCAACTACAACGATTGGTTTTCCTCTAAAGAAGAATCCATCACAAGTTGCACAATAAGAAACACCTCGTCCAGAGTATTCTTGCTCTCCAGGAACCCCCAATTTTCGCACTTGCGAGCCTGTAGAAATGATTACTGCATTTGCTGTATAAGTTTCTCCATCGTCTGTTGTAACTGTCTTCAAATCGTCCTTAAAATCTACAGACACGACATCGTTTAATATAATTTGTGCTCCAAATTTTTCTGCTTGCTTTTGCATAGCTTCCATTAAATCTGGTCCAAGTATTCCATCTACAAATCCTGGATAATTTTCAACCTCTGTAGTGTTCATGAGTTGTCCACCAGGAGTTAATGCTCCAGCAATGACCAAAGGAGTGTAGCCTGCGCGTGCTAAATACAATGCCGCAGTATAACCCGCAGGGCCAGAGCCAATAATTATTACTTTTTTGTTTAGTTTTTCCATAAAATATTCCTAATATTCTCAATAATCTTAATAAAATTTAGTAAATTTTTACGTAATTAATGTATAGGCTGTTTTGAGGCATAGAGTCCTCTGGAACCCACAAAATAAAGTCTTGTGCCGTAATAGGTTTTTTGAACTTTACATCTGTTACACCACTGGCATCAAAGGTAAAATCAGCAACTTTATCTCCAGCACTAGGATCATTTTTAGAATTCGCAATCAAATAACCATGTCCTCCAGAAGAACGAATTGAAACAACAAAACGATATGCTTCTTGAGGTTGAGCCAAATGCATGTAATAGCCATAACCTCTCTGGTTAGCCGTGTAATCCAAGAATTGTTGTACATCTATAGGATAAGGCGTAGTGTTAGTAGGCATTTTAGGTTTTGGAACCTGCTTTACCTTCTTACTCTTATTAAGTTTTTTATGCTTACTTTTATTTGATTTGTTTTCTTTATTTAATTTGTCTTTCTTTGCGTTTGCATCAGCCTTAGAAACAGCATTGGAATCAGATTTTGCTTTATTCTTAGACGAATCACTTTTATCTTCTGGAAGAACACCTTGACTTCCAAAAGGAACATTTTCTACGCTTTGAGAATCCCACGAGTTAGATTTTGTAAAACTAGAAGGAGCATCATGAGAATTAAAAAGACTATGCAAAGATAATGCGAATACCACTACAACCAATATTGCAACAACACTGATTGCAAGAACCTTTGTTGAAATACCGCCAAAAATTTTTGCGTCTGCTATATCCACGCCATTCTGCCCAGAATTCTTTTTGGACTCCAGAGATTCCTGACGCTCATGAGGCTGGAAACTAGGAGGCATTGAAGAATAAGATGACTTTAAAGAACCGCCATCATAATCTTCATAGTCACCATTTTCCAACTCTTCTTCACGCAAAGCGCGTGCAGATTCTTCTCCAGGAGCAATAAAACGCCCATTACTATCTACAACTGGAACCCTACCTGTTGATTCTGCTTCCAAAGGTAAACTTTGTGGTCTAGACATCAGCTCAGTGTGTTTAGTGTTATCTGTGAGAAGGTCTTCAAAATCAAATCTTCTAGGCATTAATGGGGAAGCTAAATTATCTTTTTGTGAATAATCGTTTTTAGAATCTGATTCGTTTTCTATATTGTTATATTTTTCTGCTTCTTCATTATTTAACGCATCAGAAGACTTGCTTTCTGAATAACTAGGAAAACTTGTGTATGTGGAAGATAGGTTGTGGAATATAGAATCATCTGCATCAAGTTCCGTAGGTGCTAAAATATTAGCCATTTCTGCGGCAGCAATATCATGGAAGTCATAATCTGTTCCAGTAGAGTCAGTTTCTGTAGAAGAATCTGAATTATTATCTAAATCGTTCTTATTGTTTCTTTTAAGAAGAGCGCTTAATGCTCCTATAGTTCTTCCAGCATTTTTTAAACCAGCTCCTGCTGCAGACAATCCGCCTGTAAAACCAGCATTTTTATTGGATTTACCCTGTTTACTATCATCTAGTTTCTCAACAGAGTCAAGACTGTTATTGGACTCCTGTTCTGATAATTTATTTTCGAGCAAGTCCTCATTTTGGGCTAATCCTTCTGGAAAATCAAGAAGATTTTTATCGTCTTCTGGAAGCAATAACGCATTTTGAACGGAGGCTTTACTTGTAGTTTTATCAAAAATAATATCTTTATCAGAAAGTTTTCTAACAGGAGTATAAGATCCAAGTAATGCTAATAGCTCTCCTATTGATGCCATAGGTATAATATTGGAATCTTCTGTAGAAGAAAGTCCTCTTCTACAAATCATAGAAAATTCACTAGGCACTCCATCTGTAAGCCTAGAAAGATTAAATACAGAATTATTCTGAGTGTAATTTGTTCTAGTTAGTAGAGCATATAGCAATGCTGAAAGTTGATGCGTAGCAATATTTTCTATGCTCTTATTTTGAGCTTTAGGATGGTTAAAATCGTTACCTGAACCTTCGTCGGCAGACTCTACAGCAGACTCCCCATCTTCTGCTGACTTTTTTGGCTTTTCATCTTCAATAGTCACATCTTTTAAAAGAGGGCTTATCGGAGCATCTGCCAGTTCTACTCCAGAATCAGTAAGCCTTACGGTATTCGTAGAAATAGCATAGTGTGTTATTCCATCTGCTAACAGTTTACTAAGCGCATTAGCTGTTTCTGCAACTATGGAACGTATTGCTTCATAGCTAAGTGTTGAACTATGTAGCTTCATATAATCGCTTAAAGTTACTCCAGAATCCAGCTCGGTTATAATAATAGCGACATCATCTATATGATGAAGCTTCAAAACTGGCGTAAATTTGCGTATTCTGGACAGAGCAAGAGTAGAAGATATAGTGTTGACTTCTGGAAGAAAACGAGAATCACGTACTATAAAAAGCTGACAATCGCGAGCAAGTATACGATCGCTAGCATGCCATGCTTGAAGACCCGCTTCTTCGCGCAAAGGTGATACTAAAGCGTAGCGATCAAGTATAATATCTCCCAACTGAGGTTTCATCTACTCCCCGTCTTCCTACATGAGTAATGAATAATAATGCGTTACATAATAAATCCCACAAATTATTGTAACTGTAGAATCTAGTGAAACGCCCTGAGTTACTGCATTTAATTATCTTGATTTAATTATCGCTCACTGTGTTGATTTATTTTCGATCTAATAATCCTAGTATGTGCATTCTTATTATTTTCACTATGATTAGTCTGTTTATTATTTAACTTGCTTTTATTGATGTTTTCAAGATTCAACAAAAATGGCAGTTTTACACCGATTCTTCTAAGAATTGGATTAATAAGACCTGCCAGTTCACTCGTTCTTAAAAGTAACAAGATAGATATGTAAATAATCGCCAAAATAATGGTGATAATTGCACAAACAAAAATCGCAAGCAACCAACGACTAACACCATGGAGGTTTGGTGAATCTAAAGAAATCCATTTGTAAATAAATTCTCTAAACAAAATTCCAACAAGAATAGATACTATAGAAGCTGCAAGCACCTTTAGATGCGTAATAACAAGCTGCTTATCGTCTAAATCGTTGTTAAAACGAGATCTAATCATTTTAACAAGCGAAGGAAAAGTGAGAATATAACTAAAAGATGCGGCTGCAGCTAAAGCGGTAACCCAATAGTTTGGCGGAAGGAATTGTATGCAAGAAAATACAATAATAAGTTCCACAAATAATTGTGCTGCACAAAACATAAACGGATGTTTGCCATCTTCAAAAGCGTAGAATGTGCGTTGAATAATCAAATACGCGCTAGATAAAGGCAATCCAAGCGAAAGCATCATAAGCGGATTTGCCATAAGATACGCTTCTTTTATGCTGATTGAAGGTAAAAGAGCCAAAGATATAGGCATTGGAATCACAATAAAAGCAACACTAAAGAAGCACATTAAAATGCTTACATTTCTAAGACAAGAGCTTAAATCTGCACGAACTGTTGATAAATCATGGTTTGTTATTGATCTAGAAATTTTAGGGAAAACAGCGGTAGCAACCGACACAGCGATAAGCGAATAAGGAAGAATAAACATTGTGTATGCGTTTTGAAAAGTAGCATTTCCAGCAACATCAAATTGACTTAACCCCAACGTTTTTTCTGCTACAGAAGGAGCGCTTGTAGTTATGTGAGTAGTTGCCATTGTAGAAAGCTGACTAACAGCCACTATTGCAAAACTCCATGCTGCAACAGGGCCCATTGAACGCAAACCAATGCCGCTAATGCCGAAACTTGGTTTGTATTTTAATCCGATTTTTCTAAGAGGAATAAATAAAACAAGCGCCTGAGCTGCAACACCCAAAGTCCAAAATCCTGCAGTAAGAAGCATAGTAGTGTTGTTCCAAAAACCCACTGGCTGCCTGCTTGCTCTGCCAAAAATTGCAATAAAAACGCCGAAGCCCACGCAACTGACGATATTTGCTGCAACGGAACTCCACGCATACATTGCAAACTTGCCTTTTGCGGCTAAAACTTGACCGAGCACGGTGTAAAGTCCATAGAAAAATATTTGAGGCATACACCATAACGTAAAAGCGTTAGTAAGAGCAATCATGGATTGGTTTGATCCAACATAGAGCCATGTTAAAACAGGTGTGGCAATTGCCATTAAAGCGGTTACGCCTAAAAGCAGAATAATCGCAAAGGTTATAAGCTTATTTAACCTATCTTTTGCATCTTGTTTTTCCAGAGTTTTAACGATTTGTGGGACTAAAACAGCATTGAAAATGCCACCAGACACAAGAGTGTAAATAAGCTGAGGGATCATGGACCCAGCCTGATATGCATTAGCTGCTAGACCTGTAGTACCAAGGGCTGCAGCAAGTAATATAGTTCTAACCTGACCAGTTATTCTTGAAGCTGCCGTGCCGCTTGCCATTATGATTGAGTTGCGGCCTACTGAATTCATTCGTCTGGATCCTTTTTACGGTGGAACTGCCTCCAAAGCCCTAAAATTCCAAGCGCGAAGGCAAATATTATAATAATCGTACCGCTTTTATCGCTGATTTGCAGCGTGCTTGTAATCATTGTTTCTTTATGATTGTAGAAAGCGCGATGGCTTCTATCTTCTAGTCCGAAAATTGCTCTAGCTTTACTAGAAGTTGTAGATCTAAGTGGCAGAATAATTTGTGTTTCACTATTTGCAGCAATCTTAACTGGAGTTTTTCTAGGAGTTACTATCTCCATTGAATTAGTGTAAGAAGTAAGATATACGCTAACAGGGTATGGATTAGTATTGCTGATCGTAATCGGCATTGTTGCTGTTTCGCTTACAAGCGTTACATCTTTTGGAGGAATAATATGTATTCCAGAAATTAAAATTTTGGATAGATTATGAGTGCCTTTAGAATCAACATTATTTGGTCTACTATCATTTACTTCTCGTTGAGCCATAGCATCAAAAAGTTTAAGAAGATTCTTACTCCAAATATTGCTGTTCTGGTTAATTTTCAGTTTTGCGTTTTGTTTTGCAAGAGATTGAACATCTGACTCATTAACGTGATGATTATTTAATTCACCGTGGTCAAGAATATCACTTATGAACTGTTTAATGTTTTCTCTATCTGAAGATAGTTGATTTAGAATTGACTTTCTATTGATTATAGATTCGTTTGATATCGCACTATCTTTAGGAACTGGATTGTACCCAAGATATTCTTTAGAAAAAGATTTTGCGTTAGATAAAGATCTTAAATCTAGCAGGGAAATCCACGGAGATTTTTCCAAATTGCTTATAACAGAATCGATATAAGAAGATGGCGTATCTTGGTGGAATGTTATAAGCAAGTGTCTTGAAGAATACGGTTGTTCCATCTGATAAAACGCGCTTTGAGCAATAATCCTGTTTAGTTTTCCAGCATTAGTGTTTTCGCCAGTTGACCTACTACTTGTTGGTTTTTCGTTTGCCAAATCACTAAGAGTTTCTTGCGAGGAAAGCACTTTTACGTTTCCAAAAGAAGTCTGAACGTCATACACGCCATTCTTAACTGCAAAACGGTGCGCTAAAGCATCAAATCCGTTTGTTGCCACAACGGTCTTATAACCATTGCTTTTAGCCTGTTCTAGTGCCTTTAAGGTCCATTTTCCGCCTGTTTGAAAAGCGTATGACTCGAATTTTGGCGCTTTACCTGTATGATCTTTTGGAATTGACGATTCTTCACTCCAAGACTCAGCGTCAATCCCAGATGATTGGTAGTAAGAAGAATTACTTGTTTCAGCATATTTACTTATGTCAAAACCGTTATTTTGCATAAATGCAGAAGGAGTGAAGCTAATTCCAGAAGATTTAAGAGTATTTAAATCTGCTATCGTTTGTAATCGAGGATGCTTTTGTGCAAGAGATATCAAAGAAGCAATATGCTTTATGCTCTTTTTGCTTAACCTTATTTTTCTATTGTCTTTAAATTGGTTTAAATCTTTGTTTACTTGGGAAGAGTCGCCAGCAACCGTTTTTGTGTTAGTTTTGTCCGAATTTTCTTTTTTAGTATCTGCTTTAGATTCCTCTTTAGAAACAATATTAGATTCGCTAGGTGGAATATTCATCGAAGGAGAAATATTCTGCTTGTTAATTTCATAACGCCAGTCAGATGCTTTAGCGACTATAGGAATAAGCAATGTGACATTAATCGGAGGTGTTTGTATGTTTTTAACGCCAATATTTGCTCGTGTTACAAACGATTTTACAGAAGAATAATGCTTAAAATCCGATGAAGAATACGTTACAGAAAGAGGCTTTGGTCCCCAATAAAGGATGTTAGAAAGATTAGGGCTGTTTGAGTCAACATCAATTTGCGCGTTATAAGATTTGCCACGAGCAAGAGCTGGAACGCTAACTTCGCCAATTAGCTGAGGAGTAGGGATTCTGGACTCGGCTTGACTCCATTTTTGCAAATCAGTCCTAGACATAAACGTGTACCAAGGGTTAAATGCAACCTGAATTTTTCCATCTGGAAAATCTTGAGAACCAGTATTTTTAACCAAAATGGTTATATGGTATCCGCTTTTGTCTGTAAGAATTGAAGTTGATTTAACTATTTGTAAAGAAATACCCTTATCCTTGGAATTATAAGATTCGTAATATTTTACAGAAGCTTGATTAACGTTAGATAAATGGCTTGTATTCTGCGATGATTCGTAAGCAAAAGCTGTATTTGAAACACAATAAAGCGGTGTAATAGCAAGCAAAAGTACTACAAGAATTAAAGTAATACTAAATTTAAAACAAAATTGAATAGGATTTTTAAAATAAAACATTTTACGGGCGATTTTATTAGTGACTTTTTGTAACTCCCGTAATTGGTTGTTTGCAAAATCAATCACATTAATCACGATTAGACCGCCTATTTGCCTTTTTAGCGTACATCCACGCTATCTTGCGTTCATTAGGATAGCTTAAAACATCATTAAGCTCTTTGAAATCCACCCAAATTGCATCTTCTGCCTCATGGTCTGGATCTCCAAGAACAGATAGTTCTCCACTAACATATTTCAAAGCAAAATGATGAACTAGCTTATGCACACGTTGACTTGTTCCAGTAAACCAGTAGTCAATAGTAGCAATAGAATCCACTACTTCTCCAAGAATTCCAGTTTCCTCATGAATTTCCCTAACAGCTGTTTGCTGAGGAGTTTCGCCTTTTTCTATATGACCCTTCGGCAAGCACCATTCCATATGCCCACTTCTTGAATGACGAGCTATAATCGCGACACGCCCAAGGGTGTCAAAAACTAGTCCTCCAGCGGAATATTCTCTCACAATAGGTAAGTCTTGAGCATCTAAAGAGGCAAAAGTTTTAGGACCGTCGTTAACTCTTCTCTGAGGCATTAAAGCTGGAGAAGGTGCCTCTAATGATGTTATTTGTTGGCGAGATTCCGTTATATCAACATGAATATTTTCAACGTGATAATCGCTCGAAAAGCTTGAAATATCAACGAAAATTGACTCGTCTTCTTCTGCCTGTTGAGGCTGTATTTTGCTTTTCATTCTAGCGATATCAAGTGGTGTAACTCGAATATCTGGCGTATTTTGGGCATGATTATCCGAGGCTCTGGCGAGCATGCGTCTTAAGTCTGCTGGGGTAACCATACACTCCACCTTACTCAATCCGCTGTGCATTGGGGTAACGGTATGCTGGAATATAGTTTGATTTTTGTTGAAAGGGTGTTTCCAAGCGTGTCTGTGAACTTTGAAGTTTGGCCTGAAGCCATGGAGTTGGGTAGATTATTCGCTAAACATAATTATGAGCTGGCTCTTGTAGGCGGTCCTGTACGAGACATGTTGTTGCATAGAACGTCGCACGATCTTGATTTTTGCACTTCTGCCAAACCAGAAGAATTTGAGCATATTCTTAGGAGTTGGGGGCACGATGGCTTTTGGGATATGGGTCGAAAATTTGGCACGCTTGGAGCTGTGCGTCGCAGAAAAGACGGAACAGAAGTAAAAGTCGAGATAACAACATACCGATGTGATGACTATGAGCCAGATTCTAGGAAACCAGAAGTAAAATATGGCGATACTTTGGAAGGTGATCTTTCTAGGCGTGATTTTACTGTGAACGCAATGGCTTTGCGTGTTCCAGATTTGGAATTTGTAGATCCATTCGGTGGAGCGAATGATTTAGCAAAAGGTATTCTGCGTACTCCAGTAGATCCTCGTCAATCTTTTGACGATGATCCTTTAAGAATGATGCGTGCTGTTCGTTTTGTTGCTCAACTTGGTTTCACTATTGAAGCAAATACTGCAGAAGCTATTTTAGATATGGTTTCTAGGTTGGATATTGTTTCTGCAGAGCGCGTCCGCGATGAAATAACAAAAATGCTGCTTTCTGCTAATCCTCGTGCTGGTATTGAAGCTATGGTCGAGTCTGGTATTGCAGATAGGGTTTTGCCAGAAATTCCTGCATTGCGCTTAGAAATTGACGAACATCACAGGCATAAGGATGTTTTTGAGCATACAATGATGGTTCTTGAACGAGCAATAGCATTAGAAACAGATAACGAAGGCGCGGTTCCTAGACCCGATTTGACTTTGAGACTTGCTGCTCTTTTGCATGATATTGGCAAACCTCGTACTAGAAAATTTGAAGAAGGCGGAAAAGTAAGTTTCCACCATCATGATGTTGTTGGAGCTAAAATGACTCGCAAACGCATGAAAGCTCTTCATTTTGATCATCATATTATTGATGATGTAAGCGAGCTTGTGAATCTGCATTTGCGATTCCATGGATATGTTGACGAGCCTTGGACTGATTCTGCTGTACGCAGATATGTTAAGGATTCAGGACACTTGTATGAGAGATTAAATCGTCTAACCCGCGCGGATGCAACTACACAGAACAAGCGTAAATCGCTGATGTTTGAGCAGGCTATGGATGAGATGGAAGAGCGAGTTAAAGAGCTTAAAAAGCAGGAAGATTTTAACGCGATTCGTCCAGACCTAGATGGCAATGAGATTATGCAATTGCTTGATTTGAAACCTGGTCCTATTGTTGGTAAAGCATATAAGCATATGTTGGATTATCGCCTTGATAACGGTCCAGTAGATCACGATATTGCTGTTGAGGAATTAAAGAAATGGTATTCCAGCTTAAATAAGTAGCTTAAATAAGTAAAGTTTTATTATTCTAACTTTATTTTGCTTTATTTAACATCATGTTGTTGAATAAAACTTATTGAACTGGATTATGATTTGCGGATTTTGGAAGATTTTTCATAGAGTTAAAATCAGCGCATCCTTTTATTTCAACTATTGTTGCACCTGCTGCAGGAACATCAGTCTTAGGTTTAAGATTGTTGAATGTTACGCCTAAAACCACGTCAATTAGCTTATCTTGTCTATCGTCCATTCGCAAAATAGCGTCTTTAAAGTTAGCAGCTAAAGTATAAGCTTCATTAATTGATTTCTTACCAAAGTAGATTGTTGTGCGTTTTACACTTTTTTCGCTATTTCCAACTTCAATCAGGTTAAAACCGCGGTTTCGTAGTCCTTCTCCTACCGCTCTTGCGAATCCACGGAATTTTGTTCCGTTTAGTACTCGAATAGGAACAGCACGATTATCGATATAAGTAGCCTTATTCTCATCTTTATTTTTTGTAGGGCAAGGCGCTTGAACTCCATAATTTGGGTCGATTTCTGGAGTTTTAGGGGCAGCAATACCAAATACATGGCATTGCACTAGAACAGCAAGAAGAAACGCTGCTCCAACACAAATTCCAACAGTAGTAAGTACAAATCGTTTCTTTTGATACATGAACTCTCTGCGCGCCAGCCGCTCGTCGTAAAATTGCGTCATGCTAACTTCCGATCTGTACTATGTTTCTGTTGCGTATCTTATTGTACGAGACTTGCAATTATGCATAAATCATAATGTTTTATACACAAAACAATACTAGCAATTTTACTTACTATGTATGACTGTGTTTTTAAAAATAATTCATATCTGCGAAGCTTTATAAAGAGCCAAGAATTCTGCGCATGTAAGGGTCTCTCCACGCCTAGTTGGGTCTATTCCGGCAATATCGTACGATTCATTAGAAATAATGCCTTTAAGAGCAGAATGCAGTGTTTTTCTTCTCTGTTGGAACGCTGCATCAATAATTTTAAACACTTTTTCTCGCTCTTGTTCATCTTCTCTTATCTCGTTATTTCTTTCAAAATAAACGAGAGCAGAATCAACATTTGGAGCAGGCCAGAATACATTTCTACCAATTAAACCAGCTTTTTGAGATTCGCCATACCAAGCCAACTTTACACTTGGAGTTCCATATGTTTTTGTGCCTGGTTGAGCGCAGAGGCGATCTGCCACCTCTTTTTGAACCATTACAAGGAAACTTGTAAGATTATTAAACTTTTCAAGAAGTGTAAGAATAATAGGGGTTGCAACGTTATAAGGAAGATTAGCAACAAGAGTAAAGTGTTTTGCATTTGCTAAATTGGGAACGTCTTGAGCGTTTAATTCGAGCGCGTCTTTAAGAATCACATTAAATCGTTCTAAGGCGTTAGGCATAAATTCTTTAACGGTACTCGGCAAACGTTTAGCAAGCGGAGGATCTATTTCTACAGCCGTAAGATTTGCGCCAGCTTGAAGAATCGCAAGTGTAAGAGAGCCAAGACCAGGGCCTACTTCCATAACAAAATCGTTTGAATTAATTTTTGACGCAGTAACGATTTTCTTAACCGTACCAGGGTCAATAACGAAATTTTGACCGAATTTTTTAGTAGGAGTAATACCCTCTTCTGCTGCAATCCTACGAATGTCAGCGGCTCCAAGAAGAGAGCCTTCTTGCTCACTAATATTATTTTGTGTCAATTTAATACCATCCAAACTTTAATACCATCCAAACTTTTCTGAATGCTTCCATGCTTCGCTAGGATCCCCGTATTTGCTTTTAATGTAATTAATTCCCCACGTTATTTGTATTGATGCATCTTCGTGCCAATTTGCTCCTGCGCTCGCCATTTTGTTTGCTGGAAGAGATTGTGGTATTCCGTATGCGCCAGAGCTTTTATTTTCTGCGTTCCAACGCCAGTGAGATTCTCTTGTCCACAAATTAACAAGATCTTCCCACATTGCACCAGTCCAACCAATTTGAGCACATGCAGCTTGAGCATATAGCTTTGCTTGCTCAGGAGTGGCGTGAACCATGCCATTGGGATTGTTGGCTGGTGGAGCAGGTGCTGGTGGGGCTGCAGGAGCGGGAGCTGGCGTTTGTGATGCTGGCTGTGATGCTGCAGGTGCTTGTGTTTGAGAAGAGGAAGAAGGATTTTGCTGATTATTCGCATTAGATTGATGCTGATTTTGTGAATTACTATTGTTATGGTTTTGAGAATTTTGCACACTTTGTTGGGATTGACTATTTTGAGAAGGTTTTTTAGATTCTTGTGGTTTTATTTCTTGTTTAGTGTTAGTTTTATTCAAATTAGTATTGCTAGAAGGTTTTTGTGAAGTCTTTCCGTTAGTGTTGTTACTACTTTGCTTATTCTGCTTAGGGGCTTGATAATTAGGTTTGCTACCTACAGCAACAATCTGATCTGTTGTAGGAGTAATCACGTTTTGTTTTATTAATACAGAGCTTTCTGCTTTACCATCAACATAAGTCACATTGTATAAATCTGTTCGCTCGCCATTTATTCCAGATTGTCTAACAACTCTCACTCCAGATGGCAAATTTGGATCATTTATCGTTCTAGTGTTAAAAGGAACGATGACATTTCTAGATTCTTTTCCATGAGTTACGCGAAGAATGCGTAATACGGTTTGTGATCCATTTTCGCTTACGGTAACTCTATCTTCTTTTCCCAAAACGATTCCTAGAGAATCGAGAATAGAACTTGCTGGAAGTGTTCCATCTGGCGCTATCCTAGATTTGCCATCGCAAATAACCTCTACAGGTCCTTTTTTGTTAATAGACAATCCTCCAGTGAGTTTGTCGTAAATATTCTGCAAATTTACTGTGATTTTTGCAGCATGATCTGCATTTGCTTGGAAGAATCCAATTAGTTGATCTACGCTGGTTGCAACAGTCCAAAATGGTATTGTTATGCCATCTACTGTTACAGAAGTTTGGTAAGCGCTCCTAACAGTTACAGTTGTGTGATCTGCAAGAATTTCTCCCGAAGTACTAATAACTTGATCATGCGTTTTAACGGGTATTTTTTGTTCCTGCAGAAGTCTTTGTGCAGTAGACGCATAGGTTGTGACAATTCTTGTTTTACCATTGACAATTAGAGCTACAGATTTGCGCGCAGAAAGAGTAAAAATCCCAGTGCTTGAGATAATAAGAGCCAAAACGCATACAAGGATGCGTATTCTTCTCATTACAACAAACCTCTGAGGCGTCCATCTGCGTGCCATTCAACCTCACTTCCAAAGTAAAACTGAACTTTAATTATATATAATGCTCGCAACTGAGCTAAAAGCTTCTAAATGTTGATGAAATCTATCATAAAAATGGGGGCGGGAGAGAAGGGGATTGTTCCCGCCCCCGTAGAGGAGGAGCTGGTTGGGGGACGCTCCACCCTCTTACTCGGAAATCCTGAGTTGGGGGAAGATTTCCGAGAACTTACTCAAGCAAAGTCTACAATGCAAATCTTTTGTAAGTTTTTATTTTATGTTTTATGATGAATAAGTCTTACTTTTTATAAATTATCATACGACAAATCTATAAACGTATTTGCTTTAATTCTAACCCTTTAATGCAAATTTTACTAAAATTGCCAAAAGCCTTCAACTTAACACTATTAACGATCGTATTTTAACAAGTAGAAGAATAAAACAGAGCCTCCTGCCGGGATCGAACCGGCGACCTGCCGCTTACAAGGCGGCCGCTCTGGCCATCTGAGCTAAGGAGGCACGTCTCTGCGTGCAATAACTAGCTTGCGCGCAAAACATTGATTAGTGTACCAGCACCCAATGCCAAAATGCAACTTGTTTGCGCTGAAACACTAATCAACAAGAACTAGTCAATAGGATTTGGCTGATCTTTGTCAGTTATTTTTGGCATAACACCTTCAACTCCAACCTTAGATTTGTCTAACCCAATAGACTTAAGAATTGCATCTGGTGTACTAAGCTTCTTCTTGCTAACTTCAACCATATCAAGAAGTTTCCCGTTGATAGTAGTTGTAGGAGTTGTCATAGCTCCCTTATTTTGTCCGCTAACATTCCACAAAGCTTTACGATTTGGAGTATCGGAATTAATAGCGTCTTGCCAAGCGAGATAATTCCTATCAAACGCTTTACTTGCTACCTCTTTGCTAACTCCAGCCTTAACTGCCTGTTCAATAAGCTTTTCATTGCTTACAGGTTTATAATCATCGCCTTCTTCTGGCTGGAAATCTTCAGCAAAAATGTTGTTAATAAATTGAAGCAAATGCAAAGGATTGTCGTCGTTAGACGAAATGTATGCGATTGCGCCAGTTACACGTGTTGAATAGTGGTCGCTAGAAATTCGATCTAAGAATGACATTGGGTGAATCTCAAGGTTAATCTGACCAGCCTTCATCATGGCAATAAGCATTTGATCGGAATCGCGATTAAAATTACCGCACCCAGGGCATAGTGGATCAGCATAAACTGCAATGGTTGGAGCATTCTCAACTGTTGTTCCATAGCCGTTTTTGCTGATTAAAATTCCGCCCTCGTTGTTAGCGTACTTAGGCTTTTGGTTAGTCGTAAGTTTTTTAACAGCGCGTCTTGCTTGTTGAGCCTGCTCAATTTTCTTTTGATTTTCCATATTGTTTGCATTAAGAGCCGTAATGCCAATCGCAGCAATCATGCCAAGTAAAATAACCACAACAACGATTCCAACAATAGTTTGCTGGCGTAACTCTTTAGCCTTTTTGTCTTTAAGATCCTTACCATTGTGATTCTGCATGCTGTTTTGATTAATGTTTGGCATGTTGTTCCTTTCTTCACAGGTTTCTGTACAAGCAAATTTGGTGATGTTCTCGTGGAATAAAAATATCTGCAGAATAGTCTAGTTGACGGTATCAACTGTCTATATTTCTTGCTCGTTTGAGATTTTTCCCGCTCCGAGAATTGCTCCTGCCCCGATTCTGAAGATCTTAGTTTTCCCTAAAATAAAAGCAATAATCCATCCTGCTATAAAACCAATAAGATATCCAATTGATGTTTGAGAGAAAACCTCTGGAGAGTAAGTTGGAAAATGTATGGTAATAAACCATATTTTGAATTTAATTAATTGTGGAGTTGCATGAATCATAAGTGGGTAGATGTATGCGCCAATAACACCTGTAATTATCATTGTGACTAATCTAGGTATCGTGTAAATAGACGCTCGTACAAAATGCCAAGGTATACTCCCGATTCTTATTAGCCAATCTTTTCCACCGGTCGAATCATTTGCGGATTGTCTGCGTAATTGCGCGCAAACATTGTATCCTATTGTGGCTGTAACAAGCATAAGAATAATGTTTGCAGACAGTGCGTCAATAATAGAGAATACTGAAATAGATGAGGAAAGTATTGCAAATATTATTAAAAAAAATGTTCCGCGAAACATGTATTTGCTTATTTTAGGATGTATGTTACCCTGTTCAGAATTTTTTGCGTATTCTTGCTTATTCTCGTATTCCTGTTCATCTTGATAAACATTATTCTGCTCATCAACATCTTGTTGATTGAAATTTTGTCTATCAACAATTTTTGTAGAGTCATCAGAATCTGTATTAAAACGTGTTGTATTAACAGTTGTTGTAAAATCACTTCTTTTAGTATCTTCAGAAACCCACATTTTTCTAGGATTTTCTGACATAATCCGAGTTTGTGTTAGCTGATTAGGTACGGTTAACCCATCAGCCGTATAGTCAAAAGGGTAGTTAGATTCCTGTAAAGACAGGGGATTTAACGCATCTTGGTAAATAGCTTGCTCAAGTTGTTCGGGAGTACAGCGTTCGCTTCTTTTAGGACTCAATGCAGATCTAAATGCATGCATAGTATTTATAGGGAGTCCATTAAGATTAGCGTTTCCTGAAGCTGCCCTTTCCAAAACCGCCATTATTGGTTTTGTTCCAAAAACAGGCTTTCCTGTTGCAGCAAAAGCAAGAACTGCAGCAACACTCCACCAATCCGTAATCTCGTCAGAGTCTGATCCTTCAATGATTTCTGGAGCAATAAAACCAGGGGTGCCCATAACTAAACCAGTGCGTGTTACATGTGATTCGCCCTGACCCATAGATATACCAAAATCAACTAAAACTGGTCCTGTTGTAGAAATCATAACGTTTGTAGGCTTAATGTCTCTGTGTATTATTCCAGCGTTATGAACAGCTTTTACTGCATCGATTAGCTTATGAGCGAGTCGTTCTAAATCGTCTGCGACATATGGACCATTAATAGCGACATCTTCTTTAAGATTGTGCCCATCAATTAGCTCTGTAACTATAAAGGCTATGGAAGCATCAAGCTCCATATCTACTATTGAGCACACGCCTTCGTGATGAATTTTTTGTAAAGCTAGAGCTTCTCGTTTAAGTCTAAGTCTTGCTTGTTCTTGAGGATTAGTGTTTTCTAATGAATCTAAATCTTCACTTTGATCTTCTAACATAGATGCGCGCAGAATTTTCATTGCGTAAAGTTGGCCACCATCATCGTGAACGCGCCAGACAGACCCCATAGCGCCTCCGCCTAAGCGTTCAATTAGCGTGTATCCGCCAATGTTTTGACCAGAACGCAAATCAAATATGCTCACATCTTCCATAATGCATTATGGTAATGGGAGAGTATGCCAATTATGCGTTTTGGTGGAAAATTTATACAAAATTTTATAAACAAATGTTTATATATTTAATGCATATTAATGCGTGTTTGTTAAACATTGTTTATATGTGATTTATCTGTTCGACACGCCGAAATGCTAGAAAATACTGTAATTTTGCTGTTTTTACTAAATAAACATGATATATTAGAGCATGGCTCAACGAAGAGAACCTTCAATGAACCATGTAAGTAAATGTGGACGATTGACGCCGCCGACGTAGGACTTGGGGTCTTGAGTGCACACCCTTCACAACGGATCGTTCGGCACGTACCTGCCGATGAAAGGAAAATATCATGGCAGAAGTTGTATTTGATCATGTCACCCGTATTTACCCTGGCAATGACAAGCCATCGGTTGATGATTTGAACATGACTATTAAGGATGGCGAGTTCCTTGTACTCGTTGGTCCATCTGGTTGCGGTAAGTCAACTACATTGAGAATGTTAGCTGGTTTGGAAGAGGTTAACAAAGGTCGCATTCTTATTGGTGGTCAAGATGTTACTACAATGCAGCCAAAGGATCGCGATATTGCAATGGTGTTCCAGAACTACGCATTGTATCCACATATGACTGTTGCAGACAATATGGGATTTGCTCTTAAGATTGCAGGCGTAAGTAAGGAAGAAATCCGCAAGCGTGTTGAAAAGGCTGCTGAGGTTTTGGATTTGACTGAGTACTTGGATCGTAAGCCTAAGGCACTTTCTGGTGGTCAGCGTCAGCGCGTGGCAATGGGTCGTGCAATTGTTCGTGAACCAAAAGTCTTCCTCATGGATGAGCCTCTTTCCAACCTTGATGCAAAGCTTCGTGTACAGACTCGTACACAGATTGCAGCATTGCAGCGTCAGCTTGGCGTCACTACCCTTTACGTGACCCACGATCAGACTGAAGCTTTGACAATGGGTGATCGTATTGCTGTAATCAAGCTTGGTGTTTTGCAGCAGGTTGGTGCTCCTACCGAGCTTTATGATCGTCCAGCGAACGTCTTCGTTGCAGGCTTCATTGGCTCCCCATCTATGAACATCAACCAGCATCCAGTTGTTGATGGCAAGGCTCAAATTGGCGAAGATTCCATCACTCTTCCAGCAGAAGCTGTTGATAAGCTTACTGAAGAAGATAAGGGTCAGATTATTGTCGGCTTCCGTCCAGAAGATGCAAGCTTGGCAACTTCTGATGATCCAAATGCCTTCTCCTTGAAGGTTGTGAACGTGGAAGATCTTGGCTCTGACGGTTATATTTACGGAAACATCATCACTGATGGTTCTCCAGAAGAAGCGTCTACAATGATGAGCGACCAGAACAAGCTCACAACGATTCGCGTGAATCCACGTGCGCTTCCAAAGGTCGGTGACACTGTAAAGATCAAGATTGATCCATCCAAGATGCACCTGTTTGCACCTTCTACAGAGCTGCGTTTGAACTAATTGCTGTTTTCTTGGGTGCTTTGTCTAAAGTGCCCAAGATTTCTGTATAAGGGTATGGCGGGGTTCGCTACGCGAGCCCCGTTTTCGCATCGTTTGAATTATTTACGATTAGTTATAATGCGATTAGTTATAATTTGATTGCGATTTATTATTCAATTATTGGCGTTCGAACTTAACGGGTAGATTAAAGTTTATGGAATGGAACGATACTCCTTTATTGGATCCACGTGCTATGCAAGCAACATCAGTATCTGCGCAGGATGAAACTGTATCTTCTGCAGAGCCTCAAGCTTTGAAGATTACTGCCGCAAGCTCTAATCCTCAAATGTTTATGCTTCCGTGGGAGCTTCCATTATCTCAATGGCCTACGAATCTTTTTGTAAACTTGCCGCGCGGTATCTCTAGGCACGTTGTGCGCTTTGTGCACGTAGGTGACGAAGTGTATGCAATGAAGGAAATTACTCGTCAAGTTGCTGAACGAGAATATGAGCTTTTAAGGCGTTTGCGCAAATTGGAGCTTCCAACCGTTACTCCTATAGCGGTTGTAGCTGGTAGAAAAGATAAGAACGGTGAACCGCTTGAGGCAATGCTGGTAACTCGTCATCTTAAATTCTCTCTTCCATATCGCGCTCTGTTTGCTCGTACCTTAAGACCTGATACTGCAGAGCGTTTGATTGATGCGCTTGCTGTGCTTATGGTTCGTCTGCATCTTTCGGGATTCTATTGGGGAGATGTTTCTCTTTCTAACGTTCTATTTTTAAGAGACGCGGACGCTTTTACAGCATTTCTAGTTGATGCTGAAACAGGTGATTTGCATGGAAGCCTTACAGAAGGTCAGCGTGAATACGATATTGATTTAGCTCGCACAAACATAATTGGCGAACTAATGGATTTAAGTTCTGGTCAACTTTTGCCTGGTGAGGTTGATGAGATTAGCATTGGAGATAGGCTAGTTGACCGTTATCATTCTCTTTGGAGCACGCTTACAGATGTGGACAAATTTAGCCCAGACGAAATGTGGCGTATTGAAAGACGAGTCAATAGGCTTAATGAGCTTGGTTTTTATGTTGACGAGTTGGAAATGAAGACTTCTGTGGATGGGCGAAGAGTGTTGGTTCGTCCACGAGTTGTGGATGCTGGTTATGCTTCACGTAAGCTACTTCGTTTGACTGGTCTTGATGTTCAGGAGAATCAGGCTCGTAGGCTTCTTAATGATTTAGATGCTTATCGTACGTCTACGTGGCGCCAGGGCGAAGAGTTGGAGATTGTTGCTACTGATTGGATGCGTGAGGTGTTTGAGCCTACGGTACGCATGATTCCTGCTGAGTTTAGATCGCAAATCCAACCTGCACAGTTCTTCCATGAAGTATTAGATCATCGTTGGTTTATGGCGGAACGCGTTGGGCATGATGTTTCTATGCAAGACGCTGTAACAAGCTATATTAAGAACGTTTTACCGCAATATAAGATGGACAAGCGTGTTTTGGCAGCGATTAATGCGGATGCTGATTCTGGTGTGGTAGATGATGAATACACGTATTCCACTTCGTCTCCTATGACTCGCGATATTGATGAAGATGACCAAGACGCTAGTGTTTGGGCTAGTTGAATTCACTCGTTAGTTCATATTTTTCTTTAATCAGCAAAGAATATTTTGCTATAATTATGGAATTTTTTATTAATATCGTGTGATATTATTCAACCTATTAGTTGCCAATGATTGTCAACTAACGGAAATAGTTATTGTGTAAATCAAAGGAGATTTCTATGTTAAAGGGCATTGATCCCATTATATCGCCAGAATTATTGAAAGTACTTTGCGAAATGGGACATGGAGACGTTTTGGTTTTGGCAGATGGAAATTTTCCAACCGAATCGGTAGGAAAAGATGCAATTGTTGTTCGTTGTGATGGTCATGGTACTTCAGAATTGCTAAAAGCGATATTGAAGCTTATGCCTCTTGACCAGTACACATCTAAGCCAGTTACTCTTATGGAAGTTGTTCCAGGGGATTCTTGTGAAACTCCAATTTGGAAAGACTATGAAGATATTATTTCTGGTTTTGATAAGCGCGGCGCTAATACCATAGGAACCTTGGAGCGTTTTGCATTTTATGATGAAGCGAAGAATGCGTATTGTGTGGTTGCTACTGGTGAACGTGCTCAATATGCGAATATTATGCTTCGAAAAGGTGTGGTTTTCGCTGGAGAATAAATAACCCTTATACCAATAAACCCCACCAGAGATTCTGATTAGAGTATTTTTTAACACTGCATTGTTGTAAATAAGATTTTTGTAATTTCTTATTTTGCGCTGCAGTGTTTTTAGTTGTGTATTGATAAAACTTGTGGTTTTGAGTGTATGGTGTTTTTTGTTAACTTAGTATACAATTAATTCTGGTTATTATAATGAGTGTAAACAATACGTATATGCGATGCATATTGTTGCTCTTGATTATTTATAACTGTGGCTGGCAGCGATGGCAGCCCGTATGTAATTCAGTCATTTGTGCATTAACCGCACAAATGTGTGTGCGTTTTTATCGATTTTATCTTTGTTTGAGGTACACATATTTACATTTCGATGAAGAGATGTGGATGGCTGGCTTAATGAAGAAAGGAATCCCATGAAGTTTCGACGATTGTTGCAAGGCGGCGCAATATTTGCTTTGTCGATCAGTATGGCTAGTCCGATGATTGCACAAGCTTCAGTGCCACAGGAAGATTCAATTGATCCATTCCATCCCTCAATACTGTGGGCAAGTTCTGAAGAAAAAAATGGTGAGAAAAAGCCAAATGGTACCATTTCTGCGCTTACTGATAGCGATGGGAGCGTGGATAGTGCTAAAACGTTTTGGACAACAAAATGGCAAGGTGGATACGATAATTTCCCACACATTCTCGCTATAAAAAATAATACTAATAGAGAGGTTTGTGGAATTCAGTATACTGCGCGGCCATCGTATGAATCAGTGCAAGGTAATTCGAATGCGCCAGGTGTTTATAGTGTTTTTGCATTCGATAAAGATCCAGGAAATCCATCTGATAAGAAAGATATTAATTGGCGTTCTAAAGTTCATCAAACGAAATTTAATAATGGCGAATTGATTGCAACTGGTGGTTTAAAAGGTATCAATGAGCCGCAAATTATCTCGTTTAAATCTACCAATAAGCCAATATTGACGTTGGTTGGTTTTAAAGCAGTTGATAGTAGCAAAAAAGATATGTCGGCTTCAGACATCAAACTTGTTCCATGTTTACCAGTTGAACATATGAAGAAACAAGGACGGGGTGATGCAACAGCTGCGCCTATTGATTTCTTCATTGATCAATTGCCATTTGGTGCTCCTGGTAAGCCAGTTACTTTCAGTCCATCGCAATATACTTATGAATCTACTGCATACTATCATACAACCTCTGTGTCTGCCAGAGTTAAGTTGCCCACTGGGGCTACGGCTACTATCAATGGCCGCAAGGTGGATTCTGATGGAAGAGTATCGGGCATTCCGTTAACAAAAGGTGTTAATGCTATAGTTGCAAAAGTTGTTGTTGGTAATGCTGCAAGTACATATGTTGTAAATGTGACAAAGGTTGACACAGATTTCCGTGGCAATGAAAAAATTAATGCAACTGTGAAGATAAATGGTGCAAATGATAATGACAATCTAATTGTTACGGATGGTATGCGTGCCACTTCTTGGAATACTACGAGTTTGAAAGATAGCGCTGAATGGTCTAACAAATCAACTGGTTTTACAATTCATTTAAATAGCCCTCGTTATGTAGGACGTATACAAGCTTATGGTTGGCCGACCATGCCAGCTGGCTCCCCTGGGTGGCAAGGAGGGCATTCTGTTGCTATTGATGTCAAAGCTGGTGACAATTGGAATACGGTTGTCACCAATGCAAGCCTTACGCGTGATAGTGATGGCTTATGGTATTGGGATTTGAACGGTTATCATAAAACACAAGATATACGTGTGTGGCTTAACAAGCCCAAAATTCACGATCCACAGCAAAACGGAATAGGTGCCACTGGGATGAGATTGGAAGAAGTAGAAGTGTGGGGGTTGCCTGAGGGTCAGAATCCAAAAGAAATTAAAGTACCTGATGAAAAACCTAAATATACCAGTTTTAATGCAAATGAAAATAAATATGGTGTGAATCGTGCACAAGCATTGGCATTGCAATACGGTGTATTATTGCCAACTTGGGTACCTTCTGAAGGCTATGGGCGTGGAGTTTATAACGATGCAGAACGCCGTTTAACTGGCGGATCGTTCCCTATGTTCTATGATAAGCCTTTATTTAATGCTCCATTGATGCGGCAATTAGGGAAAGGTGTGCCTTGGTCACTTGCTAAAGCTCCAAAGGGTGGCAATAGTATGGGTGAAAATAGTGTACCTAAAGATTTTTTGACTGAAGAAATGAAGCCATATGCTAATAGTCTTGTTGATATTCAATATGGTGATGAGGGAGGTTATAGCGAAAGTGAAGTACAGAAATTTAATCGATGGTTCAGTTGGTCTAAGAATAGGTATCCTGGGGCAATAGTGCATTCTAATCAAGCTCTTGGTCTTGGTTGGGAAACGCATTCCAATATGAGTCATTTTGTCAAAACAGCAAAGCCTGATCTTGTTTCGTGGGATACATATTATTATGGTGCAGGTCAAGGTCCAAAGCCAAGTAAAATTGTGGCAAACATGTTGCAGAATAAGCTATGGACTTCTCAGAGACAAGCAGCCCTAGAGGGTTTGACAGGTGATTGCAGTCAGCCAGTTCTATTTGGACAATATTTAGATTACAACTGGGATGCTAATGTTTCTGCTTCTCAAAAGTCGATTGTTCCTATGATAGGATTAGCTACTGGCCAAAAATGGTTTGGGCTATTCCGTATGGAATATAATGCTTATGATCGCAGTTCGATTATTGACCAAGATGGAGCTCCAACGCGAAGCTTCTACGAGTTTTCTAGCATTTTCAAAGATGTGCAGGGCCTTGGGAAATACTTGGTTGCAATGAATAATGAGTATGCAGGATTGAAATCTGGCGTATATGCAGATCGTGCATCTGCTCCGAATATTCAGGGATTCCGTATGGGAGCTTTTGACAGCACGGAGGGAAAGCTAGCGAATGCAGAATTTGGGTTGCAAAAGATTACCGTAAAGAATGTCGGAACTGTTAATAACGGAAAACCTGGAGATGTGCTTGTCGGTCATTTCTCAACACTAAAAGATCTTAATGAGGAAATTCGTAAAAAGATTTTTGGTGAAAGTAAATATGCACCAAAGGCATTGTTGGTAGTTAATGCTTTAACTGGTGATACTCGCTATCCATCATATTATTTATCAACACGTAATGATAATGGTTCTTATGCTGAAACGGCACAGGATATCACGCTTACTGTAAAAAGACCTTCTAGAAATGCAATACTCATGCAGGTTGATCCGCGTACATACATAGCTAAGACAGTTCCGCTTAAAGATGGTGATGATGAGCAGGATGTAAAACTAGAACGTGTTGGCGGAGGTCGTGCTCGATTGCTGTATTGGTTGGAAAATAACGCAGCTTATGAACGTAAAAAAATTGAGGATATAGAACCAAAGAACATTGCGAAAGATAAGAATGTTATAGCAAGTCAATCACGTACTGAGCCGGAGTATGCTGCTAAATCCTTAACTGACGGTGACATATCTACGCGTTGGGCAGCTCCAGATAATCCAAATTATCCAGTGACGCTTGATATCACATTAGGGTGCAATGCTAAGTTCGATGCTGTGCAAATTGAAGAATTTGTTGAGGGTAACGTGAACCATCGCATTAAAAAATTCTCCTTATGGACAAAAAATCAGTGTGATCGTTCAGCGTATAGTGAGAGCTCATGGAAAAGAATATATGGAAAAGATAATGCTGCAAAGGAAGATCTCAGTGATATCAATTTCGAGAATTCTCAATATGCTAGCGAATTGCGTGTGCAGATAGATGAGGT
The DNA here is from genome assembly GCF_055818025.1 of Gardnerella sp. c11Ua_71. Classification (NCBI taxonomy): domain Bacteria; kingdom Bacillati; phylum Actinomycetota; class Actinomycetes; order Bifidobacteriales; family Bifidobacteriaceae; genus Gardnerella; species Gardnerella sp. c11Ua_71. The sequence continues at coordinate 10,401 of NZ_JARFVR010000006.1, read as the reverse complement.
ATATCCGAATGTTGATATGTATAATGGGCATCCGGGTAGTCCAACTATTAGTGAAATTAAAGTGATTTCTAAGACTGAGCAAAAGAAGACTCCAAAATCTAAGCATGGTTCGTCTGTTCTTGATTCAGGTGGTGTTTCTACTGATTCAAGACAGTTGGATAATTCTTATGGTCCAAGTGTGACGTTGGAGTCTGGTGATAATCATGATGGTATGTCAAAGGCTAAGCGGAATAAGTCTATGTCTGGTCCGTCTGTTCATGATTCAGGTGGTGTTTCTACTGATTCAAGACAGTCGGATAATTCTTATGGTTCAAGTGATTCGAATGTCAGTGGACTGAGAATGAGCGAAAATAAGCAGCCTACTATTCGTAAGAATGGCTTGTGTCAAAAACGTGAGAAGTGCTCTCGTGGCATGTTGGTTGCTGGAGGTAGTAGTGTGACTGGCGTCTCGGTGCTTTCGTTAACATTTTTTGCTTTTCATTTACTTGTTAGACATAGTAGGAAAGTGCGACAAAAATAGCCATTATAGGTGTATATAATTAGTCTATTCTGTTAGTGTATCCCCATGTGTATTTAGTGTTTATGCCTATTTGTGCATGGGGATTTTTTATGTCTGAAAGACTTTAGAATACTGCTTTTTGAATATGCGGATAATGATTTAACTGGCGCACATCCTTGTTTTTTGTTAATATAGTAAACAATTGATTGTTCGATGTGAAGTTGCATTGATCGCTAAAGCAGGGTGGCAGCATGAATGAGGATTATTTAGCAAATGTAAGGCCTACAGCACGTCAAATTTCTTGGCAGCGCATGGAAATGTATGGTTTTATTCATTTTGGAATGAATACTATGACAGATCGTGAATGGGGGCTTGGTCACGAAGATCCGAAGATATTCAATCCAGATAATTTAGATGTTGACCAGTGGCTTGATGCTCTACAATCGGCAGGTATGACCGGCGTGATTCTAACTTGCAAGCATCATGATGGTTTTTGCTTGTGGCCTTCAAAGTACACCAAGCATACCATTGCGTCCTCTCCATATAAAAATGGAAAAGGAGATATTGTGCGCGAAGTTAGTGAATCAGCTTATCGACATAATATGAAATTTGGCGTATACCTTTCACCATGGGATCGTACAGAATCATCATATGGCACTGGCAAAGTTTACAACGATTTTTATATTAATCAACTTGTTGAATTGCTAACGCACTATGGTCCTATTTTTTCCGTATGGCTTGATGGTGCTTGCGGCGAGGGTGAGAATGGTAAAACGCAAACTTATGACTGGCAACGAATCTATAATACAGTCCGGGCGCTGCAGCCAGATGCTGTTATCAGTGTTTGCGGTCCAGATGTGCGTTGGTGCGGCAATGAAGCTGGTCATACGCGCTCTAATGAGTGGAGCGTATTACCTACAGAATTACGTAGTGCTGAATTAACCTCTTCAAAATCACAACAATCAGATGATGGTAAGTTCTCTCGCAAATTTGCGTCTACTGATGAAGATTTAGGGTCTCGTAAGGCGCTTGCACACTACGAAGGCGATTTTGCTTGGTATCCAGCAGAAGTTGATACCTCTATTCGCAAAGGTTGGTTCCATCACGATAATGAGGATAATAATGTTCGCAGTTCTGATGAATTATTTGATATATGGTGTAAATCTGTAGGGGGTAACTCAACACTTTTGTTGAATGTGCCACCGACACGTCATGGTTTGTTAGCAGATTCTGATGTTAAAATTTTAAAAGAATTGGGCGATAAGATTCGTAAATTCCATGGGCGCGAATTACGAGATCATGAAGCATTATCAATACAAGTTTTAAGTCCTAATACATATGAAGGAAATCCAAAGTACTTGGTTGACAGAAAACAGGGTACAGCATTGTCATCTTCTAAGCCGATTGATTTTCGTATGGTATTTACTGAACCTACTTATATTGATGGCTTAGTTATTGAAGAAGATATTAGTAAAGGACAACACGTTGAAACAGCTGAAATTCACGTTGTTGATGAATGTGGAGTAAATCATCATGTTTCAGATGTTCATGCCATAGGATATCGCAAAATTCTACGTTTTGACGCGATTCGTGCAGTATCGTTAACTGTGAGAATAACTAGTATTCGTCAATATGTAGCTCTTCAATCATGCTATCCACTAGTTGCACAAGACGAGTAGTAGAAAAGAAAACTCTGATATAAATTTATTTCAATAGCAATAAAATACCGCTGACATAGAAACTTTTTTGTAACTATATCAGCGGTATTGGCTATAGGAGGGAGGGTTAGAATAATTGCAAATCCACATTTAGAGAATATGGTTTATTGGCAGGCAAATGATATTCGGGATGCACAGGCGAGCCCCACGAATCATCGCCGCCGACTCCCATTTGTGCTGCAAGAATTCGCAAGAACATATGTTTTGAGTCACCTAAATCACTTATATGTTGTGCTTCCTCTATCATAGTGCTGCTGTATGGAAGTAAACTTACGCAGAAGTTGCTAGTACTATTATGCCGCTGAATACGCATGCCATGCCCAGAATCGTCTGTTACGTTTGCCCATCTTACTTTTTCATGATTGCCAGTTTCTTGTGGAACAAGATATGGCATAAAATCGTCAAAAGCATTTGTTTTCCAAATCCCTAAACGTCCCGCACTGGTGCGGTCTGCATATGTTTCAACAGGACCAATACCGTAGAATTCAAGGTTGCTGTATTCTATTGGTAGCATCCATTCCAATCCAAATGCTGGAATGGAAGGTAAATCTTTTCCAGAAGGAACATAATTTAGTTCAATGTGTAAATCTCCTGATGTTTTAGACACATATGTTAAATTCACTGTTGTATGGTCTGCGTTAGCAAGTTCATATTTGTATACAATTTGTAGCGTATTGTCGTCGAGCTTCTCAGCTGTTTGATCTACGCATTTAGCATATTTACCTGCTACAGCCCATTGAGCACGCTCAAAACCATGCTTGCAACCGCGGTCATTGTCTGTTAGTGCTCGGAATGTAGTGATCAAAGGACGTTTAATCACAAATTCTCGTTCGCCAAGACGGTATGAAATAAGCCCGCATTGTGAATATGAAAAAAGCGTTTCGATCGAAGAGTTACGTGTTCCTGCGTTCCAGCGTCCAATAGTAACAGTGCCATCTTTATGTAATCGTGCATTTGATATTTGCTTAGCTTGTGATTCTGAATTTTTAGTTAATATTGTGTATTGTCCGAACGATAATTCGTATCCTTTTTGTGCCCAACGTGTAGATTTTGCAAGCGTGCACGAAACTTCAAAAGTAATTTCTTCCCCACTGCTTTGATACTGTTCTAATGGCCACTCTATGGGCATTTCAAAATCATTTTCAGGTTCCACATTACACGTATATGGTTGAGACCACATAATTTTGCCGTCAACGCGTAATTTTGCCAAGAATACGTAATTTTCAGTATTCATGAAAAGCTGATGATTTTCTATTCGAACACCATTTTCGTTTGGATATAGTCTTATATTTGCATATTGTTGTTTAGCCTCAATGGCCTTAGGACTTGGTTTTCTATCTGCGAATAATAGACCGTTGCCACAGAATTCATAATCGGTAGGTCGATCATCAAAGTCGCCACCATATGCCAAATGCGTGGTTCCGTCTGGTAGGGTTTGTTTTATTGCCTGATCGATGAAATCCCAAATAAAACCACCTTGGTAATGCGGATACTTTTCAAGAGCAACATACTCGTTCATGTTTCCCAATGAATTCCCCATAGCATGCATGTATTCGCAAGATATATAAGGTTTATCTGGGTTGTTTGACACGTATTTTTCTATTTCATCTGCGTGAGCATACATGCGTGTTTCAATGTCGCTAGTATCGCGCCAAGACTTATCCATAGTCTGACCTTCGTAATGCACTGGGCGATGTGCATCTAGAGCATGAGCATGATGATACATAGAACGAAATACGTCTCCACCAAAGGATTCGTTTCCGAGAGACCAAATCAGCACACAAGGGTGATTGTAATCGCGTTGAATCATGTTATCGACGCGATTTACGCACGCGGCACGCCATTCGTCTCTACTTCCAGGAATAGCGCATTCTGGAGTTATGTTTCCGTGCCCATCTGACCACGTTCCATGTGTCTCTAAATTAGTCTCGTCAATAATATATAGCCCATATTCGTCGCATAAATCGTACCAAGCATCTTGATTAGGATAGTGAGAAGTTCGTACAGCGTTTATATTGTGTTGCTTACAAAAAATCACATCGGAAACCATGTCATCATATGTTATTGCTCGGCCTCTGTCGCAATTAAATTCATGACGGTTTACGCCTTTGAAAATAATGCGTTTTCCGTTTAATCTCATTATGCCGTTTTCAATATCAAAATGTCTAAAACCAATCGGCTGCACTACATGTTCAATAATATTTGATTCTTTGCTTACAACATCAATATGTAAGTCATATAGCGCAGGGTATTCAGCACTCCAAGGTAGTGCTTTAGTAATAGTAGTCTGTTTTAGTTCAGTAATCGTTTGTGCAGGTAGCGTGCAGTCCCACAAAATCTCATTATTATTTGTGAATTTATCGTTGCTGTATTTATGATTTGTAATGTAAGTATGCAGTGTAATATCTTTTAAATTGTCTCCTTCTATGTTTGCTCTGAATGCGAGTTTCCCAGTATTTGTATCATTGCTATAATCTGCATCAACATGAAGATTTGATACATGGGTGGAAGGATGTGCACACAGTTCAACGGAACGGAAAATTCCGTGTAGTCTCCAATAATCTTGATCCTCTAGCCATGATGCGCTAGAAAATTCGTAGCACGCTACAACAATACTATTTTCAGAATCTTTTAAAAATTGAGTAATATCAAATTCACTCGACGTAAAAGAGTCTTCACTATATCCAACAAACTTTCCGTTAATCCATACATAAATAGCTGTTTGTGCTCCATGGAAGGTAATAGTAGCTTTACATTCTTCGTTCAAAATCTGTTTAAGATTATTTTGTAAAACAAAATGTTTCTTATAAATTGCCACATGATTTAAGGAAGGAACATTTGGTGCTTTAACGTCCTCATGACCATCCCAAGGGTATTGAACGTTAACGTATTGCGGTTTTAATAGACCGTTCATCTGTAAGTGAGATGGAACTGAGATTGTTTGATATGAAGAATCTTCGTAATTTTTAATATCCTCATCTAAGTTTTCAGGGTTGAATACGCGGGAAGAAAGTAGCTTTACTTCCCACGTTCCATTAAGTGACTGTATTGGTGTGGTGTCATTTATTGTGTAATGATGATGTGAATGCGCTGAAATAGTGTTAACGGCAAAAACCTGAGGATTTGTTATCCAATCAGTTTTTGCATAGTTGGAAGATATGCAAGTATATGTTGGCTCATCCCAACAAGTATTGTCATTATAAATAGATGGCCTAGCCATTACATGCTCCAAATCGTGTTAGTAAAAGTTAAGAATACGTATAGATTAATTATGCTTCTGACAGCATAAAACTGTCAGAAGCAATAAAAGCAGATTTAGCTGGTTACCCTTTTGTCGCTCCAATTGCTAAGCCTGATTGCCAGTAGCGTTGCAATGCCAAGAAGAGCAGAATCAGTGGGAATACGACTAGCAAAGATGCGGTAATGACTAGGTTTGGAATAATAGGCATATTGCCACCTTCATTGCCTTGAGCATTCCACTGTGCAAGACCTAATGCCAATGGATACCATTTAGAGTCTTTCAGCATTATCAATGGAAGGAAGTAATTGTACCAAATAGAAACAAATGCGAACAATGACACTGTTACCAATGATGGTTTCATAAGTGGTAATGCAACTTGGAAGAAAATGCGTCCTTCTCCAGCACCATCGATACGTGCTGCTTCTATAAGAGAAGTTGGAACACTTTGCCCTGAAAATGTCCACATTAAATATAGACCAAATGGGTTTAGTAGAGATGGAATTATTACAGCCCAAGGAGTGTTTGTTAAACCAAGCTGCGAGAAAATCAAGAACTGTGGAACTACAAGGAGTACTCCTGGAATTGCCATAGATCCTAAGATGGTTAGCAAAATAAAGTGTTTGCCTTTAAAATTGAGTTTTGCTAGAGCATATCCTCCCATAGTTGCAAACAATACAGAAATGATAGTGCCAATTATTGTGTATAGGACCGTATTTAGAATCCATCGTGCGAAAATGCCATTGTTATATGTAAATACCTCTACTATGTTGTCCCATAGAGCGAATGAGGATCCAAATGATAGACCGAATGTAGAAGCAAAATCAGCCTTAGTTTTTGTAGCATTTATGAATAGCCAAACAAATGGAACGAGAGCGTATAATAGATATAGATACACCCAGAATGTCATCATTGGACTCTTCTTTGGATGTTCAACAGTGTAGAACCTCGTGAGTGGAGGCATCGCTGCCTGATTATTTGATGATTTTGTTGTATTAATCATTTGTTCTTCCTTTTGGATGCTTCGTTGCATATTTCGTCTATGGTTAATCAGCGGTGACATTTTTGCGCATATTGCGAATTTGAATCGTAAATGTAACGACAATGACAATAATTGCCATAATCAATGCTGCTGCAGCAGCATATCCCTGTGAAGAGTCACCAAAAGCTAGATTGTAAATGTATAAGTTTGGTGTCCAACTGGTTGTAATGCCAGTGCCTCCAACCATTTTTGACAAAATTTGCGGCTCGTTGAAAAGCTGTACACTACCTATTATTGAGAAGATAGTAGTTATAGCCAGTGAGCCTCTAATCTCTGGAAGCTTGATATAACGATCTATTTGGCGATAGCTTGCGCCGTCAATTACAGCAGCTTCGTAAAGATCTGGTGAAATAGCCTTTAATGAAGAATAGAAGATGAGCATGTTATATCCAATAGCAGCCCAGCTAATCATTACTCCGATAGAAATCATGATAAATGAAGGAGAAAATGGATTTATATCAGTATGAGATATCTCATTAAAATTCTTGAACAGACCATACCTAGTTCCAAGGATGAACCCCCACATTAATGTGGAGATAACACCAGGAACAGCGTATGGAATGAATATTGAGATTCTGCACCAGTTTGTACCATATAGACGTTTCGAATCGATAGCAAGCGCTAGACAAATGGAAATTATTAACATTAGAGGGACTTGGATTGCTGTAAATATGAGGACGCGTGCAATACCCTGCCACAATAGTGGATCTCTCAAAAGTTCGAGATAGTTTTTTGCGCCGACAAACACGGTTCCGCCAATTAATTGGTGTCCAAAGAAACTAATGTACATCGAGTATACAAGTGGAATAATAAACACGAAGGTAAAGAGAAGCAAAAATGGAAGCACGAACATCCAACCAGCAGCTCCTTCGCGTTTAATTCCATTGCGTTGCCGTGTTAAATTCGCTCGTTTATTTTTAGAAGTGTTCAATATCATTGCTTTCCCCCAATGTAAAAACTTTTCAGTTAAATTAGGTGCTGTTGGTGTTGTAGCACCAACAGCACCTTAAATGGTAATGAGTTTATTTGCTATTATTAGTAAACATTATTTGCTTACTGTGAAGCCCTGTTTGTTTCCATAGTCGATGCACAGCTTAGCCCAGTTTTCTAGCTGAGTTTGCAGTGATTCGCCTTTGGCTACTTTTGCATAATCCATATTGTCACCATATAGATCACGCACTTTTTCCATGAACGGAAGGTACTGCCATCCTTCTCCTACTTTTTGAGCTGAATCGGCAATAGGCTCACGGTACTTCTGGTCTCCGAAGTAAGGGTCAGTAGAAGAGAGGAATTCGTTATTCTTAAGTACGGAAACATTTGGAGGGAATACTCCAGCATCAACGCGTGCTTTTACGCCTTCCTTATCGTAGGCAAGGAAGTGCAAGAATTTCCAAGCCCATTGATGATTCTTTGCTTTCGCTGGAATAGCAAAGCCAGAGCCGCCGTTTTCTGCGCTCAACTGTTCGCCCGCTTTCCATTGAGGCATAGGGGCAACACGGAAGTTTCCAGCTTGTTTTGGAGCGCGATCTTTAATGCTAGAGGTGAACCATCCTCCTATGATTTGTGTGGCAATAGTTCCATCGTTTAAAGCTCTGTTCCAATCATCGGACCAAGTTTTGATATTAGTTGCAATCAATCCTTCTTGAATCATCTTCTGATAGTAAGATACAGCTTCCTGCATCTTTGGATCTTTTACGTTAATATGAGCAGTGGTTCCGTTCACCTTAAATGGATGCCCTCCAGCTTGCCATACAAGAGATAGCAATGTGAAGATATCGCTTGCGTCATTTGTTATGTAGTACTTGTCTCCGAGCGCTTTTACTTTCTTAGCTGCTTGGTAATATTCTTCCCAAGTTTCTGGTACTTTGCTTACTCCTGCTTTTTCTAATATTGCCTTATTGTAGAACATAACGCTTGGACCGTAATCCATTGGAATTGCGTATGGCTTATTGTTGAAGCTGATGTCCTGCCATGCGCCTTTCACAAATGTGCCTTTATCATTATTTGCGCCAAGAGTGCTTAAATCTACAAGTTTGTTTTGAATTGCGAAATAAGGAACTGTCAAGTACTCAAATTCCATAACGTCTGGAATTCCCGATCCAGCTTGAATGGCTGTATCCAGAGCCTGATAAGCGTCTGTTACAGTTTCTACTTTAATTTTTACGTTTGGATATTTCTTTTCAAATATTGCTGCTGCTGCTTTTGTTGGTGTTGTATTACCAGTCCACACAGTGAGGTTAACAGGTGTTTTAGTATCAACTTGCGCTGATGAACTCGAGTTATTGGTGTTACCGCATCCAGCAAGCGATAGTAGAGCGGCGCTCGCTGCTGCAATGATGCCAATAATTTTCTTTCCACTATGCATGGCGCTTCCTTTCTTTGAAGCTTTACTTGTCGACTTTGACGAGTTGTGTATTGATTGCCGGCGGCATCTATGTCGTAGGAACATTCAATGTTAACTATCTTAACAAATTATTTATTTGTTGTAAAGTCCAAGAAATATACAAACACTTGTGTGTATATTGGGATGAAATTATTGTTAATAATTATGGTAATTATGCCTAGCGCGTATGTGTTACAGCTGGCTACAATGGTTGAGAGTGTACAATATAGTTTATTGTGAAATTTTGTTGTGAGTACATGTGCTGACAACATTTTTCCTGATGATTTGGCCTATTGGTGGGATGGTACGATGTAGTACTTACTTTCAGTATGCTGCAACAGCCCTATACTTGAGGAGTGTCATGTTTGGAACAACTGATGATAATGCCTTGTCTTGCTTTCTATCACCTTCTATGACAGTTACTAAAAAACATGAACCCGCTGATGTACGAATCAATAATCGCATGATGGTTTTTGGACAAATTTTTTCATCATGTCCTATGTCTAGAGCACAAATTGGTAGGAAAACTGGATTATCGCGAGTTGCTGCGTGCGAAGTCGTGTCTGACATGTTAGATAAACACTTTCTGATGGAAAATGGATATGAACAACCAACGCGACCTGGTAAAAAAGGAACTTTAGTAAGTGTAGATGATCAATATTGGAATGTGGTTGTTCTGGACTTATCAATGCCATTTTTGTTGCAAGCTGCTGTAATGAATTTACGCGGTGAAATTGTAACTAGAGTTGAAAAATCCTTTGATAAAATTACTGCTATTACGCCTGAAACTGTAATTGCTTTGGCTGAGTCACTACTTGATGGTGCCTCACATATACTTGGTTTTGGTGTTGCTGTCCCAGGTATTGTTGATGAAGATGGTGTAGTAGTTGAAACTGCGAATTTTGGGTGGAAGAATGTGCCTTTGCGCAAGATGTTTCAACAACATTTTGGTAAGTTCTGTACGGTAGATAATGATGCGAATAGTGCTTTGATCGGTGAACGTTTTTGTGGAGCTGGCAGAGCAACTGGCATTTTTGTTCAAATCGCTGTTGGCGTAGGCGCAGCATTGTTAATCGATGATTCGCTCGTTTTGGGGAGTCATCATGCTGCAGGCGAAATCGGTCACGTAGTTGTTGATCCAGATGGTCCACAATGCACGTGTGGTAAGCGTGGTTGTTTAGAGACTTTTATATCTGCAGCAAACTTACGAAGAAGAATTAATGAGAATCCTTTAGACAGGACGACAATGCTACAGGAAGCAGGTCGTTCACTTGGACATGTGCTTGCTCCGTCTGTTAGCTTACTTGATTTAGATGATGTTTTTGTATACGGTTCAAAAGATATTGTTGACGATATATTTTTAGGTGCGACTGAATGTGCAATTAATGCCGAAGCCGCCTCAACATTACAAAACCATTCTATTCGTGTGCAACAATGTTCTTGCGGTGATGACATAGTTTTACGTGGTGAGAGCATTGCTGTTGTGCAGGCAGTGCTTCGAAATGCAAATGAGTATAAAAA